>NZ_JBHVMF010000019.1:0-24339 GCF_042797055.1 Streptomyces sp. NPDC057854
GGGCCGGAGTCGTCCCGGACGACTCCGGCCCTCGGCCGTCTCCCGCGGACCGCTCAGATGCCTCTGCGCGGCCCCGGCGGCAGCGCCGCCTGCGGAGGGTGCTGCTGCGCCGCCCAGGCCGACGGATAGGCCGCGTACGGCTGGCCGTGGAGCCCCGTGAAGCCCGACAGGCCCGTGCTCAGCGCCGTCCCGAACGCCCGGAACGCCAGCTCCTCCTCACCGCTGCGGTCACCCGGAAGCGTGCGGAACGACCGGCGGTACTCCGAGTACAGGGCATCGAAGATCGGCGTCGCCGAGAATCCGGCCGGGACGTCCTGCGCCGGGCGCATGCCGGGGATCGGACTCGGATACGGCTGGGGGAAAGGGTCGTATGCGTGCACGTAGGTGCCAACGACCCCGCCGACCGTCGGATGCGGGCGGCTCTCCGAAAGAGCGGCCTGCCGGGGGCGCGGCACGGTCGGCACCCGCCGCGGACGCGCCGGCCCTATCCCCGGACGTCCCTCGTCCATCAGGTACCGGCCAGCGGCATCGCGGCGGCGACCAGGCGCCCGTTCACCGCGGCCTTCTCCAGGGCGTCCCGCAGCAGGTCCTCGCGCGGCTGCTGGCCGATGGAGCCGACCGGCGCGGCGAAGACCAGCACCGTGTGCGACTTGTTGGCCGCCGCGCGCCAGCCCTCGGTCACCTGGAGCGGCTGGTGCGCCTGCCACCAGGCGCTCTGGCCGGTGCCGCCGGCGCCCGGCTGGAGCACCGAGTGCAGCTGGCCCATGGCGACCAGGACCGACCAGCCGGGCAGCGCGGCCGGCTTGGTGTTCAGGTCGGCGACCGGCTGGAAGCCCTGCTCGGTGAGGAGCGACAGGAACTCGTCGGTGAGGCCGCCCGAGCCGGGGCGCGCCACCGGCGCCGTCGGCTCGACGACCAGCGCCGGGTGCAGCTCGCCGTCGATCAGGACGAGACCGCTGGTGACGCCCAGCACCGCCTGCTCGGGGTGGGCGGCGGACAGCGCGTCGGCCTCGTCGGCGGCGGCGATGGAGGCGACGGCCCCCTGGAGCTGCTCCTCGGAGACCCGGACGATCTGCGAGGGGATGCAGCTGGCGTGGGCGAACGCGAGGACCGCGGTCTCTTCGCCGACGAACAGCACCGTGCTGGTGCGCTCCTGCTCGGAGTCGCCCGGCGTGCGGCAGGAGGTGCAGTCGTAGCTGCCCGGGGCGTTGTCGCCGGCGAGCAGCCGGTCGGCTTCTTCGTCGCCGATCTCGGCGCGTACGTCCTCGCTGACGTCGAGCATGCGCGGCACGGGGGGCTCCCTGGAGTCGTGACGGACGGACCCCGGGCCTTTCCCGGGCGTCTCTCATGCCGAGTTCAACGGGTCAGGCGCGGGCGGGGTCACGCGCGAAACCGGGCAACTTGCCCCTGGCGCGTGCACGGGGGGCGGCCCGGCGTCCGTGACTCCGACCGGGTGGGAAGTGAACAGCGTTCCGCGCGGCACGGAGCCGGGGCGCCGGAGCCCGACCTAGCCTGCGGCGATGTCGATGATCCGATTTTGGACAGCCGGCTCGCTCGCGGCGGCCTCCGCGGCGGCGCTGCTCGCCCTCCACCAGGCGCCCGCCGCCACGGCCGCGCCCGGCGACGACGGGCCCGGCACCGCCGGAGCGCCCGGAGCCCCCGCCGTACCGGCCCTGCCCGACGTGGCCGGCACGGCCGCCGAGTCCGGGCTCGCGGACGCCGCCGACGCGCTCGCCGCCGCGGCGGCGGCCGTGGCGGCGGCGCAGGGCGGCGGCACCGGGGCCGTGCCCCCGCCGCCGTCGGCGGGACCGGCGGGCGTGCCCGCGTACGCCTGCGCCGAGGACCAGTGGCCGTGGGGCTGCGTCGCCGAGTGCGAGAGCAGCGGGCGCTGGCACGCCAACACCGGCAACGGGTACTACGGCGGGCTCCAGTTCTGGCAGCCCACCTGGATCGAGTTCGGCGGCCTGAAGTTCGCCCGCCGGGCCGACCTGGCCACCCGGCAGCAGCAGATCACCGTCGCCGAGGACGTCCTGCGCGTGCAGGGCTGGAGCGCCTGGCCCGTCTGCTCCAAGCGGTACGGGCTCAGCGGGCGCGTCCACACCGTGCAGCCCGGCGACACCCTCGCCGGCATCGCCCGCCGCTTCGCCGTCAAGGGCGGCTGGCAGCGCCTGTACGCGGCCAACAAGAGCGTCATCGGCCCCGACCCGAACCGGCTGTACGTCGGCACGATGCTGCGGATCGCGCCGCTCTGACGGCGCCGAGGTGACGGACGTACGGAGCCGGGGCGGCCGCCCGCCCCGCCCCTCCGGACGACCGGGAGCCGGCCCCCGGCGCCCGGGGGACCTGCCCGCAGGCAAGACGGGCGGGGCGGGCCGGCGCGGCCCGGGGCGCGGTGCCCGGTCACCGGCCGTGAGGGCGGGCGCCGCCGGAGCAGTACAGTCGGCCCGACCGATCGACTGACCGGGGGGAACCGGCAGATGCGCATCTCCTTCCTGCTCCACAACGGCTATCACTACGGCGGGACCATCCGGACCACCTTCACCCTCGCCGAACAACTGGCGGAGCGTCATGACGTGGAAATCGTCTCGGTGTTCCGCCACCGCGACCGCCCCCGCCTCGGCCTCCCGGCCGGGGTGACGCTCCGTCACCTCGTCGACCTGCGGGCGGACGGGCCGGAGTACGACGGCGACCACCCCGACTTCCACCGCCCCGCCCGGGTCTTCCCGCGCGGCGACGGGCGCTGGAAGCAGTACAGCGCGCTGACCGACGCGCGGATCGGGGAGCACCTGCGCGGGGTGGAGGCCGACGTCCTCGTGGGCACCCGGCCGGGGCTCAACGTCCACCTGGCCCGGCAGGCGGGGCCCGGGCCGCTGCTCGTCGCCCAGGAGCACCTGATCCTCGACGGGCACAGCCGCCGGCTGCGGCGGGACATCGCCCACGAGTACGCGCTGCTCGACCTCGTCACCACCGTCACCGAGGCCGACGCCCGCGCCTACCGTCGGCTCCGTCTGCCGGACACGGTCCGCGTCGAGGCCGTGCCCAACAGCGTGCCGGCGCCGGCCGTCCCGCCCGCCGACCCGTCCGCCCGGGTGGTGGTGGCGGCGGGCCGGCTCACCCGGGTCAAGCGGTTCGACGTCCTCGTCGACGCCTTCGCCGAGGTCGCCGCCGACCATCCGGACTGGAGCCTGCGGATCTACGGCAGCGGGGACGCCGTGCAGGACCTGCGGGGGCCGCTCGCCCGGCAGATCGAGGCCCGGGGGCTCGGCGGGCAGGTCCGGCTGATGGGCCAGGTCCACCCGATGGAACCGGAGTGGGCGAAGGGCTCCATCGCGGCCGTCACCTCCGAACGGGAGGCGTTCGGCATGACGATCGTGGAGGCCATGCGGTGCGGGCTGCCGGTGGTGGCCGCGGACTGCCCGCACGGGCCGCGCGAGATCGTCGAGGACGGGGTGGACGGCCGGCTGGTGCCGGTCGGCGACCCGGGCGCGGTCGCGGGGGCGCTGCGCGAGCTGATGGACGACGAGGAACTGCGGGCCGCGGCCGGCCGGGCGGCCCGCACGGCGGCGGAGCGGTACGACCCCGCGCGGATCGCCGCGCGTCACGAGGAGCTGTGGACCGGGCTGCTGGCGGGCGGCACCACCCGCCGCGTCCACTCCCCGGCGGCCGCGGCCCGGCACGCCTGGACGGGCCGCGCGGTCGACGCCGGGTACACCGCGAAGGCGGCGGCCGGCCGGACGCTGCGCCGCCTCGGCCTGCGCTGACGGGCCCGCCGCGCCGCCCGCCGCCGCCCCGCCGTCCACGGGTCCCCGGGGCGGGCCGGCTCGGCCCGCATCGCCATGGCCGGCAGACCGCCCAGGAGGAAGAAGGCGAACGAGGTCGCCAGATAGAGGTGGCCGATCTTCTTGCGGTCGGTGGTGGTCAGCCAGTCGATCACGATCCGGCCGTGCCGCTGCCGTGCGGATTCCGTCGTGGTGGTCGCCGCCTCGGTGCTCACCGGTGCCTCCGCCCCGTGTTCCGCTTCTTCGGCGTCCGGCCGGAGTAAGCATCCTGTAAGGGAACGGTGAGGGAGCCGCGCGCGGACCCCCGGGTATTTCGCCGATTCGCGGCCGGCCCCGAATTCCGGACCGCGGCCGAAAACCGCCGGAGAAGCGCCGGAGAACCGCCCGAACGGTTCGTGCGAACCTCCGGCCGTGTTTTCGAATGACCGGAGAAAAGTCCGGGGACACGGCCGCCGCCGCCCGTCCCGGGTTCCTTCCCGCTGTCGGGAAGTTGTGACGCAAGCGTGACCGCGAGGGGACTAACGTGACCCCATGGCACCCATACCGCGCACCCCCGAACCGCCCCGAGACGCGCCCGAGTCCTATGTGGGCCTCGACGCGGACGCCGCCGCCCGGCTCGCCAGGACCCGCGGCTGGCGGGTCGTCCGGGCCCTCCCGCCGGGCGCGATCGTCACCATGGAGTACGTCGCAGGACGCCTCAACTTCGAGGTCGAGGACGACACCGTCACCCGCTGCTGGACCGGCTGACGGCGGGCACGTCCCGGGCACGCGGAAGGGCCCCGGCCGGACGGCCGGGGCCCTTCGACGTACCGGGGGGGTGCGGGATCAGGCGGTGAGACGGTCCGACGACGGCCGGCTCCGGGCCGCCCGGGCGTGGCCCGCCGCCGCTCCCGCCGCCCCCACGGGCTTCCGCGCGGGGTCCTCGCCGGCCACCGGGGCCGGGAAGAGCCGCGGCCCGCCGGACGCCACCGGCAGCGAGGGCACCAGGCGGCGCCGGGCCCGCAGCCGCTCCCTGATCCGGTCGCGCCGGTCCAGGATCCACGCCTCCACCACGGCGATGACCGGCTCGCACCAGGGCAGGGCCAGCAGGATCAGCAGGCCGGCGGCCCAGCCCAGCAGCACGTCGCTCAGCCAGTGCGTGCCGAGATAGACCGTCGTGAGGCCGACTCCTAGCGCGACCACCGCGGAGAGCGCCGACAGATAGCGCCGGGCCCGCGGGGTGGTCGCGAGGTAGGCGAGGATGCCCCAGGTCACCACCGCGTTGGCGGTGTGACCCGAGGGGAATATGTCGCCGCCCGCGAACAGCTCGGCCGAGCCGATCCGGGTCGCGTAGTGGGGGCCGAGCCGGCCGAGGCCGAGCTTCACCGAGCCGACGGTGACGTTGAGGATCAGCAGCGCCGCGCCGAGCGAGAGGAGCGGCCGGAGGGTGTGCTGGCGCCAGGAGCGCCAGCCCAGCCAGGCCGCCACCATCACCGCCGTGGGACCGCGCTGGCCGAGGACGACGTAGTAGTCGAGGAACGCGTGCAGCTCCGGCCACTGCTGGTAGGGACGGAAGAGCATGATCTTCCAGTCGAGGGTCACCAGCCAGGTGGAGAGCAGCACCGCCACCACGACGATGAGATAGAACGCCGACGTCCCGCCGAAGAGGGCGAGACGCGTCCGGGTCATCCGCGGGACCTCTATCTTCGGCGGGACCGGCTCCCGGTCCAGCCGGGCAAAGATGTCGGTACGCACCCGATCGACGTTACAGGGGGTGAGCAGACGACCCGCGCGATCCGCTCCCTTCGTGATGACGATGTGATGTGGAGTGGGTCTCATCGGTCCGGCCATTCCGGACTCCCGTCGGAAAATCCGATGACCTTCAGCCCTATTGCCGCCGGGGGTGATTCCGGAAGCCTGTTTGTACGGCACGGAATTACTTCAAACACCCGTCCGTGCGGAATTCCATGCGACGCGCGGACGTGATCTTGTGGCGTACGCCACACCGGGAGCCTCGCCGGGGTGAGAGGTGCACCACCCTCCCGGGCCCCGTCCTCGCGTACGCTGACGGCTCACCCGCCCTCATCGCCGCGCCGCCGCACGCACATCAGCCCTGGTCGGCGGCGCCCTGCCGAGCGCGGGAGCGTCACTTGGAGGTACGGACATGTCGCGGACGATCACGGCCCGAACGGCACGGGGTGCCGCCGGCGGCGATGCCAACCGCTGGGCCGTCCTCGTCGTCCTCTGCGTCAGCCTCCTCCTGGTCGCCCTCGACGCGACCATCCTCCACGTCGCCGTCCCCTCGCTGACCGAGCACCTGCGCCCCGGCGCCACCGAACTGCTCTGGATCGTCGACGCCTACCCCCTGGTCTGCGCCTCCCTGCTGATCCTCTTCGGCACCCTGGGCGACCGGATCGGACGGCGCCGGGTCCTCCTCCTCGGCTACGGGCTCTTCGGGGTCGCCTCGGCCGTCGCCGCCCTCGCCACCGAGCCCTGGGTCCTCGTCGCGGCCCGCGCCCTGCTCGGCGTCGGCGGCGCCATGATCATGCCGGCGACCCTCTCCCTCATCCGGACGGTCTTCCCCGACCGGCGCGAGCGGGCCACCGCCATCGGCATCTGGACGGCGGTCGCCGCGATCGGCGCCGCCACCGGACCCGTGCTCGGCGGCTTCCTCGTCGAGCACTACTGGTGGGGCTCCGTATTCCTGCTGAACATCCCGCTGATGGCGCTCATCCTGCCGCTCGCCCGCCGGCTGCTGCCCGAGTCCCGCGGCACCGCCGAAGGGCCCTGGGACGTGCTCGGCGCGCTGATGGCCGCGGCCGGCGTCCTCGGCTGCGTCCTGGGCGTGAAGCGCGCCGGCGCCGGCGAGCCCCTGTTCTCCGCGCTGACCGCGGGACCGCTGCTCGCCGGTGCGCTGCTGCTCGTCCTCTTCGCCCGCCGCCAGCGCCGCCGGCCGCACCCGCTGATCGACACCCGGCTCTTCGCCCGGCCCGCCTTCACCACCTCCGTCGGCTGCATCGTCCTCGCCATGCTGGCCCTCGTCGGCCTGGAGCTCATCGCCGTCCAGTACCTCCAGCTGGTCCTCGGACTCAGCCCCCTGGAGACCGGGCTGCGGCTCCTCCCGCTCACCTTCGCCGCCATGGCCGCCGGCGCCACCGGCTCGTACACCCTGCGCAGGATCGGGCCCCGGCGGATGGTCGGCTGGGGCTTCGTGCTCACCGCCGGAGCGGTGCTGCTGCTCACGCTGATGGGCCAGCACGACCGCCCGCTGCTGCTCACCGCGGGCTTCGTGCTGCTCGGCTTCGGCCTCCAGACGACCCTCTTCTCGGCGTACGAGTCGATGCTGAGCGAGGCGCCGCCGCGGAGCGCGGGCGGGGCCGCGGCGATCGGCGAGACCTCCTACCAGCTCGGCGCCGGCATGGGCATCGCCCTCCTCGGCAGCGTCATGAACGCGGCGTACGCCCCCGGCCTCAGCGGCGTCCCCGGGGTGCCGGCGGCCGCGAGCGACGCGGCGGCGAACTCGCTCGGCGAGGCGTACCAGGTCGCCGACCGGCTCGGCGGCGCGGCCGGAGCGGCCCTGCACACCGCCGCCCGGCACGCCTTCGTCGACGGACTGCACCTCACCCTCTTCGTGAGCGCGGGCCTGCTGCTCGCCGGCGCCGTGATGGCGCTCCGGCTGCCCCGGGTGATGGAGTGCCCGGTGGACGTCGAGGCGGCGGTGGAGGAGGCGGAGGCCGCCGCGGCGGCCGAGGCCGAGGCGGCGAGGAGCGCGGGCGCGCGGACCCGGGAGCCGGCCGCGCCGCCGGCGGGGGAGCGGGAGGAGTGCGCCGGGCCGGGTCTGGTGCCCGGGCAGCCGGTGGCCTCGCCGGGCGACACGGGGACGGCCGCCGCTCCCCGGCCGCTGCCGGACGCCGGTCCGGCGGGGCGGATGAGCGGGGCGGCGGGCCGGGTCCGCTGACGCCGCCGGCCCGGACCCGCGGGGCGGGTCCGGGCCGGTTCGGCGTCGGGCGGGATCGCGGGGCGATCCGGAGGGCGGCGCGGTGCGGCGACGGAAGGGGCGTCAGCTCTGGTTGAAGAAGCCGTCCTGGCGGCGCCGGCCGGACTCGCCGCTGACGATCTCCGTGTCGGCGGGGGTGAGCAGGAAGACCCGGGTCGCCACGCGCTCGATCGAGCCGCGCAGGCCGAAGGCGAGGCCGGCGGCGAAGTCGACGACCCGCTTGGCGTCGTTCGGCTCCATGGAGGTGAGGTTGACGATCACGGGGACGCCGTCCCGGAAGAGCTCGCCGATGGCCCGGGCGTCCCGGAAGCTGTCCGGCGAGACGGTGGCGATCCGGCGGCCCCGGTCCTCGGCCGTGTCCGAGGCGACCCGGACCCGGGGGTCCGTCACCCAGGCGTCGCCGCTCTCGGCACCGTCGGCGTACTCGTCGTCGTAGTAACGCTCGTCGTTGTCCTCGACGAGTCCCAGCCAGGCGCTCGCCTTGCGCACCGATCCCATGGACGCCTCCTTTCACGCGGTCACTGCGGTCACTTGTGGTTCCGCATATCCCTATCGTCGTCCATGATGCGGATCGCGCGCCAAGTGGATAGGCGCCGCGCAGGGGATTCGTGACGGTACTGGTGCAGAACGTGAGGGGCGTTTTCTGGCGATTCGTCAGGAAACTTGGGGTATGCGGGGCCTGACGGAGGGCCATGTTGCTGAAAATATGAAAGTCGGTCCACAAGGGTGACGTCGGGCGCGTACGGGTGAACGCCCCCCCTCGCTACGATGCCGCGAGGCCGTCCGGCGGGCTCCCCCGGCCCACCCCGGGGGTTCCTCCGGGCACCCCCGGAGGGTGCCGCGCGGCCCGCCGCGCGCTCCGCGCCCGGCACGCTCTCGCACCGCACCACGGGGGATGGAATTGTTCGGCATCGTCAGACCCTGCACGCACCGGCTCACCGACCGCCTGAAGACCCAGTGGACGGCCCACCTCTGCGGGCTCTGTCTGGCCCTGCGGGCCGACCACGGCCAGTTCGCCCGGGTCGTCACCAACTACGACGGGCTCATCGTCTCCGTGCTGACGGAGGCTCAGACCGGGGTCACCGACGCCGGCCGGCGCACCGCCGGACCCTGCCCGCTGCGCGCGATGCGCACCGCGCCCGTCGCCCGCGGCGAGGGCGCCCGGCTCGCCGCCGCCGTCTCGCTCGTCCTCGCCTCGGCCAAGGTGCGCGACCACGTCGCCGACCGGGACGGCCTGCTGGCCCGCCGGCCGGTCGCCGCCGCGGCCCGCCGGGTCGCCCGCTCCTGGGACCGGGCCGGCGCCCGCGCGGGCCTCGCGGTCGGCTTCGACACCGCCGTCCTCGTCGACGCCGTGGACCGGCAGACCGGCATCGAGTCGCTGGCCGGGCCCGGCACCCCGCTCCTCGTCGTCACCGAACCCACCGAGACCGCCACCGCCGCCGCGTTCGCGCACACCGCGGTCCTCGCCGGACGGCCCGGGAACGCCGCGCCGCTCGCCGAGGCCGGCCGGCTCTTCGGCCGCCTCGCCCACCTCCTCGACGCCGTCGAGGACCAGGCCGCCGACGCGGCGGCCGGCGCCTGGAACCCGCTCACCGCCACCGGCACCTCCCGCGACGAGGCCCGCCGGCTCGCCGACGACGCCCTGCACGGCATCCGGCTCGCCCTCAAGGACGCCGAGTTCACCGACGGCAGGCTCGTCCACCAGCTCCTCGCGCACGAGCTGCGGGTCTCCGTCGACCGCGCCTTCGGCACCACGACCTGCGCGCACGGCGGCGCCGCCGCGCACGGCCACGGCCCGGTGCCCGGCAACCCGTACGCGCCGAACGGCCCCGGGACGAGCAGCCCTTACGGCCCCGGCACCCCGTACGCCCCCGGCCCCGGCGGACCCGCGGGACCCGGCGGGCCCTGGAACCCCGGCCCGGGCGGCGGCGGGGGCGGCGGCTTCCCGCCCGGCCCGCCGCGCCGCGGCCGGCGCGGCCTCATCGCCGGGTGCGCGGTCTGGGCCGGCCTCGCCTGCACCTGTCAGCTGTGCTGCGGCACCTACGAGGACCCGTGGAGCCGCGACCACAAGGACGGACTCTGCAAGCAGTGCGACTGCGGCAGCTGCTGCGACGGCTGCGAGTGCTGCTCCAACTGCTGCGGCGAGGACGGCTGCTGCGGCTGCGACTGCAACTGCGACTGCGGCAGCTGCTGACGGGCCGCCGCGCGGATCACCCCGCCGGGGCGGGCAGCTCCGGCGGGGAGATCCGGGACTCGGCGATCGCCGACGCGGTCACCCCCCACTTCCGCAGGATCCGGTCGTAGGTGCCGTCCGCCTTCAGTCCGTTCACCGCCGCCCGGAAGGCCGGCGCCAGCGCGGAGCCCTTCCTGAAGGCGAAGCCCACGTCGAGCCGCCGGTACTCGTTGAGGAACCGGGTGCCGGGCTGCCGCCCCACCGCGTACCGGATGCCGTTGATGGTGCTCATCACCACGTCGCTGCGGCCCTGCCGCAGCGCCAGCCAGGGCGCCCCGCTCTCGTTGAAGACGTGCACCTCGTACGGCTCCTTGCCTGCCGCCGCGCACCGGTCCCTGTTCTTCTCCAGGGTCTGCTCGAAGGTGGTGCCGGCACCCGTCGCCACCTTCAGCCCGCACAGCTGCGTCAGATCGGTGACCTCCTTCAGCGGACTGTCCTCGCGGACCGCGAAGCCCTGCCCGTCGTTGATGTAGGTCACGAAGTCGATCGTCTTCCGGCGCTCCTCGGTGACCCCGAAGTTCCCGGTGCCGACGTCGTACTTCCCGCTGCCCAGCGCCGGCAGGATCACCTCGAACCCGGCCGCCTCCCGCTTCAGTTCCAGACCGAGCGCCCGCGCGACGGCCGCCGCGAAGTCGGCGTCCAGGCCGACGACGGTCCTCCCGTCGGGGAGGTACGCCGAGCTGGGCGGGGTGCCGACCGAGGCGGCGAGCGTCAGGGTGCCCCGCTCGCGCACCTCCTCCGGCAGCAGCCGTACCGCCGCCTCGTTCCGGCCGGCCCCCGCGACCACGTCCTGGGTGGGCAGCGCGTCCCGGGCCGCGCCGGCCGGGGCGGTCGCCGCGGGAGCGCCGCCGGAGCAGGCGGTGAGCACGAGCGCCGTGGCGGCGGCGAGGACGAGGACGGTGGTGCTGGTGCGTCTGCGGGGGCTGCTCATGACTGCTCCAGGTGTTTCTCGAACGGCAGCGGACCGATCGACTCGGGATCGGCCGTGACGTCGAAGAGCGGACGGTAACCGGTCGCCAGGTAGAGGCCCCTGGCCTCCGGCTGGCGCGGACCGGTGGTGAGGTACACGCGGGTGTAGCCGCGGGCGGCGGCGTCGGCCTCCAGCGCGGCCAGCACCCGGCGGGCCAGACCGCGCCGGCGGTGCGCCGAATGGGTCCAGATCCGCTTCAGTTCGGCGGTGCCGGCGTCGTGGCGGCGGTACGCGCCGCCGGCGACGGGCGCGTCCCCGTCCAGGAGGAGCAGGAACGCGCCGTGCGGCGGGGCGAACTCGCTCGCCGGGAAGCGGGTCAGATCGGAGGAGTCGCCGTAGCGGGTCAGGTATTCGTGCGCCAGCTCGTCGAGGAGCGGGCGCGCCAGCGGATCGTCGGGCGTCGTCGCGCGCAGCGCGAGCGCGGACACCCGACCGGGCGGGAAGGACATGCGTCGGCCTCGGGCGGGAGGAGAGACAGGGCGGGGCGAGGGGAGGGGTGCGTGAAGGCGCGGGGGAGGCGCCGGCGGGGACGCCGGAGGACAGGTGCGACGACCTGGGGAAACGCAGCGGGACGGCTCAACAGGAAGAGGACCACACACGACCGAGGTCGATGTGGGAGCGCGTGACGAGCTGCTGCGGATGCATGGCCACAGTGGAACAGGCATCCGTTCCCCAGTCAACCGGTAGGAGACGTACGCCTCACCCAACCGCCCGCATCCCCGACGGACTTGACAGCCGCGCCGCCCCGCCCCGTAGCCTCACAGGGCGGACACCGGGCTGAGGGGCCCGGCCCGCCGCTCCACCCCCGTGCGTACGAAGGCGCACTCCCGTCCGACCCGCCTCCCCCGGCAGTCACGGAGCCTTCGCATGCCTTCCGTACCCCTCGGCACCCTCCGCCCGCCCGGCCCGCCGCCGGCCGCCGTCCCGGCGACGACCGGTCCGGCCGCCCCCGTCGTCGTCCCCGCCCGCAGGACCGGCCAGTGGACCGCCGCCGGCGCCGTCCTCGTCCTGCTCGCCCTCGGCCTCGTCTCGGTCGTCCGCAACGACGCCTTCCAATGGGACGTCGTCGCCCGCTACTTCACCTCGGCGTCCGTGCTGCGCGGCCTCGGCCTCACCCTGTGGCTGACCGCCGCCGTCATGGTCCTCGGCTTCGCCCTCGGCACCCTGCTCGCCGCCCTGCGGCTCTCCGCCAACCCGGTGCTGCGCGCGGTCGCCTGGGGCTACGTCTGGTTCTTCCGCTCCACGCCGATCCTCGTCCAGCTGCTGTTCTGGTTCAACATCGGCATGCTCTACCCGACGATCCTCGGCGTCTCCACCGTCGACCTCCTCGGACCCGTCGCCGTCGCCGTCCTCGGCCTCACCCTCCACGAGGCCGCCTACGCCGCCGAAGTGGTGCGCGGCGGCGTCCTCTCCGTCGACCGCGGCCAGATCGAGGCCGCCCAGGCGCTCGGCCTCGGCCGCCGCCGGCGCTTCACCCGGATCGTGCTCCCGCAGGCCATGCGCGCCATCGTGCCGCCCGCCGGGAACATGCTCATCGGCACCCTCAAGGGCACCTCGATCGTCTCCGTCATCGCCGTGCAGGACCTGCTCTACTCCACCCAGCTCGTCTACCACCGCACCTACGAGGTCATCCCGCTCCTCCTCGTCGCCACCCTCTGGTACGTCGCCGTCACCTCCGTCCTCGGCATCGGCCAGCACTACGTGGAGAAGCGGTACGCGCGCGGCACCGGGACCGGCCGGTGAGCGCCGCCTCGCTGGTGATCGTCGGCGCGGGACCGCGCGGCACCGGCTTCCTGGAACGGCTCGCCGCCGCCCTGCCCGAGCTGTACGACGACCGGCCGCTCGACCTGCACCTGGTCGACCCGTACCCGCCCGGCCCCGGCCGGATCTGGCGCACCGCCCAGTCCCCGCTGCTCTGGATGAACTCGCGCGCCGAGGACGTCACCGTCTTCACCGACGACACCGTCCGCCTCGACGGTCCCGTGCTCCCCGGGCCCACGCTCGCCGAATGGGCCGGCACGGACGGCGGCCGGTTCGCCCCCCGCCCCGAGCAGGGCGCCTATCTGCGCTGGGCGTACGAGCGGGCCCGGGACGCGCTGCCCGCCACCGTCACCCTCCGCGAACACCGCACCACCGCCCTGCGGGTCGACGGCCCCCGCGACGGCCGGCAGCGGGTGTGGCTCGCCGGCCGCCCCACCCCGCTCACCGCCGACCTCGTCGTCCTCACCCTCGGCCACCTCGACGCCGAACCCGACGCCGCACAGCGCGAACTGGCCGGCTTCGCCGCCCGCCACGGCCTCGTCCACGTGCCGCCCGGCCACACCGCCGACCTCGACCTGTCCGCCCTCCCGGCCGGCGAACCCGTCCTCGTCCGGGGCCTCGGCCTCGCCTTCGTCGACCTCATGGTGCTCCTCACCGAGGGCCGCGGCGGACGCTACGAGGGCCCCGAGGACGCGCCCGTCTACGTGCCCTCCGGCCGGGAACCGGTGCTGTACGCCGGCTCCCGCCGGGGCGTCCCGTACCACTCCAAGATCGGCTACGCCCTCGGCGGCGAACGGCCCCCGCTGCCCCGCTTCTTCGGCCCCCGGCAGGTCGACGCCCTGCTCCGCCGGGACGGGCCGCTCGACTTCCGGCGCGACGTCTGGCCGCACGTCTCCCACGAGCTCGGCTGGGCCCACTACCACCGCCTCTTCACCGCCCACCCCGACCGCACCACCGGCGACTGGGACGGCTTCGCCGCCGCCTGGGCCGCCGCCGCGCCGGGCGACCCCGGCCTGCGCGCCCTGGTCGCCGCCGCCGTCCCCGACCCCGCCGACCGCTTCGACCCCGACGCCCTCGACCACCCCCTCGCCGGCCTCCGCGTCCCCGACGCCGACGCCCTCCAGGACGCCCTGCGCGCCCACGTCACCGCCGACCTGCGCCGCCGCCACGACCCCGCCCACAGCCCCGACGCCGCCGTCTTCGCCGCCCTCCTCTCCGTCTACGGACAGCTCGTGCGGCTCGGCGACCGGATCGAGACCGACGGCTGGTGGCACGGCTTCTTCAGCTTCCTCGCCTCCGGCCCGCCCGGCCCCCGGCTGCGCCGGCTGCTCGCCCTCTCCCGGGCCGGCACCGTCCGCTTCCTCGGACCCCGCCTCACCGTGGAGGCCGACGAGCGGCGCGGCGTCTTCCGGGCCTCCTCGCCCGCCGTGCCCGGCGCGGTCACCGAGGCCCGCGCCCTCGTCGAGGCCCGGCTGCCCGCCCCCACCGTCACCGGCACCGCCAGCCCGCTGCTGCGCGGCCTGTACGAGGACGGCGCCCGCGCCACCCCCGGCGGGCTGCTCGCCGTCGACCCCGCCGACGGGCGGATCGCGCAGCGGGACGGGCGCCCGCACCCGCGCCGGATCGCCCTCGGCCCGCACACCACCGCCCGCGCCGGCGGCGGCTTCGCCCGGCCCCGGACCGGCGGGGTCGCCTTCGCGCAGAACGACGCCGCCGCGCGCGCCGCGCTCGCCTTCCTGCGGGACGCCGGCCGACAACAGGCCGCTCCCGCCCCCACGCCCGCCGCCTGACCGGCCGCCCGTCCCCGCACCCGTACGCATCCGCGTACCCGCCCTCCCGTCACGGACCGAGGAGCCACCATGACCCTCACCAGCGACCCGCCGGCACCGGTCGACACGACCGGGCCCCCGCCGTCCGCCGGCGACCGCGCCGCCCTGACCGTCGTCCCCGTCCGCCGCCCCTGGCGGTGGGTCGCCGTCGCCGCCACCGCCGTCGTGCTCGTCCAGTTCGGCCACGGCCTCGTCACCAACCCCGGCTGGGAATGGGACGTCTTCGCCCGGTACTTCGCCACCGACGCGATCCTCCGGGCCGTCTGGGTCACCCTCCAGCTGACCCTCTACGGCACCGTGCTCGGCTTCGCCCTCGGCGTCGTGCTCGCCTTCATGCGCCTCTCGGACAGCCCCTTCCTGCGGGCCGTCGCCTTCGGCTACGTCTGGGCCTTCCGCTCCATCCCGCTCATCGTCCAGCTCCTCTTCTGGTTCAACCTCGCCTATCTCTACGAGGAGTTGAGCATCGGCATCCCGTTCGGGCCCGGCTTCTACTCCTTCGACACCGTCGGCCTGGTCGGCGCCATGAGCGCCGCCGTCCTCGGCCTCGCCCTCCACCAGGCCGCCTACGCCGCCGAGATCGTCCGCGGCGGGGTCCTCGCCGTCGACGCCGGACAGCTGGAGGCCGCCGCCTCCCTCGGCATCCCGCGCCTGCGCCGGCTGCGCCGGATCGTGCTGCCGCAGGCCATGCGGTCCATCCTGCCCAACGCCGCCAACGAGATCGTCTCCCTCTTCAAGGGCACCTCGATCGTCTCCGTCATGGCCATCGGCGAGCTCTTCTACCAGGTCCAGGTCGTCTACGGCCGCACCGGCCGGGTGGTCCCGCTGCTGATGGTCGCCACCGTCTGGTACGTGCTGCTGACCACCGCGCTCTCCGTCGTCCAGTACTACGTCGAACGCCACTACGCGAAGGGGAGCACCCGATGAGCACCCGCACCGCCCCGCCCGCCGACACCGGCCCCAAGGTCGAACTCCGCGCCGTCCGCAAGAGCTTCGGCGCCACCGAGGTCCTGCGCGGCGTCGACCTCGACGTCGCCCACGGCGAGGTCGCCGTCGTCCTCGGCCCGTCCGGCTCCGGCAAGTCCACGCTGCTGCGCACCATCAACCACCTGGAGAAGGTCGACGGCGGCTCGGTCAGCGTCGACGGCGTCCTCGTCGGCTACCGCCGCTCCGGGAACAAGCTGTACGAACTGCGCGAGCGGGAGATCCTGCGGCAGCGCACCCGGATCGGCTTCGTCTTCCAGAACTTCCACCTCTTCCCGCACCTCACCGTCCTGGAGAACATCACCGAGGCGCCCGTCTCCGCCCTCGGCCGCCCCCGCCGGGCCGCCGAGGACGCGGCCCGGAAGCTGCTGGCCCGGGTCGGCCTCGCCGACAAGGCGGAGGCGTACCCCCGGCAGCTCTCCGGCGGGCAGCAGCAGCGGGTCGCGATCGCCCGCGCCCTCGCCCTCGAACCGGGCCTGCTCCTCTTCGACGAGCCGACGTCGGCGCTCGACCCCGAGCTGGTCGGGGAGGTCCTGGACGTCATCCGGGACCTCGCCGCCGCCGGCACCACCATGATCGTCGTCACCCACGAGATCGGCTTCGCCCGCGAGGTCGCCGACACGGTCGTCTTCATGGACGAGGGCCGGATCGTCGAGCGGGGCACCCCCGCCGAGGTCCTCGACCACCCGGCGCACGCGCGCACCCGCGCCTTCCTCTCCAAGGTCCTCTGACCCTTCCGCCCCCGCACCCAGGAGTCCGTCATGCGTACCCGCCGTACCCTGCTCGCCGCCGTCGCGCTCGCCGCCCTCGGGGCCCTCACCGCCTGCGGCACCGGTGACCCCGCCACCGAGATCAAGCCGGACGGGAAGCCGGGCCGGGGCGTGAACCTCGGTCCGGACCAGAACCGGATCCGCACCGGCAAGGCCGACGCCGTCGCCGCCAAGGTGCCCGACGCCGTCCGCAAGAGAGGCACCCTCGTCGTCGGGGTGAGCGCCGGCGGGCAGCCGCCGCTGAACTTCTACGCCACCGACGACAAGACCCTCATCGGCGTCGAGACCGACCTGGCCACCCTGGTCGCCGACACCCTCGGACTGAAGGCCGACTTCCAGGCGGTGTCCTGGGAGAACCTGTTCGTCGGTCTCGACAGCGGCAAGTTCGACGCCGTCTTCTCCAACGTCACGGTGACCGAGGAGCGCAAAGACAAGTACGACTTCGCCACCTACCGCCGCGACGACCTGGCCTTCGAGGCGAAGAAGGGCTCCGGATGGACCGTGAAGGGCCCCGCCGACGTGGCCGGGAAGAGGATCGCGGTCGGTTCGGGCACCAACCAGGAGAAGATCCTCGTCGACTGGTCGGAGGAGAACGTGAAGGCCGGCCGGCCGGGCGTCGACATCCGGTACTTCCAGAACCCCACCGACTACTACCTGGCCCTCCAGTCCGGCCGCATCGACGGCTACCTCGGCCCGAACCCGTCCGTCGCCCACCACGTGGCCGCCGCCGGCCAGACGGAGGTGGCCGGGACCTTCTCCGGGGCCGGCGCCGGCCTCCAGGGCAAGATCGCCGCCACCACGAAGAAGGGCAGCGGCCTCGTCGAGGCGTACGCCGCCGCGCTCGACCACGTCATCGCGAACGGCAGCTACGCGAAGGTCCTGGAGCGCTGGGGCCTGTCGTCCGAGGCGGTCACGAAGTCCGAGATCAACCCGCCGGGCCTGCCCCGCACCGAGCACTGACCCCCGTCCGTCCCGTCACCGCATCGAGGACCCCGCATGACCGGAGTACGACCGCTCCACCTGGCCGCCGAGATCGCCCCCGCCCCGCCGGACGGGTCCGGGGCCCGGGCCGTCGCCGACGTCCTGGCGACGGCCCGGGCCGCCGAGGACGCCCGGCTCGACTTCCTCACCCACGACGACTCCTTCGCCCGGCCCGGGCTCGACGCGCTCGCCGTCCTCGCCCGGATCGCGCCCGCGACCCGCTCCGTCGGCCTGGTGCCGACCGTCACCACCACCCACACCGAGCCGTTCCACGTGCAGGCCGCCGTCGCCACCCTCGACTGGGTGAGCCGGGGCCGGGCCGGCTGGCGGATCGACGTCTCGCCCGGCGAGGCCGAGGCCCGGCTCTTCGGCCGCCGACCCGCGCCGCCCGCCGCCGCGCTCTGGCAGGAGGCGAGCGAGACCGCCGAGGTGTCCCGGCGGCTGTGGGACAGCTGGGAGGACGACGCCGAGATACGGGACGTGGCCACCGGCCGCTTCATCGACCGCGACAAGCTGCACCACGTCGGCTTCGAGGGCTCCGCCTTCTCCGTCAAGGGCCCCTCGATCGTGCCCCGGCCGCCGCAGGGCAACCCGGTCGTCGTGGTCGATGCCACCCGCCCGGCCGCCCGGGAGACCGCCGCCCGCCACGCCGACGTGGCGCTGATCCGGGCCGCCTCCCCGGAGGAGGCCGCCGCGCTCCGCGCCGAACTCCACCGCGCCGCCCGGGCGCACGGCCGCGACCCGGGACTGCTCCGGGTGCTGCTGACCGTCGCCGCCGACCTCGGCACCCACCCGGGCGGGCCCGCCGCGCTGGCCGCGCAGGTCGCCGGCTGGCACGGCGGCGGCGCCGTCGACGGCCTCCACTTCGTGCCGGCCGTCCCCGGGCGCGACCTGCCCCGGTTCGCCGCCGAGGTGGCCGGCGCCCTGCGGGACCGGGGCCTGTTCCGCACCGCCTACGAGGGCACCACCCTCCGCGACCGCCTCGGGCTGCCGCGGCCCGTCAGCCAGTACGCACCGAAGGGAGCCGACGCGTGACCGAGTCCCGGCCGGCCAGGAAGCAGATCCACCTCGCCGCGCACTTCCCCGGCGTCAACTCCACCACCGTCTGGTCCGATCCGCGGTCCGGCTCGCAGATCGACTTCTCCTCCTTCGAGCACCTGGCGCGGACCGCCGAGCGCGGGCTCTTCGACTTCTTCTTCCTCGCCGAGGGCCTGCGGCTGCGCGAGTACGGCGGCCGGATCCACGACCTCGACGTCGTGGGCCGCCCGGAGTCGATCACCGTCCTGAACGCGCTCGCCGCCGTCACCGACCGGCTCGGCCTCGCCGCCACGGTCAGCTCCACCTTCAACGAGCCGTACGAGCTGGCCCGCCGGCTCGCCACCCTGGACCACCTCAGCGGCGGCCGGGCGGCCTGGAACGTGGTCACCTCCTCGGACGCCTTCACCGGCGAGAACTTCCGGCGCGGCGGCTTCCTGGACCGGGCCGACCGCTACACCCGGGCCGCCGAGGCGGTCGCCGCCGTCCGCGGGCTGTGGGACTCCTGGCCGGCCGGCGGCGAGCGGCGCCGCTTCGCGTACGAGGGGCGGCACTTCCGGATCGAGGGCGAGGCCACCGTCGAACGGCCCCCGCAGGGGCATCCGGTCGTCATCCAGGCCGGGGACTCCGACGAGGGGCGGGAGTTCGCCGCCTCCGCCGCCGACGTGGTCTTCTCCCGGCACTCCACCCTGGAGGCGGGGCGGGCCTTCCACGCCGACGTGAAGCGCCGGCTCGCCCGGTACGGGCGGCGGCCCGGGGACCTGAAGATCATGCCGGCCGCGACCTTCGTCCTCGGCGACACCGAGGCCGAGGCCCGGGAGAAGGCCGCGCTGATCAGCCGGCAGCAGGTCTCCCCGCAGAACGCCCTGCTCGCCCTGGAGCAGGTCTGGGGCCGCGACCTGTCCGGGCACGACCCGGACGGGCCGCTGCCGGACGTCGACCCGGACCCGGAGTCCACGCTGGTCCAGGGCCGGGTGCGGATCGCCGACCCGCCGGCCGTGGCGGCCCGCTGGCGGGCGCTCTCCGAGGCCAAGGGACTGTCGACCCGGGACACGGTGATCGAGGCGACCGCCCGGCACTCCTTCGTCGGCACCCCGGAGTCGGTCGCCGCCGCCCTGGAGGAGCACGTGGCGACGGACGCCGCCGACGGCTTCATCCTGGTCCCGCACCTCACCCCGGGCGGGCTGGACGACTTCGTCGACCGGGTGGTGCCGCTGCTCCAGGAGCGCGGGGTCTTCCGTACGGAGTACCCGGGCGCGACGCTCCGGTCGCACCTCGGGCTCCCGGCGCCGGTGTGGAAGGGTGGAACACCATGAGCGACACGAGCAGCAGCGAGAGCGGCGACGCCGCCGGGGAGTGGCGGCACTGGCACGAGCGGCGCGAGGCGGCGGTGGCCTCCTCGTACGGCCCGCTCTCCCTCACCGGCACCCACTGGCTCGCGGACTTCCCCGGAGGCCGGCTGCCGGGCCTGCCGGGGGAGTGGCGGGAGGACGACGGCGAGGTGGTGCTGACGGCGGAGGCCGGGGACGGGCTCACCGTCGACGGCAAGCCCTTCGCCGGCACCGTCCGGCTCACCGCCGACCACCCGCCGGTGCACGCGTCCCGGGTCGAGGCGGAGGGCCGCCGCCTCGTGGTGATGCACCGCGAAGGACTGTGGGCGGTACGGGACTTCGACCCCGGTTCAGCGGCGCGGCGGGCCTTCCGGGGCATCGAGGCGACGCCGTACGACCCGCGCTGGGTGGTGCCGGGGGCGTACCGCGCGTACGAGGAGGCGCGCAGCGTCCGGGTGGCGAACGCGGACGGGAAGGAGCGCGGGCTCGGGCTCTCCGGGGAGCTGGTCTTCGAGCTCGACGGGCGGGTGCACGCGCTCCAGGTGGCGGTGGAGGACGACGGCACGCTGTGGGCGGTCTTCGCGGACGCCACCAGCGGGCGGTCCACCTTCCGGTTCCGCTTCCTGCGTCCGCCGGCGCCGGCGGCGGACGGCTCGGTGACGGTGGACCTCAACCGGGCGCTGCTGCCGCCGTGCGCCTTCGCGGACCACTTCATCTGCCCGTTCCCGCCGCCCGGGAACACGCTGGACCTCGCGGTGGAGGCGGGGGAGCGGCGGGTGCTGACCGCCTGACCTTCTGCCTTCCGGGATGCGGACGACGGGTGCCCCGGCCGGTGCGGCCGGGGCACCCGTGCGCGCGGCGGTCCGGTGCGCGGTCCGGTGCGCGGTCTTGTGCGCGCGGCCGGGAGGCGGCACCATCGCTGGCGGTGCATGTCAGGAACACGTCATCTGACGGCGCCTCACGGGCCTCTCACCCCCCGGGCCCCCTCCGCTTTTCCCAGAAGGAAGTGAGGAGCACAGTGAGGATCAAGCGCACCCGACTGCTCGCCGTCGCCGCCGGACTCGCGGCCGTCACCGCCCTCGGGCTCCCTGGAGCCCAGGCCGCGCCCGCCCCCGGACCGGCCCCCGCCGCCCAGCTCGCCCGCGCCGAGAGCGCGGTCGACGCCGCCGGGGTCGGCGGCACCGCCTGGTACGTCGACCGGGCCGCCGGCCGGGTCGTCGTCACCGCCGACTCGACCGTCTCCGACGCGGGCCTCGCGAAGATCCGGGCCGCCGCCGGGAACGACGCCGGAGCCCTGCGCGTCCAGCGCACCCCCGGCGTCTTCCGGCCCCTGCTCGGCCCCGGCGACGCCATCTACGGCAGCGGCTACCGCTGTTCGCTCGGCTTCAACGTGCGCAGCGGCTCCACGTACTACTTCCTCACCGCCGGCCACTGCGGCAACGTGGTGGACACCTGGTACGCCAACTCCGCCCAGTCCACGCTGATCGGCGCCACCACCGGCTCCAGCTTCCCGGGCAACGACTACGCCCTGGTCCGCTACGACAACACCTCGCTCACCCGCACGGGCGGCTTCACCGCCGCCGACGCCTACGTCGGCGAGTCCGTCAAGCGGTCCGGCTCCACCACCGGCACCCGCAGCGGCACCGTCACCGGCCTGAACGCGACCGTCCGCTACTCCGGCGGCGGCACGGTGAAGGGCATGATCCAGACGAACGTCTGCGCCGAGCCCGGCGACTCCGGCGGCGCGCTGTACGACGGCACCAAGGCGCTCGGCCTGACCTCCGGCGGCAGCGGCAACTGCTCCACCGGCGGCACCACGTTCTACCAGCCGGTGCCGGAGGCCCTGGCGAAGTACGGGGTCAGCCTCCTCTGACCGCGTGGGGGTGCCCCGGCCGGTGCGGCCGGGGCACCCCTTTCCAAGATCTTGTGAATCCGTTCACAAAAGGACCTACGGCCCCTGCCCCAGGGTCTTTCCGCGCTCCTTTCCGCAGGTCACCGGGTGTCGAATGGAGGTGTCGGAGAAACCAGGGACCGGTGAAGGAGGCCGTCATGGAGGCCAAGGAGAGGGTGGAGGGGCTCGTCGGGCGGGCGCTCGGGGCGCTCGCGGAGTTCGAGACCCTCGACCAGGACCGGGTCGACCACATCGTGAAGAAGGCGTCGCTCGCCGCGCTGGCCGCCCACGGCGAGCTGGCCCGCCTCGCCGTGGCGGAGACCGGCCGCGGCCTCTTCGAGGACAAGGCGGTCAAGAACCTCTTCGCCTGCGAGCACGTCACGCACGCGATGGCCGGGCTGAAGACCGCCGGAGTGATCCGCCGCGACGAGCTCACCGGCATCACCGAGATCGCCGAGCCCGTCGGCGTCGTCTGCGCGATGACCCCCGTCACCAACCCCACGTCGACGACCGTCTTCAAGGCGCTGATCGCCCTCAAGACCCGTAATCCGATCGTCTTCGCCTTCCACCCCTCCGCGCAGGAGTGCTCGGCCGAGGCCGCCCGGATCGTCCGCGACGCCGCCGTCGCCGCCGGCGCCCCCGCCGACTGCGTCCAGTGGATCGAGGAGCCCTCCATGGAGGCCACCGGTCTCCTCATGCGCCACGAGGGCGTCTCCCTCATCCTCGCCACCGGCGGCAACGCGATGGTCCGCGCCGCCTACTCCTGCGGCAAGCCCGCCCTCGGCGTCGGCGCCGGGAACGTCCCCGCCTACGTCGCCCGGGACGCGAAGCTCGGGCGGGCGATCCACGACATCGTCCTCTCCAAGGCGTTCGACCACGGCATGATCTGCGCCTCCGAGCAGGCCGTCATCCTCGACGCGGAGGTGTACGAGGAGGGCATCGCCGAGTTCGAGCGGCTCGGCGCCCACGTCGTCACCGCCGCCGAGAAGACCAAGCTGGAGGAGTACCTCTTCGGCGCCACCGCCCATGGCACGAACTGCGGCGGCGCGAAGCTCAACCCGGCCGTCGTCGGCAGGTCGCCGGAGTGGATCGCCGCACAGGCCGGCTTCGCGGTCCCCCCGGGCACCTCGATCCTGCTCGCCGAGTGCGCCGAGGTCGGCGAGAACGAACCGCTCACCCGCGAGAAGCTGTCCCCGGTCCTCGCCGCCCTCAAGGCCGGCTCCACCGAGCAGGGCATCGAACTGGCCGCCGCCATGGTCGAGTTCCACGGCCTCGGGCACAGCGCCGCCGTCCACACCGAGGACGAGGCGCTCGCCGAGGAGTTCGGCCGGCGGGTCAAGGCGGTCCGGGTCATCGTCAACGCCCCCTCCACCTTCGGCGGCATCGGCGACGTCTACAACGCCTTCCTGCCCTCCCTCACCCTCGGCTGCGGCTCCTACGGGCACAACTCCGTCTCGCACAACGTCACCGCGGTCGACCTGGTCAACGTCAAGCGGATCGGACGGCGCACCACCACCATGCAGTGGTACAAGATCCCGCCGAAGATCTACTTCGAGCCGGGCGCCGTCCGCTACCTCGGCGAGATGGAGGGCCTGAAGCGGGTCACGATCGTCACCGACCGGACCATGGGCGAGCTCGGCTTCGTCCGCAAGGTCACCGACATCCTCCACGGGCGGGCGGAACCCGTCGAGATCCAGGTCATCGACGACGTCCGGCCCAACCCCGAACTCGCCACCGTCCGGGCCGGCGCCGCCGCCATGCGGGACTTCCGGCCGGACACGATCGTCGCCCTCGGCGGCGGCTCCCCGATGGACGCGGCGAAGATCATGTGGCTGATGTACGAGCGGCCCGAGGTCGCGTTCGCGGACACCAAGGAGAAGTTCTTCGACATCCGCAAGCGGGCCTACCGGTTCCCGAAGCTGGGCGAGAAGGCGAAGCTGGTCGCGATCCCGACCACCTCCGGCACCGGCAGCGAGGTCACCCCCTTCGCCGTCATCTCCGACCCGGAGGCCGCCCAGAAGTACCCGCTCGCCGACTACGCCCTCACCCCGGACGTCGCCATCGTCGACCCGGTGCTGCCGCTGCACCTCCCGCCGGCCGTCACCGCCGACTCCGGCTTCGACGCCCTGACCCACGCCACCGAGGCGTACGTCTCGGCCTACGCCAACGACTTCACCGACGGCCAGTGCCTCCAGGCCATCCGGCTGATCTTCGAGAACCTGGAGACCTGTGTGAAGGAGGGCGCGAAGGCGCCCGGGGCCCGGGAGAAGATGCACAACGCGTCCACCCTCGCCGGCATGGCCTTCGCCAACGCCTTCCTCGGCCTGGTCCACGCCATGGCCCACACCCTCGGCAACACCTTCCACGTCGCCCACGGACGCACCAACGCGCTGCTCCTGCCGCACGTCATCCGGCACAACGGCACCGTCACCCACAAGGCCGTGCCGTGGCCCAAGGCCGAGACCTACCGGGCCCCGGAGCGCTACCAGGAGATCGCCCGGACGCTGGGCCTGCCGGCCGCGACGCCGGAGGAGGGGGTGGAGTCGTACGCCCGGGCCGTCGAGGAACTGCGCGCGCGGTGCGGGATCCCGGCGTCCTTCCGGGAGGAGGGCGTCGACGAGGCGGCCTTCCTGGCGGCCCTGCCGCAGCAGGCGATGAACGCCTACGCCGACCAGTGCGCCCCCGCCAACCCGCGGATGCCGATGATCGACGAGATGAAGGAGCTGATGACCCGGGCCTACTACGGCGCGTGACGCCCGGACCCGGACGTGAGGAGGCCCCCGCCGCGGCGGGGGCCTCCTC
>NZ_JBHVMF010000019.1:24349-166676 GCF_042797055.1 Streptomyces sp. NPDC057854
TATTTATAACACCCCCCCCCCACATTACTCACCTCTCTTCGCTGTGTTTCATGACTTCTTTTGATTCCTCAGGGGGGGGGGGGGGGGGGGGGGGGCGGGGGGGGGGGCCTCCTCACGTCCGGCCGGGGTCAGCGCTTGACGTCGTCGAGCTCGGTGGCGATCGGCTCGCCCTCCGGCTTCCGCTTCAGCGAGGACAGCACCAGCGTGACCGCCGCGCCGGCCACCGCCCAGGCGGACAGCACCAGCATGGAGGCGGTCATGTCGTTGCCCTTGAAGTACGCGATCGAGCGCGCCGCCCAGGTGCCCGCGCCCGGCGGCAGGGCCGGGCCGATCGCCTTCCAGAACGGCGGCAGCATCGGCGCGGGGAAGGCGCCGCCCGCGCTCGGGTTGCCGAGGACGACCACGAGCAGGATCGCCAGGCCGATGCCGACGATCCCGAAGACCGACTGGAGCGCCAGGGTGGCGGCGCCGACGGCGAAGACGACCAGGGTGCCGAGGCCCCACAGGGCGGCGACGGAGCCGGGCAGGGCGCCCAGGACCGGGCCCACGATGACCGCGCCGCCGAGACCGCCGAGGATCGAGTAGACGGCGAGGACGCCGAGGCGGATGACCGCCCGCTCGCGGTTGGCGGGGCGGGAGCCGGCGCTGATGGCGAGGATCGCGGCGCAGATGTAGCCGCCGACGCACCAGCCGACCACCAGGTAGAAGGCCGAGAGCCCGTCGAAGTCCTGCCGGGAGGCGGGGGCCACGTCGACCGTCCGCACCTCCCGCTGCTGGGCCGCCTCCACCTGGGTGAAGATCTTCTCCAGGGCGGAGGAGAGCACGGTGCCGCCGCCGGAGGCGACGAGCAGGGTGTCGGTGCGGCCCGCCGGGTCCACCACCAGGGCGCCGTCGATCTCCCGGTTCATGATCTTGTCCCGGGCCTCGTCCGCGTCGGCGACCGTCCGCGGGTCGAGCGGGTCGCCGGGCAGCTTCTCCAGCCGGTCCAGGAGCGGGGCGGCCACCTGCGGGGGCGCGGCCACGCCGAACGGCACGTCGGAGGGCTTCGGGTTGTGGAGGGCCCCGACGTACGAGGTGATGAAGAGGAGCTGGAGGGCGAAGACCCCGACGACGAGCAGGGCGGCTCGGGGGGTGACGGCGCTTTTCAGTTCGTCGACGAGACTCATGCCCCCCAGGTTCCGGGAGAGGAAGCGTTTCCGCAGGTGGGAGGGGGCCGAACGGCTGACGGGGAGGGGCCCTGCGCGGGTTATCGTACGCGCGTTCGAAATGAGCTAGGGTGGTGTGCGGGGGTGGGAACGTCTGTACGAATACCGGTGCGGGGACGCACCGCCGGAGCAGGAACGCGGGAGGTGCGCCATGACGGGCTTCACCCACCTGCACACCGCCTCGGGACACTCCCTCCGGTACGGCGCCTCCCACCCCGGCGACCTCGCCGCCCGCGCCGCCGAACGGGGCATGGACGCCCTCGCCCTCACCGACCGCGACAGCCTCGGCGGCGCCGTCCGCTTCGCCAAGGCGTGCGAGAAGCACGGCATCCGCCCGCTCTTCGGCGTCGACCTCGCCCACGAACCCCTGACCCCGGCCGGCCCCGCCGGCGGACCCACCTTCGCCCGCCGGGTCCCCGTGCGCGGCGGCGCCTTCGTCGACGAGTCCGCGCCCCGGGCCGTCTTCCTCGCCCGCTCCCGGACCGGCTGGGCCTCCCTCTGCGCCCTCGTCACCGCCGCCCACGCCCGCGCCGGGGAGGGCCGCCCCCTGCTGCCCGCCTCCGCCGACCCCGGCGAGGACCTCCTCGTCCTGCTCGGCCCCGACTCCGACGTCGGCCGCGCCCTCGCCGCCGGCCGCCCCGACCGGGCCGCCCGGCTGCTCGCCCCCTGGCGCGAGCGGTACGGCGACGCCCTCCGCCTCGCCGCCGTCGACCACGGACGCCCCGGCACCGGCCCCGGCTCCCTGCGGCTCGCCGCCCGCACCGTCGGCTTCGCCGCCGAACAGGGCGTCCCGCCCGTCCTCACCAACGCCGTCCGCTACGCCGACGCCGGCCAGGGCCCGGTCGCCGACGTCCTCGACGCCGCCCGCCGGCTCGTCCCGATCGACCCCCGCAAGGGCCTCGACAGCGGCGAGGCGTGGCTCAAGGACGCCGCCGCGATGACCGCCGCCGCCGAGCGGATCGTCCAGGCCGCCGGCTTCCGCCCCGACGCCGCCCGCCGGCTGCTCGACCGGACCGCCGAGGCCGCCGCCGCGTGCCTGGTCGACCCCGAGGACGACCTCGGCATCGGCTCCGCCCACTTCCCCGAACCGCACCTCGTCGGCGCCGCGCACCGCACCGCCCAGCGCGTCCTCGCCTCCCGGGCCGCCGCCGGCATGGTCCTCAAGGGGTACGACAAGCGGGGCGCCTACTGGGACCGGATGCACCGCGAGCTCGACATCATCGCCCACCACGGCTTCGCCAGTTACTTCCTGACGGTCGCCCAGGTCGTCGACGACGTGAAGCGGATGGGGATCCGGGTGGCCGCCCGCGGCTCCGGCGCCGGCTCCCTCGTCAACCACCTCCTCGGCATCGCCCACGCCGACCCCGTCGAGCACGGCCTGCTCATGGAGCGCTTCCTCTCCAAGCGCCGCACCGCCCTGCCCGACATCGACATCGACGTCGAGTCCGCCCGCCGCCTGGAGGTCTACCGCGCGATCATCGGCCGCTTCGGCGCCGAACGGGTCGCCACCGTCGCCATGCCCGAGACCTACCGGGTCCGCCACGCCGTCCGGGACGTCGGCGCCGCCCTCTCCCTGGACCCGGCCGAGACCGACCGGATCGCCAAGGCGTTCCCGCACATCCGCGCCCGGGACGCCCGCGCCGCCCTCGACGAACTCCCCGAACTGCGCGCGCTCGCGGGCGAACGCGAGAAGTACGGCCGCCTCTGGGAACTGGTCGAAGCCCTCGACGCCCTCCCGCGCGGCATCGCCATGCACCCCTGCGGCGTGCTCCTCTCGGACGCCTCGCTGCTCACCCGCACCCCCGTCGTGCCCACCAGCGGCGAGGGCTTCCCCATGTCCCCGTTCGACAAGGACGACGTGGAGGAGCTCGGCCTGCTCAAGCTCGACGTGCTCGGCGTGCGCATGCAGTCCGCGATGGCCCACGCCGTCGCCGAGGTCGAACGGGCCACCGGCGCCCGGCCCGACATCGACGCGGTCCCGGACGGCGACCCCGACACGTACGCCCTGATCCGCTCCACCGAGACCCTCGGCTGCTTCCAGATCGAGTCCCCCGGCCAGCGCGACCTGGTCGGCCGGCTCCAGCCCGAGACCTTCCACGACCTCGTCGTCGACATCTCGCTCTTCCGGCCCGGCCCGGTCGCCGCCGACATGGTCCGCCCCTTCATCGAGGCCCGGCACGGCCGCGCCCCCGTCCGCTACCCCCACCCCGACCTGGAGGAGTCCCTGAAGGAGACGTACGGTGTGGTCGTCTTCCACGAGCAGGTCATCGAGATCGTCCGGATCATGACCGGCTGCGACCGGGCCGAGGCCGACCAGGTGCGGCGCGGCCTCTCGCACCCCGAGTCGCAGGGCCGGATCAAGGCGTGGTTCGCCCAGCTGGCGAAGCGGCAGGGGTACGCGGACGAGGTCGTCGCCCGCACCTGGGAGATCGTCGAGGCGTTCGGCTCGTACGGCTTCTGCAAGGCGCACGCGGTGGCCTTCGCCGTGCCCACCTACCAGTCGGCCTGGCTCAAGGCCCACCACCCGGCCGCCTTCTACGCCGGGCTGCTCACCCACGACCCCGGGATGTACCCCAAGCGGCTGCTGCTCGCCGACGCCCGGCGGCGCGGGGTGCCGGTGCTGCCGCTGGACGTGAACCGGTCGGCCGTCGCCCACCGTATCGAACTGGTGTCCGACGAGCCGGCGGTGTGGGGGCTCCGGCTCGGCCTCACCGACGTCCACGGCATCAGCGAGGCCGAATCCGCCCGCATCGCGGCCGGACAGCCCTACGCCTCCCTCCTCGACTTCTGGGAACGGGCCCGCCCCGGCAAACCCGTCGCCGAACGCCTCGCCCAGGTCGGCGCCCTCGACGCCTTCGGCGCCAACCGCCGCGACCTCCTGCTGCACCTCACCGAACTCCACCGCACCCAGCGCGGCGCCGCCTCCTACGGCGGCCAGCTGCCGCTCGCCCAGGGCCGCAAGACCGCGCCCGTCGGCCTGCCGGACCTCGACGAGTCGGAGCGCCTCAGCGCCGAGCTCGGCGTCCTCGGCATGGACGCCTCCCGCCACCTCATGGGCGACCACCACGCCTTCCTCGCCGAACTCGGCGCCGTCTCCGCCGAACGGCTGCGCTCCGCACCCCACGGCCGGACCGTCCTCGTCGCCGGCGCCAAGGCCGCCACCCAGACCCCGCCCATCCGCTCCGGCAAGCGCGTCATCTTCACCACCCTCGACGACGGCACCGGCCTGGTCGACCTCGCCTTCTTCGACGACGCCCACGAGCGCTGCGCCCACACCGTCTTCCACTCCTGGCTGCTCCTGGTCAGGGGCGTGGTGCAGCGGCGCGGCCCGCGCAGCGTCAGCGTCGTCGGCACCGCCGCCTGGAACCTCGCCGACCTCGCCGGACTCCGCGCCACCGGCGGCCTGGACGCCGTGGCGGAACGGCTCGCCGAAGAGACGGCCGCCCCCGCGGAACGCGGCGACACCGGCCGCCGCATCCGCATGGCCACCGGCTACGAGATGAACCCCTGGGCCGACCTCAAACCCGCCGGCGAGGGCGCCGCCACCCCCGCGCGGAAGCTCTGGCACAGCAGCCCCGGGAGCGCCGGATGATCCTCTGCGTACGGTTCCGCCCGGAGACGCCGGAAGCGCTCTTCCCCCGGCTGATCGACCTGCTCGGCGAGTTCACCCCCGTCGTCGAGGCCGCCCCGCCCCACGAGGCGCTCGCCGACGTGCGCGGCGCGCTGCGCTACTTCGACCGCACCCCCGCCGAACTCGCCGCCGTGATCCGCGTCCGCGCCCTCGCCCTCCACGGCGCCGACTGCGTCATCGGCGCCGGACCCAACCCGATGCTGGCCCGGATGGCCGCCCGCGAGGCCCGGCCCGGCCGCACCCTGACCGTCGACGACCCGGCGGCCTTCCTGCGCGACCGCCCCGTCGCCGCCCTCGACGGCGTCGGCCGCGCCACCGCCCGCACCCTCTGCGGCTACGGGCTCGACTCGGTCGGCCGGGTCGCCGGCGCCCCGCTCGCCGTGCTCCAGCGCCTCGTCGGCGCCAAGACCGGCCGCGACTTGTGGGAACGCGCCCAGGGCATCGACCGCACCCCCGTCGTCCCGAACGCCGCCGCCCGCTCGCTGGCCGCCGAGCGCTCCTTCCCGTACGACGAGACCGACCGCGCCGCCCAGCGCCGCGCCCTGCTCTCGCTCGCCACCGAACTGGGCGCCCGGCTGCGGACCGACGCCCAGGTCTGCCGGTCCCTCGCGCTCACCGTGCGGTACGCCGACCGCAGCACCACCACCCGGAGCCGCACCCTGCCCGAACCGACCGCCCACACCGCCGCGCTCACCGCCCTCGCGTACGCGCTCCACGACTCCCTCGGCCTCCAGCGGGCCCGGGTGCGGGGCGTCGCGCTGCGCGCCGAGGGCCTGGGGCCCGCCGAACGGGCCGCGCACCAGCTCACCTTCGACCCGGCGGACGAGAAGGCGCGGCGGATCGAGGCGGTGGCCGACCGGGCCCGCGCGAAGTTCGGGCCCCGGGCGATCCTGCCGGGCTCCCTCGCGGCCTGAACGCCCGCCGTCCGAGCGCTGGCTGACGACACGCCAGTTTTTACCGACGCGTAACTTCCCAGCGGGTAACACCCGTACGTACCGTGGCCGAAGAGCATCCCCACTTGTGGTCCGGACCGCAGGGCACCCACCCCCACTCCCATGAGCCGCAAGGAGATCGCCCGATGCTGCCCTGGAAACCCCTCGCCAGAGCGCTGTCCGTCCTGCTCCTGACCGTCGCCGCCGTGCTCGCCCCCACCGCCGCCGCCCACGCCGCCGCACCGAGCCGCGGCTGGAACGACTGGACCTGCAAGCCCTCCGCCGCCCACCCCCGCCCGGTCGTCCTCGTCCACGGAACCTTCGGGAACTCCGTCGACAACTGGCTCGGCCTCGCCCCCTACCTGGTGAACCGGGGCTACTGCGTCTACTCGCTCGACTACGGGCAGCTGCCGAACGTGCCCTTCTTCCACGGCCTCGGCCCCATCGAGCGGTCCGCCGGCCAGCTCGACGCCTTCGTCGACCGGGTCCTCGCCGCCACCGGCGCCCCCGAGGCCGACCTCGTCGGCCACTCGCAGGGCGGCATGATGCCCCGCTGGTACCTCAAGTTCCTCGGCGGGGCCGAGAAGGTGAACGCGCTCGTCGGTCTCGCCCCCGACAACCACGGCACCACTCTGCTCGGCCTCACCAAGCTGCTGCCGTACTTCCCCGGCGCCGAGGACCTGCTCAAGGAGACCACCCCGGGCCTCGCCGACCAGATCGCCGGCTCCGCCTTCCTCACCCGGCTCAACGAGGGCGGCGACACCGTGCCCGGCGTCCGCTACCACGTCATCGCGACCCGGTACGACCAGGTGGTCACCCCGTACCGCTCGCAGTTCCTCTCGGGGCCGGACGTCACCAACGTCCTCCTCCAGGACAAGTGCGCCCTCGACCTCTCCGAGCACGTGGCCATCGGCACGGTGGACCGGGTCGCCTTCCACGAGGTGGCCAACGCCCTCGACCCGGCCCACGCCACCCCGACCACCTGCCTGTCGGTGATCGGCTAGGCCCGCCCGCCGCTCAGCGGGCCCGGCGCCGGGTCGTGCGGAACAGCACCGCCGCGCCGGCCGCCAGCACGCCGGCCCCGCCGAGCGCGAGGTACGGGGTGACGGAGGACCCGCCGGTCTCGGCCAGCTCCACCGACCCCCCGGCGGGGGCCGGGGCCGGGGCGGCGGACGCGGTCACCGACGGCGTCGCCGCCGCGGCGGGCTCCGTCGGCGTCGCCGCGGCCGGCTCGGCGGACGGGGCCGCGGCGGTGGCCGGGGCCGTCTCGGCGGCCGGCTCGGGCGCCGCCGCGGTGGCCCCCGCGCCGGTCGACGCGTCGTGGTCCCCGTGCCCGCCGTGCTCGACCGAGGACTCCTCCGCGCCCTCCTCGATCTGCGTGTCCGTCGGCGCGGACGCGGACGGCGCGGCACCGCCGCCGCCCGACCCGCCCTCGCCGCCGAAGACCACGTCGGAGCAGGTGTAGAACGCCTCGGGGGAGTCGGACCGCTGCCAGATCGAGTAGACCATGTGACGGCCCGACCTCTCCGGCACCGCCCCCTCGAAGACGTAGTCGCCGCCCTCCATCCGCGGGTCGGTCACCGTCAGGAACGGCTTCTCCTCCAGGTCCGCCCAGGTCAGCGGCTTCGCCGGGTCGTAGCCGTCCCGCGTCACGTACAGCGAGAAGGTGCCCTTGTGCGGCGCCGTGCCCTTGTAGCGGAAGGTGTGCTTCCCGGCCGCCAGCGGCGAGGCCGGCCAGTCCGCCCGGGCCAGGTCCAGGCCCCGGTACTTGTCGTTGCCGGCGCTGCACAGCTTCCCGTCCGGGATCAGCGCCCGGTGCCGGCCGGCGGCGGCCGCGATGTTCACCGCGTTCCAGTCGTAGAACGCCTGCGGCCCGCTCGCCGCCACCGCCGCCCGGCACGCCGCCGAGTCCGGCGACTCGGGCCCCTCCGCGTAACAGGCCGCGACCCGGCTCACCGGGTCCGTCATCGAACCGTGCGCGAAGGCGGGGGCGCCGGAGAAGGCGGCGAGGACCAGCGCGGTGCCGGCGACCGCGACCGTACGACGAGACGTCATGGGGGGACACTCCTGGGACGAGGGTGGTGTGGGGGGTGCTCCGCACGCTAGCCCCCAAGGCCGCCGAACTCGCCCCGGAACAGCGGGAGACGGCGATTCTTAGGACCGCTTTAAGGCACACGAAAGAACCACCTCAGGAACCCCGCCGAGGGCCCGGCGAGGGTCCCGCTCACCCCGCCGGGCGGTACCGCCGCTCCGGCCGGCCCGTCCCGCCGTAGCGCAGGGTCACCTCGGCGCGGCCCGTGGCGGCGAAGTGCTCCAGATAGCGCCGGGCGCTGACCCGGGACAGCGCGCCCGCCTCCGCGCACTCCGACGCCGACAGCCCCTCCGGATGGGCCCGCAGGATCCCCTCCACCAGCTCCGCCGTGTGCGCCGCCAGGCCCTTCGGCAGCTCCCGGGAGCCGCGCGGACGGGTCCCGAAGATCTGGTCCACGTCCTCCTGCCGCGCCTCGTCCAGACCGTCCAGCCGGCTGCGCAGCGCGGCCACGTGCCGCAGCTGCTCGTGCAGCGCCGCCTGGTGGAAGGGCTTGATCAGATAGTGCAGGGCGCCGGCCCGCAGCGCCGCCCGGACCATGCCCGCGTCCCGGGCCGCCGTGATGAAGAGCGCGTCCGCCGCCAGACCGGCCCCGCGCAGCTCGCGCAGCACCCCGACGCCGTCCATGTCCGGCAGGAAGATGTCGAGCAGCAGCAGATCGGGCCGCAGCCGGTGCGCGGCGCGCAGCGCCTCCGCGCCGGTGTGCGCGACACCGACGACGGAGAAGCCCGGCACGGCCGACACGTAGCGGCTGTGCAGCTTGGCCACCATGAAGTCGTCGTCGACCACCAGCACCCTCGTCACGCCGGACACGGTAGGTCGCGACCACAAGGACCACAACGTCCGTTGATTGCGGAAGAGCGACAGCTTCCTCACGCGCGGGCAACATGTGGCCCACTTCACCGTCCCGGGCCCTCCCGGGACCCACCCCCAACCACCGAGAGGCGGCCTCGTGCGTCTGCGCACCCCCTTCGCCCTGCTCGGGGCGGCGCTGCTGGTGCTCGTGGGGCCGCCGCTGCTCACCCCCGGCAGCGGCTCCGGCACCGGCACCGACATCCCCGGCCTGCGCTTCATGGTCCCCAACACCCCCGGCGGCGGCTACGACATCACCGCCCGCACGGCGGCGAAGAACGCCGAGGAGGCCGGTCTCACCGGCGACATCGAGGTCTTCAACCTGCCCGGCGCGGGCGGCACCGTCGGCCTCACCCGGCTCGTCGGCGAGCGCGGCGACGGCCGGATCGCCATGTCGATGGGGCTCGGCGTGGTCGGAGCCGTCCACACCAACAAGACCCCCCGGACCCTCGCCGACACCACCCCGATCGCCCGGCTCACCGAGGAGCAGGACATCGTCGTGGTCGCCAAGGACTCCCCGTACACGACCATCCAGGAACTCCTCGCCGCCTGGAAGAAGAACCCCGGGAAGCTGCCCGTCGGCGGCGGCTCCTCGCCCGGCGGCCCCGACCACCTCGCGCCGATGCTGATGGCCCGGGCCGCCGGCATCCCGCCCAAGGACGTCAACTACATCCCCTTCGACGGCGGCGGCGAACTCCTCGCCTCCATCCTCGGCTCCAAGGTCGCCTTCGGCGTCTCCGGCGTCGGCGAGTACCTCGACCAGATCGAGGCCGGCGAGCTGCGGCTGCTCGCCGTCACCGGCGCCGAACGGGTCCCCGGCCTCGACGCCCCCACCCTCCGGGAGGCCGGCCTCGACACCGAGTTCACCAACTGGCGCGGCATCGTCGCCCCGCCCGGCCTCACCGACGCCGAGCGGGACCGGCTCGTCGCCCTCGTGACGAAGCTGCACGCCTCGCCGCAGTGGCGGGAGTCCCTGAAGACCCACGGCTGGACCGACGCCTTCCTGCCCGGCGAGGAGTTCGGCGCCTTCCTCACCGAGCAGAACGCCCGCGTCGACACGGTGCTGAAGGAGCTCGGACTGTGACCACCCCGCTCAAGGACCGGCTCAAGGACCGCTCCGAGCTGGGCGTCAGCGCCCTGCTCCTGCTCCTCGGCGTCCTCGTCCTCACCGACGCCCTCACCCTCGACGTCGACGTCTCCGCGCGCGGCCCCGTCGGCCCCGCCACCGTCCCCCTCCTCGTCGGCTGCGGCCTCCTCGTCGTCGCCGTCCTGCTCGCCCTCGACGTCCTCCACGGCGGACGCGGCGAGGCCGAGGGCGGCGAGGACATCGACCTCGACGCCCCCGCCGACTGGCGCACCGTGCTGCTCCTCGCCGGCGTCTTCCTCGGCTTCGCCGTCCTCATCGGCCCGCTGGGCTTCCCGGTCTCCGGCGCCCTCCTCTTCTGGGGCGCGGCCTACGCCCTCGGCAGCCGCCACCTGACCCGCGACCCGCTGATCGCGGCCGTCCTCTCCCTCCTCACCTACGGCGTCTTCGACCGCCTGCTGGGCGTTCCGCTGCCCGGCGGGCCGCTGATGGGAGTGCTCTGACCCATGGAATCCCTGACCTCCCTGATGGACGGCTTCGGGACCGCCCTCACCCCGGTCAACCTGCTGTGGGCCGCCGTCGGCGTGCTCCTCGGCACCGCGATCGGCGTGCTGCCCGGCATCGGCCCCGCCATGGCCGTCGCCCTGCTGCTGCCGGTGACCTACGGCCTCGAACCGACCGGCGCGTTCATCATGTTCGCCGGCATCTACTACGGCGCCATGTTCGGTGGCTCCACCACCTCGATCCTGCTGAACACCCCCGGCGAGAGCGCGGCTGTCGTCGCCGCCATGGAAGGCCACCCGATGGCCAGGGCCGGGCGCGGCGCGCAGGCGCTGGCCGCCGCCGCGATCGGCCACTTCACCGGCGGCCTGATCGGCACGGTCCTGCTGGTCGCCCTCGCCCCGGCGGTCGCGGCCCTCGCCGTCGGCATCGGCGCCCCCGACTACTTCGCGCTGATGGTCCTCGCCTTCATCGCGGTCACCTCGGTCCTCGGCTCCTCCCGGATCCGCGGGGTCGCCTCGCTGCTCATCGGCCTCACCCTCGGCCTGGTCGGCCTCGACCAGCTCACCGGCCAGCAGCGGCTCACCTTCGGCTCGCTCCAGCTCGCCGACGGCATCGACGTCGTCATCGTCGCGGTCGGCCTCTTCGCCATCGGCGAGGCCCTGTGGGTCGCCGCCCACCTGCGCCGCACCGCCGCCCGGCCGGTCCCGGTGGGCCGCCCCTGGCTGGGCCGCGAGGACGTGCGGCGCACCTGGAAGCCGTGGCTGCGCGGCCCGTTCATCGGCTTCCCGTTCGGCGCGATCCCGGCCGGCGGCGCGGAGATCCCGACCTTCCTGTCGTACGTGACGGAGAAGCGGCTCTCGAAGCACCGGGACGAGTTCGGCAAGGGCGCCATCGAGGGCGTCGCCGGACCCGAGTCCGCCGCCTCCGCCTCCGCCGCCGGCACCCTCGTCTCCATGCTGACGCTCGGCCTGCCGACGACCGCCGTCGCCGCCGTGATGCTCGCCGCCTTCCAGCAGTACGGCATCCAGCCCGGACCGCTGCTCTTCGAGCGGGAGCCCGAGCTGGTGTGGGGCCTGATCGCCTCGCTCTTCGTCGGCATGGTCCTGCTGCTCGCGCTCAACCTGCCGCTCGCGCCCGTGTGGGCGAAGCTGCTGCGCATCCCGCGTCCGTACCTCTACGCCGGCATCCTCTTCTTCGCCGCCGTCGGCGCGTACGCGGTCGGCGGCGAGGCCCTGGACCTGGTCGTCCTGCTGGTCGTCGGTCTCCTCGGCCTCGGCATGCGCCGGTACGGCCTGCCGGTGCTGCCGGCCGTCATCGGCGTGATCCTCGGCCCGGCCGCCGAGCAGCAGCTCCGCCGCGCCCTCCAGATCAGCGACGGCTCCGTCACCGGCCTGGTGAACACCCCGTTCGCGGTGACCGTGTACGCGCTGGTGCTGCTCCTGCTCGGGTGGCCGCTGCTGCGGAAGGCGGTGACCCGGCGCCGTACCGCCGCCTGACCGGCCCGGGGCCGTACGACGGTACGACGATCGGGGTGACCTCGCGGCCAACGCGCCGATGAAGGAGTGAGTTTCGGACATTGAGCGGCCGGATCCGGTATCCCTGGCGGGCGAAGTCTCCCCCCACCTCCGAAGGGACACCCATGCGCGTCCGACTCACCCTCGCCGCCACCGCGCTCCTCGCCGCGGCCACCGCCCCCCTCGCCCACGCGGGAGGGGCGGCCGGCCCCGACGGCCTCACCGTCGACGCGGCCGGACTCCTCGGCGCCGACGGCTCGGTCACCCTCTCCGGTACCTACCGCTGCCACGACGACAGCGCCGGCCCGGTCTTCGTCAGCTCCACCCTGCACCAGCAGGACCGTTCCGCCGGCATCGGCGGCACCCGCGCCGTCTGCGACGGACTGCTCCGCACCTGGACGAACACCGCCGTCGTGACGGACCCCGCCCCCCAGCCGGGCGAGGCCCGCGTCGAGGCCACGCTGATGCAGCTCACCCCCCACGGCGACCTCGGCCTCCCGCTCCCGGTCTTCCTGGCCACGGAGGAGGCCCGCGTCACCCTCAACTAGTCGGCGACCAGGGCCCGCAGGCCCCGCCGGCCCAGCCGTTCCAGCTCGTCGAGGGCGGCCACGGCCCGCTCGGCCGCCTCCGGGTCGGAGACGGCCAGACCGCTCGCCGCGAACTCGTCCTCGTCGAGCCGGAGCACCTCGCTGCCGTCCGCCGACACCCACAGGTCCAGGTCCAGGTCCTCGACCGTCACCCCGGCCGCCCCGAACGCGGCCGGCCGGGTGATGTCGCAGTACCAGCCCTTCAGCCCGCCCCCCGCCGACCACACCTCCTTCACCGTGAACCACCGGTCGGACCAGTAGTGCTCGACGAACACGTCACCCGGCTCGAAGCGCACGAACCCGAAGTCCCGCACCCCGTCCGCCGCCCACGGCGCCCGCACCGACATCCGCGTCCCGGTCTCCGCCAGCACCTCGGCGGGATAGCGGATCTTCAGCCGCCCCGCCTTCCACAGCGCCACCTCAACCGAGCGCCCGGACATGCCGCACCTCCGTCGCCGCGACCGCGTACCCGAACCACCGGTTGACCGCCAGCATCGGACCGTTCCCCGCGTCGTTCCCGGTGAACGCCTCCGTGCAGCCCGCCGCCCGCGCCTGGTGCAGCGACGCGTTCTTCGCGAGCTTCGCCAGCCCGCGCCCCCGGAAGGCCGGGGCCGTCCCCGTCATCCCCGACGCGTACCGGCCGAACCCGTCCGTCTGCGCGGCACTGAACGCGGCCGGCACCCCGTCCACCACCGCCACCGTCGTCAGCGCCCGGTCCAGCAGCGGGTGCTCCCACGTGGTCGCCCGCCAGTGCGCGTAGTCGTCCAGCGCCGCCGCCACGTCCCCCGGCTCGTCGGCGGTCGTCGCCGCGTCCAGCTCGAAGAGCGGCCGCGGGTCCGCCGCGAACGCCTCGGCCGTCACCAGCTCCACCCCGGCCGGCGGCTGCCGGAGCGGCGGCAGCCCGGCCGTCAGGTCCAGCCGCAGGAAGTGCGCGGTACGGCTCGGCGCGTACCCCCGCCGCTCCGCGAAGCGGCGGTTCTCCGGCTCGTCCAGCACCCAGCTGTACAGCGCCGTCGCCCCCCGCTCGGCCAGGTGCTCCTCGGCCGTCCGCACCAGCAGCGCGCCCGCGCCGCTGCCCCGGCGGGCCGGGTCCACGTACACGTTGAGGCAGCCGATCCCGGGCTCGGGGGAGTCGTGGGCGAGGGAGACCTGCGCGGTGCCGATCACCTCGCCGTCGCCGGCCACCGCCACCAGCGGCCGGTCGTGGGCCTCGGGGTGGGCGTGCGCCCAGTCGAACGCCACCTGCTCGGCGGTGGCGAGCATGCAGGGAAGGGCCGCGCGCCGGACGCGGGCGAAGCCCTCGGCGTCCTCCGGCCGTACGTCACGGACGATGACAGTCATGGGCCCGCAGGCTACGGCCGGGGCCGCACCGCCGCCTCCCATTTTCCCGTGGGGGGAGGGCAGAATCGGGTGGGTGACACTGACACTCGCCGTGGACCACCAGTCCACCACCGCCCCCTACGAACAGCTGCGTGCCCAGATCTCGGAACGCGCCCGGTCGGGCCGACTGCCCGTCGGCTACAAGCTGCCGACGGTCCGGGGACTCGCGGAGCAGCTGGGGCTCGCCGCGAACACGGTCGCCAAGGCGTACAAGGCGCTGGAGTCCGACGGGGTCATCGAGACCCGGGGCCGGCACGGCACCTTCGTCGCGGCGGCCGGTGACGCCGCCAGCCGCAGGGCCGCCTCGGCCGCCGCCCAGTACGCCGAGGAGGCGTACCGCCTCGGACTCACCCGGGACGAGGCCGAGGCCGCCGTACGGGACGCGCTGAGGGCCGCGTACGACTCCGAATGACCGACCACCGAGCAGCGCCATGACACCGGACGGTCCGCCGGGAGCCCGGCCCCCGGCGGACCGCGCCGTCACAGATACAGCCCGGCGGCCGGGGTGCGCTGGTCGGGCAGGTCGGCGGGGGAGGCGCCGCGCCGCAGCGCGAACAGCTCGGCCAGGGTGGCGCCGTCGGCCGGCACCCCGTCCTCCCGGCCCAGCCACGCCACCGACTCGGCGCGGGTGAGCGGCCCGACCTCGATCCGCGCCAGGCAGCGGCCGGGGCGCACGACGGCCGGGTGGAGCCGCTCCAGGTCCTCGTTGGTGGTGAGCCCCACCAGCACGTTCCGCCCCTGGCCGAGCAGGCCGTCGGTCAGGTTCAGCAGCCGCGACAGCGCCTGGCCGGTGGCCTCCTTGGCGCCGCCCCGGATCAGCTCGTCGCAGTCCTCCAGGAGCAGCAGCCGCCACCGCTCCTTCTCGGCGCCGTCCTCCTCGCCGATGGCGATGTCCATCAGGTACCCGATGTCGTTGAAGAGCCGCTCGGGGTCGAGCACGCAGTCCACCTGGCACCACTCCTGCCAGGACCGGGCGAGGGTGCGCAGCGCGGACGTCTTCCCGGTGCCGGGCGGGCCGTGCAGCAGCAGGAGCCGCCCGGTGACGTCCTCCGGCGTCAGCTTCATCAGCCGGTCCATCGACTCGGCGACCGGCGCCGTGTAGTTGCGGCGGGCCTCCTCCCAGGTGGCCGCGCTGATCCGGCGGGTCATCCGGCGCGGGCCGCGCTGCGGCGCCAGGTACCAGAAGCCCATGGTGACGTCCTCGGGCTCCGGCTCCGGCTCGGCCTTCGCGCCGTCGGTGGCCTCGGCGAGGACCCGCGCGGCCAGCTCGGCGTCGGTCGCCGTCACGGTCACGTCGGCGCGGCGCTTCCAGCGGGAGGAGAGGATCGTCCACCCGTCGCCCTCGGCCAGCACGGAGCTGCGGTCCTCCTCCGTCGACCCCCACAGCACCCGGGCGCCGGGCGGCAGCAGCGTCGCGTCGGGCCGGACCCGCTCCAGGCTGACGCCGTGGGAGTGGGGCTGCGCCCCGGTCGCGAACCGGTCGAGGAAGAGCGCGTCCATCACGTCGCCCGGCGAGTCGCTGTCGTCGAGGTTGACCACGACCGGCAGCGGCTGCCGCGGCCCGGACGGTACGGCGGGGGAGTCTGACATGCCGCCATGATCCGCCACCGGGCCGGGCCGCGCACCGGGTTTTGCCGGGCCCTCAGATCCAGTGCCCGCGCACCGCCCCGCGCGCCCGGCGGGCGAGCGCGTACCCCTTCGTCAGGGCCCGGTCGACGGCGAAGTCCCGGGCGAGCGAAGTCCCTTCGAGGAGCCGGCCGAACTGCTCGACGGTGGTGGAGCGGCGCACGGTGACCCGTTCCAGGGCGTACGGCCCCTGGCGGCGGCGCGCGAGCGCGTTCCCGACCGCCAGCGCCTGCCCGAAACCGGCCTCCCGGACGGCGGCGCGCACCCGCCGGCTGGAGTAGCCGTACGGGTAGGCGAAGGAGTCCGGCGCGGTGCCGGTCTCCTCGCCGACGAGCTCCCGGCAGCGCAGCGCCTCGAACCGCAGCCGGCGCGCGTCGAGCTGGTCGAGTTGCGGGTGGCTGTGGCTGTGGCCGCCGATCTCGGTTCCGGCGGCGGCCAGTTCGCGCACCTGCTCCCAGCTGAGCATGGTGTCGAGGGCGCCGCCGGTGGCGTGCCGGCCGGGCAGCCAGCCGCTGGTGACGAAGACGGTGCTCGCGAAGGAGTGCCGGGCGAGCACCGGGAGGGCGTACCGGTGCACGCCCTCGTAGCCGTCGTCGAAGGTGACGAGCACGGGCCGCTCGGGCAGCGCGGCGCCGGTCCGCCAGGCGGCGGCGAGCGCGGCGGTGGTGACCGGGGTGAAACCCCGCTCGGCCACCAGCTCCATCTGCGCGGCGAACGCCCCGGGCGTCACGGACAGTCCGAGCGTCGCGGGCGCCGGATCGGGCGCGACCGCGTGGTACATGAGGATCGGCACGGGGGCGGGGGCGGTGCTCTCCGCCGGAGCCGGGCTCACGCGGCCGGCTCCTTCCGCTGCCCGGACGCCTCGTGCGGTACGGCCTCCGGCGTGATCGGGCCCCAGGAGAAGGCGGGGGAGCCGCCGCGGCGGGCGCGGAGGGTGCCGAGGGCGTAGCCGCCGGCGGCGAGCGCCACGCCGGCGACGATGGCCCCGGCGCGGCCGGCGCCGCCCGGCCGGCCGAGCAGGGCGTCCCGCAGGCCGCGCAGCACCCCGGCGGGCAGGACCCGGGTGGTGTAGCGCCGCTCGGACTCCAGGCCCTTGCCCGCGCCGACGCTCTGGGCGACGAGCGCCTTGGACAGGCCCTCGGCGTAGACGCGGGTGCGGAAGTAGGCGAAGCGCTCGCGGACGGCGGGCACCTTGTGGTGGATGACGGCCCGGTCGTCGATGAGCAGGACGGCGCCCGGCAGCGCGTTCGCGAGCCGGATGCACAGTTCGGTCTCCTCGCAGCCGAGGGGCCGCCGGTCGCCGTCGCGTCCGATGCCGGTGGCGAAGCCGCCGGCCGCGTCGAAGGCGGAGCGGCGGAAGGAGGCGTTGCCGCCGAGCACGTTGCGGACCCGCACCCGGCCGGGGGGCAGTCCGCGGTAGGTGCAGCCGACGACCCAGTCGAACTCCTCGGGGAACCAGTCGGGGCGGCGGCCGGAGGCCCAGGCGGGCAGGGTGCGCCCGCCGACGGCGACGACCGCCGGGTCGGCGTAGCCGGCGGCGAGGTGGTGGAGCCAGTCGTGCTCCGCCACGGCGTCGTCGTCGAGGAAGGCGACGACGTCGCCGCGGGCGGCGGCGATGCCGGTGTTGCGGCCGGCGGAGAGGCCGCGGGGGCCCGCGTTGGCGAGCACCCGCACCTCCCCGGCGTGGCGCGCGTCCGCGAACTCCTCGGTGAGCCGGTCCAGCAGCCGCTCGTTGTGGTCGACGACGAGCAGGGTCTCCAGCGGGGCCAGCGACTGCTTCCGGACGGAGGCGACGGCGGCGAGGATGTCGCCCCACCGCTCCTCCGTGTAGACGCAGATCACCACCGAGAAGCGGGGCGGGGCCGGGCGGTCGTTCAAGACGTCTCTCCCCGGGGGACGTTGACCGAGAACGCGGCGGGCCGGCGGAGCGCCCGGGCGGCCTTGGGGACCCGCTTCTCGCGGAGGATCACCTTGAGGACCCGGATGCCGTCGCGGACCGCGTTGAGGTTGCTGACGCCGTGGATCCGCAGGTACTCGTGGCTCGGGACCTCCTGCACCTTCAGGCCGGCCTTGACGACCCGGATGTTGATGAGGGTCTCGATCTCGAAGCCGGTGCAGTCGAGGGTGATCTTGTCGAGGCAGTGGCGCCAGAAGGCGTTGTAGCCGTAGCAAAGGTCGGTGTAGCGGGCGCCGAACTTCCGGTTGACGAGGGCGCACAGGGCCCAGTTGCCGAGGCGGCGGATGCCGGTCATGTCGTCGGTGCCGCCGCCGTTGGCGAAGCGGGAGCCCTTGGCGAAGTCGGCGCCGCCGACGAGGGCGGAGACGTACGAGACGATCTCCTGCCCGTCGGCCGAGCCGTCGGCGTCGACCATGACGATGATGTCGCCGGTGCAGGCGGCGAAGCCGCTGATCAGGGCGTCGCCCTTGCCCTTGCCGACCTGCTTGACGACCTTCACGTCGGGTCGCAGCCGGCGGGCCACCTCGACGGTGTCGTCGGTGGAATTTCCGTCGACGAGGACGACTTCGTGAATCCATTCCGGCAGGGACTGGAACACGTACGGAAGATTTTCCGCCTCATTCATCGCGGGAATGACGACGCTCACCGGCGGAGTGATCGCCAGGTGGGACGTGATGGCCCGGTACTGGGCCGCTATTCGACTCGGCTCGGTGAATTCTTGGCCCGTGACGGCCGGGCGCAGGAACGAGCTCATGGTCGGTTTCCCTCTCGTCCGGTGGGCCGCCCACCCCTGGGGCGGCCCGGTCGTGTGTCCGGTTCGAAAGGGGGGTTCTCGCCGCTCTCCGCAGGGCATGGATGTCCTTGCGGGAACGCCGAGTTGGCATGACAGGCCGCGCGGTACCCGCGACCCGGAGCGCATGGACGCGCACCGGGCACGGCACCCCCCTACCGCGCCCCGCCCCGGTGCCGCCGTGCCTGCGGCGCTCTCCCCTGAGCGCCTTGCCGGTGAACCGATGCGGGTGAGATGTACGACGGTATTGATGAATGGGACTGTATGGCAAGTCCCGCTTGTACGGCCCGGTTTCTGGCACTTTGGCGAACGATCGACGCCTGAAAGTACCGTCCAGTCGATCGGATTTGATCAATCCGTTTTCGTTGTGGGAACACTGGGGAAGCGTCGTACTCCTGTGCACGGTCGGGCGCTGGGGTCGCGATCCCGTTCGACCAGAAAGCGGGACAGGAACTTCCGGTTCCTCGGGTGGCCGAAAAGGGCCGCTGGATGAGGCAGCTTCACCGGCTTCCCGGCGGCAACTTTGACATGAACACTTCCGGTGCGGTCGATCCGATGCTACTTCCTGGTAGCGCAGAGATCCTGCCTCAGGGAGGTTCCATGAAACTGTCGCGCATCGCGGCCTTCGCGTCCTCGCTCCTGCTCGGTTCCGTCCTCGCCCTGACCGGCGCGGGTGCCGCGCAGGCCGCCGAGAGCGCCGCCCTCGACTACGTGGCGCTCGGCGACTCGTACTCCTCCGGCGTCGGCGCCGGCAGCTACGACAGCGCCAGCGGCGACTGCAAGCGCTCCACCAAGGCGTACCCCCGCCTCTGGGCCAACGCCAACGCCCCCTCCTCCTTCGCCTTCACCGCCTGCTCCGGCGCCGTCACCACCGACGTCACCACCAAGCAGCTCGCCCCGCTCTCCTCCGCCACCGACCTCGTCTCCCTCACCGTGGGCGGCAACGACGCCGGCTTCGCCGACGTCATGACGACCTGTGTACTGCAGTCGGAGAGCACCTGCGTCAACCGGGTGAACCAGGCCAAGGCGTACGTGGACTCGACCCTCCCCGCCCGCCTCGACGCGACGTACAACGCCATTCGCGCCAAGGCCCCCGCCGCCCGCGTCGTCGTCCTCGGCTACCCGCGCTTCTACCAGCTCAACGGCAGCTGCGTGGCCGGCCTCAGCGAGACCGAGCGCTCCGCCATCAACGGCGCCGCCGACCACCTCAACGCCGCCATCGCCAAGCGCGCCGCCGACCACGGCTTCGCCTACGCCAGCGTCGTCCCGGCCTTCACCGGCCACGAGATCTGCTCGTCCTCCAGCTGGCTGCACAGCGTCAACTGGCTGAACATCGGCGAGTCCTACCACCCCACCGCCGCCGGCCAGTCGGGCGGCTACCTGCCCACCTTCAGGAACGCGGCGTAGCGGCGGCTCCCCCGTCCGCCGCACCCGCGGCGCCGGGAACGGCGGGAGCGGTGCCCGACACCCCGCCCCCGCCCGGACCGGCGCCCCGGTCGCCGTCCCTGACGGCCTGCCAGACCAGCGCCGCCACGATGACCAGCAGCCCGGCGACCCCGGCCGCGATCACCGCCCGCCGGCCGGGCCCCCGCCGACGCGCACCGGCGCCCGCGCGCTCCTCCGCGCGCGCCCCGCGCACACCACCCCGTCCCTCGTGCTCCCGATCCTCCGGGCGTGCGACCCCGCGCTCCGGCTCCCCGTCCGCCCGCACGTCCCCGCGCGGGCGCTCCCCGGCCCCCGCCACCCGCTCCAGCTCCCGTACGGCCCCGGCGCGCACCCCCGCGTCCGGGTCCGCGAGCCCCGCGGCCACCGGCGCCAGCGGCCCCGAGTCCGGATCGGCGACCATGCCGGACAGCAGCGCGCCCAGCGACCGCGCGTCCTCGGCGGGGCCCGGCGGCGGCGCGTCCGGCGCGGCGTCCCGCGCCGAAGTCCCCGTGGCCACGCCGGTCACGACCACCCGCCCGTCGTTCGCCAGCAGCACCCGGTCCGGGCCCAGTGCGCGGTAGGGGACGCCGGCCTCCCGGGCCGCCCGCAGCGCCGCCAGCACCCCGAGCGCCACCCGCGCGGCCTCCCGGTCCGGCAGCGGCCCGTCCGCCTCCAGGGTCTCCGCCAGCGTCAGCCCCCGGACCAGCTCCATCACGATCCAGGGCCGGCCGTGCTCCACGGCCACGTCGTACACCTCGGCCACACCGGGGCCCTCGATCGCCCGCGCGGCCCGCGCCTCGCGCTCCACGCGCGCGTACAGCAGCCGTTCCGCCTCCTCCGGCGTCCCCGGCGGGGCGTGCACCTCCTTGACCGCCACCTCGCGGCCGAGCGCCTCGTCCCGGGCGCGCCAGACGATCCCCGCCGTGCCCTCCGCGAGGGCGTCGAGCAGCCGGTAACGGCCCGCGATCAGCGTCATGGGCCCACGGTAGCCGCGCCCCCGCCGGGTGGCGACCCACCCGGACGGCCCCCGGTGGCGTAGATCACACCGGGTGACGGGCGGGCGTGCGGCCGGCCGGGGCCCGGGAGGGTTCGTGACGGTTCGGCAGGTGTTCGAATGCTGTCCAACTCGACCTGGAATCAGATGGATTCGGAGAGTGACCGGCAACCCCCGTACGAGTGCCGTGAATCCCGTCGGCGGGATACACGCGTGTCACTGTGGGGCGATAGGGTTAACCTGCCCGGGCCGAGTGCCCTCGTACGGGTGGGGAGTGACATGGAACAGATAACGATGCGGAGCAGGCCGCGTGTGCCTGCCATCACCTGCGGGAGCAGCGCGACCAGTTCGCGCCTCGACCGCCATCTCGCGGTGCTCGGCGGTCCCGCCGTGCCCCAGCGCGAGGTGGCCGAGGCGACCCTGCTGATGCGGGAGCTGACGACCCGTCGCCACGAGGCGCCGGTCCAGAGCCCGCACGTCGGCCGGACGCGGGTCTCGCTCTTCGCCCCGCTCCGCCGTCTGCGCCGCACCCTGTTCGGCGCCCACCACTAGTCTCAGCCGCCCACCCGCACGCCGAGAGCGCCGGACGCGTCCCCGCCCGTCCGGCGCTTCGTCGTACCCGCGGCCGGCCGCGTCCGGGCGCCGCACCGCCTCCCCGGCCGGCTCAGCGGCGCCCGTACCGGCGGACGGCGAGCGGCGCGAGGACCGCGATCAGGCCGAGGGACCACAGCAGCGTGCCCGCCACCGGGTGGGCGACCGGCCAGGCGGCGCCCTCCGGCACGGGGGCGTTGCCGAAGAGGACGCGCAGGGCGGTCGTGACGGCAGAGACCGGGTTCCACTCGGCGAGGGTCCGCAGCCAGCCGGGCATCCCGTCGGTCGGGAGGTACGCGTTCGAGAGCAGCGGCAGCATGAAGGTCGCGCTGCCGAGCTGGCCCGCCGCCTCCTCGCTCTTCGAGGCGAGGCCCAGCAGGATCCCCGCCCAGGTGGCGGCCGAGCGGAAGAGCAGCAGCAGGCCGAAGGCGGCGAGGGCGTCGAGCGCGCCGCCCTCGATCCGCCAGCCCATGGCGAGCCCCGCCAGGACCAGCGGGACCGTGCCGACGGCGCAGACCAGGAGGTCGGCGACGGCCTGGGCGAGCGGCACGGCGGCCCGTCGGACCGGGAGCGTCAGGAACCGGTCGGTGACGCCCCGGTGGGTGTCCTGCGCGGCCTGGAACATGCCGGTCATCAGCCCTCCGGCGGCGGTCGCCACCAGCAGGCCCGGCACGAGCTGGGAGCGGTACTCGGCGCCGGGCATGGCGAGGGCGCCGGCGAGGACGTACCCGAAGAAGAGCAGGAAGACGACGGGCGTCGTCTGGGTCATCACGGTGATCGCCGGGGCGTGCCGGATCCGCCGCAGGTTGCGGCCGACCAGAGCGGCCCCTTCGAGGGCGAGGGCGTTCACGCGGCGGTCTCCTTCCGTCCGGTGAGGCGCAGGAACACCTCGTCGAGGGTGGGCGGACGCAGCGAGGCGTCGGCGATGCGGACGCCGGCCGCGTCGATCTCGCGGACCAGCCGGGGGAGGGTGAGGGCGGGGTCGGTGGTGAGCGCGGCGACCGTGCGGCGCTCGGCGTCCAGGACCGGCGCCGAGCCGGTCAGCCGGTCGAGGACCGCCGCGGCGGGTTCCAGTGGTCCCGGCCCGGCGAGGACCACCTCGGCCAGGCTGCCGACGAGCGCCTTGAGCTCGGCGGGGGTGCCGCGGTGGGCGGCCCGGCCGTCCTCGACGAGCACGATGTCGTCGGCGAGCCGGTCCGCCTCCTCCAGGTACTGGGTGGTGAGCACCACGGTGGTGCCCCGCGCGGCGAGCTCGCGGACGGTGTCCCAGATCGCGCCCCGGCTGCGCGGGTCGAGCCCGGTGGTCGGCTCGTCGAGGAAGAGGACGGCGGGGCGGGCCAGCAGGCTCGCCGCGAGGTCGAGGCGGCGCCGCATGCCGCCGGAGTAGGTGCGGACGAGCCGGTCGGCGGCCCCGGCGAGCCCGGACTCCTCCAGGAGCTCGTCGGCGCGGGCGCGCGGGAGCCGCAGCAGCCGGGCGAAGAGGCGCAGGTTCTCCGCGCCGGTGAGGTCGCCGTCGACGGAGGCGTACTGGCCGGTGACGGCGATCCGCCGCCGTACTCCCGCCGGGTCGCGGACCAGGTCGTGGCCGGCGACGCGGGCGCTGCCGGCGTCGGGGGCGAGGAGCGTGGTGAGGATCCGGACGGCGGTGGTCTTGCCGGCGCCGTTGGGGCCGAGCAGGCCGCAGACCGTGCCCTCGGGGACCGCGAGGTCGAGCCCGCGCAGCGCGCGGACCTCGCCGTACCGCTTCTCCAGACCCTCACTCAGTACAGCGTACGTAGTTGTCATGGCGTGACCGTACCGCACTACGTACGGCGTACGTAACTACGATGGAGGGCGAGGTGATGAGATGGCGGGCCGAGCGGCCGAACCCGAAGTGATCTGGACGCGCCCCGAGCGCGCGGGCCGCGGCCCCAAACCTGCCTTCAGCAGGCAGGACGTGGTCGACGCCGCCGTCCGCCTCGCCGACGCCGACGGCATCGACGCCCTCTCCATGCGGCGGATCGCCGCCGAGCTCGGCTGCGGCACGATGTCGCTGTACAACTACGTCCCCCGCAAGGAGGACCTGTACGAGCTGATGGTCGACGCGGTGAGCGCCGAGTACGTGTTCCCCGAGCGGCCCAGCGGCGACTGGCGCGCCGACATGACCGGCCTCGCCCACCAGACCCGCGCGATCATGTACCGGCACCCCTGGCTCACCCGGGTCATGACCACCGCCTACGGCTTCAGTCCGAACGCCCTGCGGTACCTGGAGTGGTGCCTCGGCTGCCTCGCGCCGCTCGACCAGCCCGCCGGCCTCAAGATGCAGCTCATCGCGATGGTCAACGGCACCGTCATGGCGACCGTCCGCAACGAGCAGGCCATCGCCGAACGCGCCCGCGGCCTGCCCTGGTCCGAGGCGGAGGAACAGGCCGTGCGCGGCGCCTACCTCATGAGCCAGGTCGCGACCGGCCGGTACCCGCACCTCGCCGCGCTCCTCGCCGAGCCGGCCGCCCCCGCCGACCCGGACGAGATCTTCGCGACGACCATCGCCCGGCTCCTCGACTCCTTCGACCCCAGCGGGGCCGGGCGACCCGGGGGAGGGGCCGGAGGCGCCGTCACAGGAGCATGAACTGGCCTTCCGGGCCCTCCTCCTGGTGGTCGAGCACCGACGCCGGGCGGCGCGCCCGGTCCGGCACCGGCAGCACCCCCGCCGCCCGCAGCGCCGTACGGCCCGGACCGCCCCCCGCCGTGAACGGGGCGCGCTCCGCCTCCCGTTCGCCGAGCAGCGCCAGTACGGTGATCAGTTCGAGCAGCTCCGAGGTCCACTCCTGCGGCCAGGCCGCCGGGCCGATCGCCTCCAGCGACCCCGGCTCGGCCGGCGCGGTCCTGCGGGCGAACCACCGCTCCAGCACCCGCACCCCGCCGACCCGGTACTCCCACGCCGCCTCCGGCACCGGCGAGATCCGGCCCTCGCCGACGCCCAGCACCTCTTCGCCGGAGTCGTACGCCAGCACCTCCGGGCGCGCCGGGACCGCCGCCCGCACATAGGGCCGGCGCCCGCCCGGCAGCCGGGGCCGGGTCCCGCTCAGCGCACCCCGCGTCTGGACGTCCAGCAGCTCCCGCCCGAGCGCCACCCCCGCCGCCCACCGCTCCGGATCCGCCGGCAGCGGCACCCGGCAGCCGGCCGGCGAGGGCACCGCCGCCGCGACCGTCCACGCCAGCCACGCGACCGGGTCCACCGGCCCGAACCGCTCCCGCAGGTGCCCGAGCAGCCCCGGCGCCAGGTTCGGCTCCACGCCGCCGGGCCGCCGGAAGAGCGGACGGATCCGCCCCGGACGGCCCGCCGGCGACCGCCCCTCCGGCAGCGCGCCCGTCACCACCAGCGGCGGCCCGGCCGCCCCCGGCACGTACCCCTGCTCCACCACGAAGAGCTGCGGCGCGCCCGCCACCCGCCACAGTTCGGGGCGGGCGGCGTCGATCAGCCGGTGGTCGGGGAGCAACCACTCCTCGTCGAAGGGCTCGGCCAGCACCCGCACCGGCTCGGGGCAGGGCCCGGTCTCGCGGGCGAAGCGCCCCGTCCCGGTCCGCTGCCCCGGCAGCGCCGCCACCGCCGTGCCCGTCGTCCGGGCCCGGGACGGCCGGAACAGCGCCTCCCGCTCCCCGCCCTCCGCCGCGACCAGCCGGTCCCACCGGCCCCGCAGCGTCCGCACGTCGGGCGCCGTGATCCACGCCCGCCCGAACCGCAGCGGCGCCACCGACCAGGGCATCAGCTCGTCGAGCAGCGGAGCGTCGTCGTCCACCGGAAATCCCTGCCGCCGTGAAGCCTGAGTCACGCCCCGCATGCTAACGAGCGCGGAACGGAGGCGTCAGTGCGCCCGGACCGCCGCCGCTTCCCTGGGGCCCGGACCGCCGCCGGGTCAGTGCGCCTCGACCGTCACCGTGAAGGAGAAGCGGTCGCCGCGGTAGCGGATGCGGGCCACGTCGACGACCCGGCCGTCCTCGGCGTAGGTGACGCCGGTGTAGTGGAGGATCGGGGAGAGCAGCGGGACCTGGAGCAGCTCCGCCGTCTCCGGGTCGGCGAGGCGTGCCTCGACCGTGTCGGTGATCCGGCTGATCCGCACCCCGACGACGTCCCGGAGCACCTTCGTCATCGGCCAGCGCTCCAGGTCCGCCGGGTCGATGGCGGCGGCGAACTCCGGCCGGACCGCGTTCTCCGCCCAGTTCGTCGGCTCCCCGCTCTCGCCGTCGCGGCGCAGCCGCCGGTAGGCGGCGACCTCGGCCAGGTCCGGGAAGTGCTCGGCGAGTTCGCCGGGCACCGGCTCCGGGCCGTGGCCGAGGACCGTCGTCCGCTCGCCGGACTGCTGGGCCACGATCGCGTCGATCGAGCCGAGCAGCCGGCGCGGGCTGGAGCGCCGGGCGCCCGGCTCGATGAACGTGCCGCGCCGCCGGTGCCGGCTGATCAGCCCCTCCTCCTCCAGCTCCTTCAGCGCCTGCCGCATCGTCAGCACGCTGACGCCGTAGTGCGCGGCCAGCTGCTCCTCCGTGGGCAGCCGCAGCGAGGCGTCGGGCGTGCGGCCCAGTATGGAGGCGCGCAGGGACTGCGAGACCTGGTACCACAGCGGGAGCTTGCGGTTCAGGACCAGCGAGTCGGGGGCGAAGGCGGTCACGGCGTTCTCCGTACGACGACGGGTGGGGCGGGGGGCCGAGACAGGACTCTACGGCCGGAAATGACGCTCCAGACCCTGCCACACGTCGTCGTAGCCCCGCTGCAGGTGGTCGGCGGAGGCCGCCTGCGCGGTCGCCGTGACCGGCCACCGGGTCTCGAACATGAAGGCCAGGCCGTCGTCGATCTTCTGCGGCTTCAGCTCGGCCGCGCTCGCCCTGTCGAAGGTCTCCCGGTCGGGGCCGTGCGCGGACATCATGTTGTGCAGCGAGCCGCCGCCCGGAACGAAGCCGCCCTTTCCGGCCGTCTTGGCGTCGTACGCGCCCTCGATCAGGCCCATGTACTCGCTCATCACGTTCCGGTGGAAGTACGGCGGCCGGAAGGTGTCCTCGCCCACCAGCCAGCGCGGCGCGAAGACGACGAAGTCGACGCCGGCCAGGCCGGGGGTGTCGGACGGCGAGGTGAGGACGGTGAAGATGGACGGGTCGGGGTGGTCGTACGAGATCGTCCCGATGACGTTGAAGCGGCGCAGGTCGTAGACGTACGGGGTGTGGTTGCCGTGCCAGGCGACGACGTCGAGCGGGGAGTGGCCGTACGTCGCCGTCCAGAGGTTGCCGCAGAACTTGTTGACCACCTGCACCGGGCCCTCGACGTCCTCGTAGGCGGCGACCGGGGCGCGGAAGTCCCGGGCGTTCGCGAGGCCGTTGGCGCCGATCGGGCCGAGGTCGGGGAGCTGGAACGGGGCGCCGTAGTTCTCGCACACGTACCCGCGCGCGGTCTCGTCGAGCAGCTCGACCCGGAAGCGGACGCCGCGGGGGATCAGCGCGACCTCGCCGGGGCGGGCGGCCAGCAGGCCCAGTTCGGTGCGGAGCAGCAGGCCGCCATGCTCGGGGACGATCAGCAGCTCGCCGTCGGAGTTGCCGAAGACCCGCTCCATGGAGGCGTTGGCGTGGTACAGGTGCACGGCCATGCCGGTGCGCTGGGCCGCGTCGCCGTTGCCGCCGAGGGTCCACAGGCCGGCCAGCCAGTCGGTGTCCGGCGCCGGCTCCGGCAGCGGGTCCCAGCGCAGCCGGTTCGGGTCCGCGACCGTCTCGGCGAAGGGCGCGGTGCGCACCGTGCCGTGGTCGGTCAGGGTGAACGGCGGGTGGACCGCCGACGGGCGGATCCGGTACAGCCACGAGCGGCGGTTGTGCGCCCGCGGCTCGGTGAACGCGCTGCCGCTCAGCTGCTCGGCGTAGAGCCCGAGCGGGGCGCGCTGCGGCGAGTTGCGGCCCTCCGGCAGGGCGCCGGGGAGCGCCTCCGAGCTGTGCTCGTTGCCGAATCCGGTGCTGTAGGTGAGCGCCTCGGCCGCCTTCCTGGCCTGCTCGGTCGTCATCGCCCGCTCCTGTCCTGCGCTGTCCCGAAAGGATTCCTATGGATGACCGTAGGATTCCGCGCCGCTCCCGTCAACGGGGAGGCGGGACGGATCCGTCCGCGCACGGCGGCGTCGCCGCGCCCGGAACGGCTTCCGCCACCTCCAGCGGGCCGTCGACGCCGTCGGCCAGCCCGGCACGACCCTCGCGATCCTGCCCGGCCTGTACGAGGAGGAGCCCGCCCGGGCCGTCGCCGGCCAACTCCCGCTGTTCGCGCGGATGATCGCGTACACGCTCGGCGGCACCGGACTGCTCATCGCCTGAACGGGATCGGACCGGCATCATGGACCCCGTGCCCCAGCCCCGCCTGTCCGGCCCGCCGCCCGCGCTCCGCCGCACCCCCGTCCAGCGGCGCAGTGCCGAGCGGCTCGCCCGCATCCTCGACGCCTGCGCCGGCCTCCTCGACGAGACCGGCTACGAGCAGCTGAGCACCCGGGCCGTCGCCGTCCGCGCCGGGGTGCCGATCGGCTCGGTCTACCGCTTCTTCGGCAACAAGCGGGCCATGGTCGCCGCCCTCGCCCACCGCAACCTCGACCGGTACGCCGAGCTGATCGCCGCCCGCTTCGAGCGGACGCCCGTCCTCGACGCGCACTCCGCGATCGACGGCGTCCTCGACGAGTTCATCGCGATGAAGCGCACCGTCCCCGGCTTCGCCCTCGTCGACTTCGGCGTCCCCGCCGCCGAGGAACCCGGGACCGGCACGGCCGAGGACCCCAACGGCCTGGTCGCCGAACGGATCTGCGCGCTGCTCGCCGCCCATCTCGGCCGCGCCTCCGACGAGACGCTGCGGCGCAAGGTCCTCGTCGGCGTCGAGACCGCCGACACCCTCGTCCGCCTCGCCTTCCGCGCCGACCCCGACGGCGACGCCGCCCTCATCCGCGAGACCCGGCAGCTCCTCCACGCCTATCTCGCTCCTTCCCTCTCCGCCTGACCGCGGGCGCGCGTCCCGTCGCCCCCCTCCCCGGCGTCCCTACCGGTCGGTATGCTCGCGGCGAGCCGCCGCCCCGCCACCGCCACGCCACCGCCCCCGGGAGACGTCATGCCCACCGCCCCGCGCATCTGCCCGCTCTGCGAAGCGACCTGCGGACTCGTCCTGACCCTCGACGGGGGCCGGGTCACCGGCGCCCGCGGGGACCGCGACGACGTCTTCAGCCGAGGCTTCCTCTGCCCCAAGGGCGCCGCCTTCCCGCAGGTCGACGGCGACCCCGACCGGCTGCGCACCCCGCTCGTCCGCGAGCACGGCAGCCTCCGCGAGGCGACCTGGGAGGAGGCCTTCGACACCGTCGCGGCGAGAATCCGCCCCCTGATCGAGGAATACGGCCCCGACACCCTGGGCATCGTCCTCGGCAACCCCAACGTCCACACGATGGCCGGAGCGCTCTACCCGCCGCTGCTCCTCCGCGCCACGGGCACGAGCAACCTCTTCACCGCCTCCACGCTCGACCAGATGCCCAAGCACGTCTCCAGCGGCCTCCTCTTCGGCGACCCCTTCGCCGTGCCCGTGCCGGACCTGGACCGCACCGACCACCTCCTCGTCGTCGGAGCCAACCCGCTGGACTCCAACGGAAGTCTGTGCACCGCCCCCGACTTCCCCGGCCGGCTCGCCGCGCTCCGCCGCCGCGGCGGCACCCTCACCGTCGTCGACCCCCGCCGCACCCGCACCGCCCGCCTCGCCGACCGCCACCTCGCCCCCCGGCCCGGCACCGACGCCCTGCTGCTCGCCGCCCTCGTCCACACCCTCTTCGCCGAGGACCTCGCCGACCCCGGTCCGCTCGCCGCCCGGACCGACGGGATCGACCAGGTGCGGGACGCCGTCCGGGAGTTCACCCCCGAGGCCGTCGCCCCCGTCTGCGACCTCGACCCCGGGACGATCCGCGCCGTCGCCCGGGAGCTCGCCGGCGCGCCCACCGCCGCCGTCTACGGGCGGATGGGCAGCTCCACCGTGGCCCACGGCACCCTCGCCAACTGGCTCGTCGACGTCCTCAACGTCCTCACCGGCAACCTCGACCGGCCCGGCGGCGCGCTCTTCCCGCGTTCCGCCACCGCCCCCGCGCCCCGCCCCGCCGGGCCCGGCCGCGGCTTCGTCCTCGGCCGCCGCCACAGCCGCGTCTCCGGACACCCCGAGGTCAAGGGGGAGTTCCCGCTCGCCGCGCTCGCCGAGGAGATCGACACCCCGGAGGCCGCCACCCCGGGGCGGACCCGCATCCGGGCCCTGATCACCATCGCCGCCAACCCCGTCCTCTCCGCCCCGGACGGCCTCCGGCTCGACGCCGTCCTCGACACCCTCGACCTGATGGTCTGCGTCGACCCCTACCTCAACGAGACCACCCGCCACGCCGACGTCCTGCTGCCCCCGCCGCCGCCCTCCCGGAGCGCCCACTTCGACTTCGCCTTCAACGGGTTCGCCGTCCGCGACCAGGTCCGCCTCACCCCGGCCGCCGTCCCCCTGGAACCCGGCCGCATGGACGAGTGCGAGATCCACGCCCGGCTCGTCCTCGCCGCCTCCGGCATGCACGGAGCGCCGCCCTCCGCCGTCGACGACCTCGCCGTCGACACCGTCCTCGCCAAGGCCGTCACCCAGCCGCACTCGCCCGCGTACGGCGCCGACCCCAAGGAGTTCGCCGCCGGACTCACCGGGGACAGCGGGGCCGAGCGGCGGCTCGACCTGATGCTGCGGCTGGGCCCGTACGGTCTCACCCTCGACGAGCTCAAGGCCCACCCGCACGGCATCGACCTCGGACCGCTCAAGCCGCGCCTGGACGAGGTCCTGCGCACCCGCAGCGGCCGGATCGAACTGTTCCCCGGCCCGATCGCCGACGACCTGCCCCGGCTGCGGGCCGCCCTCACCGCCGTACCCCGGCCCGGCACGCTCCAGCTCGTGGGCCGCCGCCACCTGCGCTCCAACAACAGCTGGCTGCACAACACCCCCGCCCTCACCGGGGGTTCGAACCGCTGCACCCTGCAGGTGCACCCGGACGACGCCGGCCGGCTGGGGCTCACCGACGGCGTACCCGCCCGGATCAAGGGCGCGGGCGGGGAGCTCACGGCCGAGGTCGAGGTGACCGACGCGGTACGGCCCGGAGTCGTCAGCCTCCCGCACGGCTGGGGCCACGACCGCCCCGGCACCCGCCTCTCCGTGGCCGCCGCCCGCCCCGGCGTCAACGTCAACCAGCTCCTCGACGGCACCCTCCTCGACCCGCTCTCCGGCACCGCCGTCCTCAACGGCTTCCCCGTCGAGGTCACCGCGCCGGCACCGGTACCACAGCCGTGACCTGGGGTTTTGCTCGTATTGCTCACGCGCCGACCCCTTGTTGAGGCCGGAAGGGGGCACCTACGGTCATCCGGACCGCCGCTCGGCGGCTGTTCAACGGTGAACGTGAGGTGCCTCCATGCTGACCCTCCTCGGCTTCGCCATGATCGCGACCTTCCTGGTCCTGATCATGATGAAGAAGATGTCGCCGATCGCGGCGCTCGTCCTGATCCCCGCCCTGTTCTGCGTCGCCGTCGGACAGGGCGCGCAGCTCGGCGACTACGTCATCGACGGCGTGGGCAAGCTGGCTCCCACCGCGGCGATGCTGATGTTCGCGATCGTCTACTTCGGCGTCATGATCGACGTGGGCCTCTTCGACCCGATCGTCCGGGCCATCCTGCGCTTCTGCAAGGCCGACCCGGTCCGCGTGGTCGTCGGTACGGCGCTGCTCGCCGCGATCGTCTCCCTCGACGGCGACGGCTCCACCACCTTCATGATCACCGTCTCGGCGATGTACCCGCTCTACAAGCGGCTCGGCATGAGCCTCGTCGTCCTCACCGGCGTGGCCGCCACCGCCAACGGCGTCATGAACACCCTGCCCTGGGGCGGTCCCACCGCGCGCGCCGCGACCGCGCTCAAGCTCGACGCCGGGGACATCTTCGTCCCGATGATCCCGGCCCTCGCGGCCGGCCTGGTCTTCGTGATCGCCCTCGCGTACGTCCTCGGCCGCCGCGAGCGGAAGCGGATCGGCTACCTCACCCTCGACGAGGCCCTCGCCACCGGGACCGACGGCGCGACCGTGCTCGTGGGCGCCGGCGGGGGAGCGGACGAGGCGAAGGGCCGGGGCGCGGGCCGCCCGGCGCGACGCGCGGGCGGCACGGCCGACGGCACCGGGGCCGGTACCCCCGCATCCACCTCCGGCGACGACGGCGCGCCGGACGAGCGGCCGGCCGGCACCGGTTTCCAGGGCCTCGACCCGCACCGCGCCACCCTGCGCCCCCGGCTGTACTGGTTCAACGCCTCCCTCACGGTGGCGCTGCTCACCGCGATGATCCTGGAGCTGCTGCCGATCCCGGTCCTCTTCCTCCTCGGCGCGGCGCTCGCGCTCACCGTCAACTACCCGCGCCCCGCCGACCAGAAGGAGCGGCTGGCCGCGCACGCGGAGAACGTCCTCAACGTCGCCGGCATGGTGTTCGCCGCCGCCGTCTTCACCGGGGTCCTCACCGGCACCGGCATGGTCAAGCACATGGCCGACTGGCTGGTCGGCGCCATCCCGGACGCGATGGGCCCGCACATGGCGCTCGTCACCGGCCTGCTCAGCCTGCCGCTCACGTACTTCATGTCGAACGACGGCTTCTACTTCGGCGTCCTCCCCGTCCTCGCCGAGGCCGGTGCCGCGCACGGCGTCTCGCCGCTGGAGATCGCCCGGGCCTCGCTGGCCGGCCAGGCCCTGCACATGTCGAGCCCGCTGGTCCCGGCCGTGTACGTGCTGGTCGGCATGGCGAAGGTGGAGTTCGGCGACCACACCCGCTTCACCGTGAAGTGGGCCGCCCTCACCTCGCTGGTCGTCCTCGGCGCGGGGATCCTCTTCGGCATCGTCTGAGCCGGACGGGCGACGTCGGCGCGGCGCGGGCATGTCGCTACCGTATGTGTCGAGTCGGTGACGGATAGTCGGATTATCGCCAAAGATGACCGCTCACGCTCATCCTGGAGGAACCCGCATGTCTGTCCGCACCTTCCGTCCCCTCGTCGGCTCCGCCGCCGTCTCCGCAGTCCTCGGCGGCCTGGTCCTCGCGGGCGCGCCGGCCGCGTACGCCGCCCCCGGTGACAACGGCGACGTCAAGATCCACCACGCCGGCCGCGCCGACGAGCCGCCGCGGACGCCGGAGACCGACCAGCGCAACGAACCCAAGGTCTGCACGTTCTACATCGCCGCCCTCGGCTTCGACGGGCTGCAGACGCTCAACTGGACGATCGCGCCCCAGCCCCCCAAGGGCGGCACGGTCAAGAGCGGGGCGATCATGGTCGACCCCGCGGGCAACGGCTACACCCCGGACATCGAACTGCCCGACGGCATGTACAAGGTCGAGTGGACCTGGACGGGCCAGATGGGCGCCAAGAAGAGCAAGGTGTTCCGGGTCGACTGCGACCACTTCACCAACCCGCCGAACGGCAACGGCGGCAACGGGAACGGCGGCAACGGCCACCACAAGCCCCCGCACGGCCCGGTCGGCGCCGGCGGCGGCGGCAGCGCCCAGCTCGCCGCCGAGGAGGACAGCGCCGCCTTCGGGGTCGGCGCGGCCGTCGCCGCGGGCCTCGCGGGTACCGCCGGTCTGGTGCTGATCCGCCGTTCGCGCCGCCGCAACGATGGCGCGGCGTAAGGCCCGTCTCACGCGCCGGCGGCGACGCCTCCTCCGGCTCACCAGGACCGTGGTGCTGACCACGGTCCTGGTGACCGGGGGCGTGTGGTGGAGCGGGGACGGGGACCCCGCCGACCGGCAGCCCGTCGCGGGGGCCGTCGCCGGGGCCGACGCCAAGTCCGACGCCGGGGCGCCGGCCGCGGCCGGCCCCGCCGCTCCGGACGACCCGGCCCCCGCGGACGCGCCCCGGAGCCGTACCGCCGCCGCGGGGAGCCGTGCCGGCGCCGCCGCCCGGGCCCCGGTCCGCGAGAAGCCGCCCGCCCCGCTCGCCCGCTCCCGCCCCACCCTCGTCGCCGTACCCGCCATCACCATCGAGGCGCCCACCCTCGACCTCGGCCTCGACCGGAAGGGGCAGCTGGGCGTGCCGCCGGTCGACGACCCGGAGAAGGTCGGCTGGTACGCGCGCGGCCCCGCGCCCGGCGAGCGCGGCACGGCCGTGCTGGTCGGCCACCGGGACACCCTCACCGGACCGGCCGTCTTCCTCGACCTCGGCGCGCTCGGCCCCGGCAACACCGTCCGGGTCGCCCGCGCCGACGGGCGGGTCGCCGTCTTCACGGTGGACAAGGTGCGCACGTACCGGAAGTCCGCCTTCCCCGACAAGGAGGTGTACGGCTCCACCGGACGGCCCGAGCTGCGCCTGCTGACCTGCGGCGGGGCCTACGACCGGAAGTCCGGCTACGACGCCAACATCGTCGTCTTCGCGCACCTCACCGGTGTCGAGAAGACGATCTGAACGGCGGGGACCGCACGGCCCCGCGTCGGGTACCGTCGCCCCCGCGGGCCGCCGGTCCCGGCGCGGGGCCGTTCCGCGCGCCCGCCGGTGCCCCGCCCGCTCCGCGATGAGATCCGCCCCACGCCGACAGGCCCTGGCGCCCAAAAACTAACAGCGCTAGTTTGGGTCGGCGGGCCGAGGGGTTCGGCCCCTGCCGAAGGCGAGAGCGGTCGAGCGGACCGGGAATGGGGAAGCTGATGAAGGCCCACGACGCGATGTACATCGGCGGGGAGTGGCGCCCCGCGGCCTCCGACGGGACGATCCCCGTGATCGACCCGGCCACCGAGCAGGTCATCGCCCACGTGCCGGCCGGCACCGCCGAGGACGTCGACGCCGCCGTGCGCGCCGCCCGCGCCGCGCTGCCCGGCTGGGCCGCCACCCCGCCCGCCGAGCGGGCCGCCCGGATCGCCGCCCTGCGCGACGCGCTCGCCGCCCGCGCCGAGGAGATCGCCGCCACGGTCACCGCCGAACTCGGCGCCCCGCCGAAGCTGGCCGCGGCCGTGCACGCCGGCCTGCCGGTCGCGGTCGCCGGCTCGTACGCGGAACTCGCCGTGACCCACCCCTTCGAGGAGCGGGTCGGCAACTCCACCGTCTACGCGGAGCCGGTCGGCGTCGTCGCCGCCATCACGCCCTGGAACTACCCGCTCCACCAGATCGTCGCCAAGGTCGCCCCGGCCCTCGCCGCCGGCTGCACCACCGTCCTCAAGCCCGCCGAGGACACCCCGCTCACCGCCCAGCTGTTCGCCGAGGCCGTGCACGACGCGGGCCTCCCGGCCGGCGTCTTCAACCTGGTCACCGGCCTCGGCGCGGTCGCGGGCCAGGCCCTCGCCGAGCACCCCGGCGTCGACCTCGTCTCCTTCACCGGCTCCACCGCCGTCGGCAGCCGCATCGGCGCCCTCGCCGGCGGCGCCGTGAAGCGCGTCGCCCTCGAACTCGGCGGCAAGTCCGCCAACGTGATCCTGCCGAGCGCCGACCTCGCCAAGGCCGTCGCCGTCGGCGTCGCCAACGTCATGTCCAACTCCGGCCAGACGTGCAGCGCCTGGACCCGGATGCTCGTCCCCGCCGACCGGTACGAGGAGGCCGTGGCCCTCGCCGCGGAGGCCGCCGCCAAGTACGTTCCCGGCGAGCGCCTCGGCCCGCTGGTCAGCGCCCGGCAGCGGGACCGGGTCCGCGGCTACATCCGGAAGGGCGTCGAGGAGGGCGCCCGGCTGGTCGCCGGCGGCCCCGAGGCCCCGCTGGAGACCGGCTACTACGTCTCCCCGACGGTCTTCGCCGACGTCACCCCCGACATGACCATCGCCCGGGAGGAGATCTTCGGCCCGGTCCTCTGCCTCCTCCGGTACGAGGACGAGGACGAGGCCCTGGCGATCGCCAACGGCACCGAGTACGGCCTCGCCGGCGCCGTCTGGGGCGACGAGACCGAGGCGGTCGCCTTCGCCCGCCGGATGGAGACCGGCCAGGTCGACATCAACGGCGGCCGGTTCAACCCGCTCGCCCCCTTCGGCGGCTGGAAGCGCTCCGGCGTCGGCCGGGAGCTCGGCACCCACGGCCTCGCCGAATACCTCCAGACCAAGTCCCTCCAGTTCTGAGCCCCGACCCGCAGAAGGAGACACCCGTGATCCGTGCCGCCGTCCTGCCCGCCGTCGGTGCCCCGCTGGAGATCACCGGCATCGAGCTGCCCGAGCCCGGCCCCGGCCAGGTCCGGATCCGGCTCGCCGCCGCCGGCGTCTGCCACTCCGACCTGTCGCTCACCAACGGCACCATGCGCCTGCCCGTCCCGGCCGTCCTCGGCCACGAGGGCTCCGGCACCGTCGTGTCCGTCGGCGAGGGGGTCACCCACGTCGCCCCCGGGGACGGCGTGGTCCTCAACTGGGCGCCCTCCTGCGGCGCCTGCCACCCCTGCTCGCTCGGCGAGGTGTGGCTCTGCGTCAACGCCCTGAACGGCGCGGCGAACGTGCACGCCCGCACCGCCGACGGGCGCGAACTGCACCCGGGCCTCAACGTCGCCGCCTTCGCCGAGGAGACGGTCGTCGCCGCCTCCTGCGTGCTGCCCCTCCCGGAGGGCGTACCGCTCGCCGACGCCGCCCTGCTCGGCTGCGCCGTCCTCACCGGCTGGGGCGCCGTGCACCACGCGGCCCGGGTCAGGGCGGGCGAGACCGTCGCGGTCTTCGGCGTCGGAGGCGTCGGCCTCGCCACCCTCCAGGCCGCCCGGATCGCCGGCGCGTCCACGATCGTCGCCGTGGACGTCTCGCCGGAGAAGGAGGAGCTGGCGCGGGCCGCCGGCGCCACCGCGTACGTGGTCGCCTCGGAGAACACCGCCCGCGAGATCCGGAAGCTGACGGGCGGTCACGGGGTCGACGTGGCCGTCGAGTGCGTCGGCCGCGCCGTCACCATCCGCACCGCGTGGGAGTCCACCCGGCGCGGCGGCCGGACCACCGTCGTCGGCATCGGCGGCAAGGACCAGCAGGTCTCCTTCCACGCGCTGGAGATCTTCCACTGGGGCCGCACCCTCTCCGGCTGCGTGTACGGCAACGCCGACCCGGCGGCCGACCTGCCCGTCATCGCGGAGCACATCCGCGACGGCCGCTTCGACCTGGGCGCGCTCGTCACCGAGCGGATCACCCTGGACGGCATCCCCGGCGCCTTCGACGCCATGCTCGCGGGCAAGGGAGGCCGCGCCCTCGTCCTCTTCTGACCGCGGCTCCGGCCCCGGGCGGACGCCTCACTCGCGGTGTCCGCCCGCGGCCTCCCGGAGACCGGCGCCCGCGCCCGGCGCCGGTGCGGCGGGCCCGCGCGGACGGGACCGGGACACCGCCACCCCCGCCAGGCACAGCGCGCCGCCCACCAGCGTCAGCGCGCCGGGCAGCTCGCCGAGCAGCGCCCAGGCCATCAGGACGACCAGCGCGGGCACGGCGTACGTCGTCGCGCCCATCCGCCCCGCGGTCGTCCGCGCGAGCGCGTACGCCCAGGTCGTGAAGGCGAGCGCGGTCGGGAAGACGCCGAGGTAGACCATGTTCGCGGTCGCCGTCAGCGGTGCCCGCGCCGCCTCCGCCACCAGCTGCCCCGCGAACGGCAGGCAGGCCGCCGCGCCGATCGCGCAGCCGAACGTCGTCACCTGGAGCGCGCTCGCGTGGGCCAGCGCCGGCTTCTGCGCCACGACCCCGCCCGCGTACGCCACCGCCGCCAGCAGGCACAGCACCACGCCCAGCACCGAGGCGTGCCCGTCCTCGCCGGACATCGACAGCCCCACGGCGACCGCGCCGGCGAACGACACCGCCATGCCCGCCAGCAGCCGCGGCGGGAGCCGCTCGCCGAGGAAGCGGGCGCCGAGCAGCGCGATCAGGATCGGCCCGACGTTCACGAGCATCGCGGCCGTGCCCGCGTCGACCTCCTGCTCGCCCCAGTTCAGGACCACCATGTAGACGCCGAACCAGAGCAGCCCGGAGACCAGGATCCCCGGCCAGGCCGCCCGCGGCGGCAGCCCCTCGCGCCGCGCCACGAGGACGACGCCGAGGACCAGCGCCCCGGCGAGCAGCCGCCCGAGGGCGAGCGCGCCGGGGGAGTACGCGGCCCCGGCGCTGCGGATGGAGACGAACGCGGACGCCCACAGGACGACCGTGACGCCGGCGGCGGCGAGCGCGAGCCGGGCGGAGGAGGAGGCGGAGTTCTGCATGCCCCCGACGGTAGGACCGGCACCCTTCGGCCCGCGCCGCAATTTCGCTTGGGCGCTCCCCCTCGCCCCGTCGCCCCCCTCGTCCCTCCCGCCTCAGCGCAGCGACTCCGCCTCGATCCCCAGCTCGCGCCGCAGCGCCCGCTCGCCGGCCGGGGTGACCTTCACCGCCCGCCCGGACCCGATCCGTACGCACCAGCCGCTGGCCAGCGCGTGGGCGCAGAGCGCCGCTCCGGCGATCCCCGCGAGGTGCGGGCGGCGCTCGGTCCAGTCGAGGCAGCCGCGCGCGAGCGGCCGGCGCCCCTTCGGCGCGGGCGCGAGGGGGACGCCGAGGCCCGCGAACCAGTCGAGGCCCCGGTCCGTGAGGGCGAAGCCGGTGTCCTGGCGCAGCAGACCGCGCGCGGTCAGCGCGTCCGTGAGGGCGGTCCCGAGCCGCCCGGCGAGGTGGTCGTAGCAGGTGCGGCCCCGGGCCATCGCCCGCCCGGCGCTCGCGGCGGCCAGCGACCGGGGCGGCGCGTCCCGGCCGGTCCCGGCGAGGGCGGCCAGCTCCTCGACGAGCTGCGCGATGCCGGGACCGGCGAGCCGGACGTACCGGTGCCGGCCCTGCCGCTCCTCGGCGAGCACCCCGCCCGCGACGAGCTTCCCGAGGTGTTCGGTCGCGGTGGACGGCGCCACGCGCGCGTGCCGGGCGAGTTCGCCGGCCGTCCAGGCCCGTCCGTCGAGCAGGGCGAGCAGCATGGCGGCCCGGCTCTCCTCCGCGAAGAGCGCCGCGAACGCGGCGAGATCACTGGCTCCCATGGGTCCAGCATCCCGCGCTCACGTTTCGGCGCGCCCCGAAACGTGTGCGGCCCGCTCCTCGTACTGCGCGCCCAGGCCGTCGAGCAGCGCCCGCAGCCCGGTGGCGAAGGCGCCCTCGTCGACCTTCTCCCGGTGCTCCGCGAGGCGGTGCGCCTGGCCGAGGTGGGGATAGTTGGCGGGGTCGTACGCCGTCTCGTCGTCGACGAAGCCGCGCGCGAAGGAGCCGAGGGCCGAGCCGGTGACGAAGTACCGCATCAGGGCGCCGATGTGGGTGGCCTGGGCGGGCGGCCAGCCGGCCCGGACCATCGCGCCGAAGACCGCGTCGGCGACCTTGAGGCCCGCGGGGCGGCGGCCGGGACCCTGGGCGAGGACCGGGACGATGTGCGGATGGTCGGCGAGGGCGGCCCGGTAGGAGAGCGCCCAGTCGTGCAGCGCGGTCCGCCAGTCGCGCGGGTCGCCGGGCTCGAACATCGACAGGTCGATCTTGGCGCTCACCGCGTCCGCGACCGCGTCCAGGATCTCGTCCTTGGTGCGGAAGTGGTTGTAGAGCGACGGCCCGCTCACGCCGAGCTCGGCCGCGAGCCGCCGGGTGGAGAGGGCGGCCAGCCCCTCCGCGTCGACGAGGGCGCCCGCCGTCGCGACGATGCGGTCTCGGCTGAGCAGGGGCTTGCGCGGTCGGGCCATGGCGCACATAGTAGGCGTGCGCTCGAAAACTAGCAGTGGTAATTAAATGGAGGGGCGAGGTGGCACCGTGGATCTGGCGCTGAGCGAGGAGCAGGAGGACGTCCGGCGGCTCGCCGAGGACTTCGTCGCCCGTGAGGTCACCCCGTACGCCACCGCCTGGGACCGCGCCGAGGAGGTGGACCGGGGCATCGTCGAGAAGCTCGGCGCGGTCGGCTTCCTCGGGCTCACGATCCCGGAGGAGTACGGCGGTTCCGGCGGCGACCACCTGGCGTACTGCCTCGTCACCGAGGAGCTGGGGCGCGGCGACTCCTCCGTGCGCGGCATCGTCTCCGTCTCGCTCGGCCTCGTCGCCAAGACCGTCGCCGCCTGGGGGAGCGAGGAGCAGAAGCGGGCCTGGCTGCCGCGGCTCGCCTCCGGCGACGCCCTCGGCTGCTTCGGCCTCACCGAGCCCGGCACCGGCTCCGACGCGGGCAGCCTCAGCACGCGGGCCGTCCGCGACGGCGGCGACTACGTGATCGACGGCGCCAAGATGTTCATCACCAACGGCACCTGGGCCGACGTCGTCCTGCTCTTCGCCCGGACCGGCGACGCCCCCGGCCACAAGGGCGTCTCCGCCTTCCTCGTCCCCACCGACACCCCCGGCCTCACCCGCCGCACCGTCCACGGCAAGCTCGGCCTGCGCGGCCAGCCCACCGCCGAACTGGCCCTGGAGGGCGTGCGCGTCCCGGCCTCCGCGATGCTCGGCCCCGAGGGCAAGGGCTTCTCCGTCGCGATGTCCGCGCTCGCCAAGGGCCGGATGTCGGTCGCGGCCGGCTGCGTCGGCATCGCCCGGGCCGCGCTCGACGCCGCCGTGCGGTACGCGGGGGAGCGCGAGCAGTTCGGCAGGCCCATCGCCTCGTACCAGCTCGTGCAGGAGCTCATCAGCGACATCGCCGTCGACGTGGACGCGGCCCGGCTGCTGACCTGGCGGGTCGCCGACCTGATCGACCGGGGCGAGGAGTTCGCCACCGCCGCCTCCCAGGCGAAGCTGTACGCCTCCGAGGCCGCCGTCCGGTCCGCGAACAACGCCCTCCAGGTCTTCGGCGGCTACGGCTACATCGACGAGTACCCCGTCGGCAAGCTGGTGCGGGACGCTCGCGTGATGACCCTCTACGAGGGCACCAGCCAGATCCAGAAGCTCATCATCGGCCGCGCGCTCACCGGGGTCTCCGCCTTCTGAGCCCCGCGCCCCAGGCGCGTCTGAGTATCCGGGCGGATGTGGCGGGCGCCACATCCGCCCGATCCTTTGCGCATGAGCGAGTCACAGGTCAAGCAGCAGAACACCAGCGCCTACCACGCGCAGGCCGTCATCTCCTTCGCGATCGCCCTCGCCGCCGTCGCGATCGGGATCTACCAGCTGGAGGCCAGCGCCTGGGTACGCGCCTTCCTCGCGGTCTCCGTCCTCTACCTCACGACCTCGGCCTTCACCCTCGCCAAGGTGGTCCGCGACCGGCAGGAGACCGAGCGGATCGTCAGCCGGGTGGACCAGGCCCGCCTGGAAAAGCTCCTGGCCGAGCACGACCCCTTCCAGCAGAAGCTCTGAGCCCCGCCGCGGGGAGTCCGGCGGCCGGCGATCTCTAAGCGCTTGCTCAGCTTCGTTGTATGGTGTTCGTCCTGACCGGTCCGAGGAGGAGTGTGGGATGAGCACGGCGGAGCAGACGCCCGGCGGCGAGGACGTGACCTGGGGCGAGGTCGCGCCCGAGGCCGCCCGGAGGCTGCTCGTCGCGGCCGTCGAGGCGTTCGCCGAACGCGGCTACCACGCCACCACCACCCGCGACATCGCCGGCCGCGCCGGGATGAGCCCCGCCGCGCTCTACATCCACTACAAGACCAAGGAAGAGCTGCTCCACCGGATCAGCCGGATCGGCCACGACCGGGCGCTGGAGATCCTCCGCGCCGCCGAGCTCCGCGACGGCGCGCCCTCCGAGCGGCTGGCCGACGCCGTCCGCTCCTTCGTCCGCTGGCACGCCGAGCGCCACACCACCGCCCGGGTCGTCCAGTACGAGCTGGACGCGCTCGGCCCCGAGCATCGCGCCGAGATCGTCGAGCTGCGCCGCGAGACCGAGGGGACCGTGCGCCGGATCATCGAGGAGGGCGTGGCGGCCGACGAGTTCGACGTGGCGGACCCGGCCGGCACCACCGTCGCCGTGCTGTCGCTCTGCATCGACGTGGCCCGCTGGTTCAACGTCCAGGGCCGCCGGACGCCCGACGAGGTCGGCGCCTTCTACGCCGACCTCGTGCTCCGCATGGTGGGGTACCGGGCGCGGTAGCGGCCCGGAGCGGCGGCGGCCCAGGGGCAGCAGCGGCTCGGAAGCGGCAGCGGCTCAGAAGTAGTAGCGCGAGACCGACTCGGCGACGCACACCGGCTTGTCGCCGCCCTCGCGTTCCACGGTCACCTTCGCGGTGACCTGGACCCCGCCGCCGGCCTCCTCCACCTTCGTCAGGACCGCCGTCGCGCGCAGCCGCGAGCCGACCGGCACGGGCGCGGGGAAACGCACCTTCTCCGTGCCGTAGTTGAGGCCCATCTTCATGCCCTCCACCCGCAGCACCTGCGGCACGAAGAGCGGCAGCAGCGACAGGGTCAGATAGCCGTGCGCGATCGTGCTGCCGAAGGGGCCCGACGCGGCGCGCTCCGGGTCCACGTGGATCCACTGGTGGTCGCCGGTGGCCTCGGCGAACAGGTCGATCCGCTTCTGGTCGACCTCCAGCCAGTCGCTGTGCCCCAGCTGCTCGCCGACCCCCGCGCGCAGTTCCTCGGCGGAGGTGAAGATCCTCGGCTCGGCCATGTCCCTGGTCCCTTCTCGAACGACATACCCAACGGTCTGTACCTAAGCGCTTGCTCAGCATGTGGGGTGAGGATCGCGCTGTCAACGGACCAGTAGGGTTCGAGGGGTGCCGCAGATTCCAGAGAAGATCCACGAGCTCACCGTCGGCCAGCTCTCCGCCCGCAGCGGCGCGGCCGTCTCCGCCCTGCACTTCTACGAGGCGAAGGGCCTCATCAGCAGCCGGCGCACCACCGGCAACCAGCGCCGTTACGGGCGCGACGCGCTGCGCCGGGTCGCCTTCATCAGGGCCGCCCAGCGCGTCGGCATCCCGCTCGCGACCATCCGCGACGCGCTCGCCGAGCTGCCCGAGGAGCGGACCCCCACCCGCGAGGACTGGTCCCGGCTCTCCGCCACCTGGCGGGCCGAACTCGACGACCGCATCACGCAGCTCGGCCGGCTGCGGGACCACCTGACGGACTGCATCGGCTGCGGCTGCCTCTCCCTGGAGACCTGCGTCCTCTCCAACCCCGACGACGCCTTCGGCGCCCGCATGGCCGGCTCCCGGCTGCTGCCGCTGCGCCGCGACACCGACGAGACTTCCTAGGCCGTCTCTTTCGGATCATGCCGGGCTCGCGACGCCTGGCACCGCGCCTCGCCGCGTTGTCGTCGGTCGCCGATGCTCCGCATGGACTCCCTCCTCCGCCTTGCGATGCACGGCACCAGACGCCGCTCCCTGATCCGGCCTGATCCGAAAGAAACGGCCTAGCCGGCCCCGGCCAGCGCGGCCCGCACCTGCTCCGCCGTGGAGACCGCGCGGGTCCCGTCCGGCAGCAGGAGCGTGTCCTCCAGGCCGATCCGGCCGGCCACCCCCAGCCGCCGGGCCAGCCGCAGCGCGGGCCAGGCCGCCGCGCCCGTCCCGTACACCAGCACGGACGGCCCGCCGGGGCCGCCGAGCCCGTCCAGCGGAGCGCGTACGCCGTCACCGGCCCGGCCGTCCGGGTCATCGGCCGCCTCCGCCGCGATCCGCCGCACCCGTCCCGCCAGCGGCGAGCGCGCGAACCGGGTCGCCGCGCTCGTGCCGTGGCGCAGGCCCGCCTCGACCGCCACGCCGCGGGCCAGCAGCGCCGCCGCCGTCTCCTCGGCGCCCGGCTCGTCCCACGCCACCCACGCCAGGTCCGGCAGGACCTCCCAGGACCGGATCCGGGCCACCCGCCGCTCCGGATCGGGCTCAGCCCACGCGTCCACCGGCACCGACACCGGTACGCGGACGCGCTCCCGCACCGCCGTCAGCGCGGGCCCCACCACGCGGGGCGAGAGCGAACCGCCGCCGCAGGGCGTCCGGGGCCGGATCCGCACCTCGCGGGCCCCCGCCGCCACCGCCTCCGCCGCGGCCTCGGCGACCGCCGCCGGATCACGCGGCACCCCCGCGGCCTCCGCCGGCCCCCGGGCGCCGTTCAGCGCCGCCAGGAGCGGCGGCACCGCCGCCGGCCGGGTCACGCCGCGGGCACCAGCGGACGGTCGCGCACCTCCCGGGCCCGGGCCAGCGCTCCCGGCGTGAGGACCGCCCGGGGCACCTCGACGCCGCAGTCCGCGCACACCGGCCCGTACGCGCCGCCCCACGTGATCCGCGCCCCCGCGCAGACCGGGCACGCCTCGCCCGGCGCGTCCCGCAGCGCCGTGACCAGCCGCCGCACCACCACCGGCAGCGGATCCGTCGGGTGGACCGCCGGGTCGCCGCAGCGCACCACGCCGTTCCCGCCCCACACCGACCGGTGCCAGTCGTCCGGCGCCCCCAGGGTCCGCAGCCCGCCGTGCTTCTCGCGCCGGCGCCGGGCGGCGAACTCCCGCTCGTACGCCAGCCAGACCGTCCGCGCCTCCTCCAGCTCCTCCAGGGCGGCCACCAGCCGCGCCGGATCGAGCTCCCGGTCGTCGGGCCCGAACCCGTGCCTGCGGCACAGGTGGTCCCAGGTCGCCCGGTGCCCGTAGGGGGCGAACCGCTCCAGGCACTTGCGCAGCGAGTATCTGCGCAGCGCCGTGTCGCACCCCTGATCGCGCACCTGTCTCGCGAGACTCCGGAAACCGGCCATCGCTCGCCACCTCCGTCGCTGGTCCTTCGCGGTCCTTCGCGCATCCGCGGTACCAGAGGGACGAACGGCGGCGCCGCCGTGTTCCGCCCGGAGCGGGAACGAGCGCCTTCTGGCGAGAAGACGCCACCCGGACCGCGCGCTACCGGCGCCCGATCCGGGCCGCCGACACCACCACCCCGGCCAGCTCCGGCCGCCGGACGTCGCCGTGCGCGCGCACCACGTCCGCCACGTCCACGCTCACGCACCCGGAGGCCGGAACCCCGTCCCGCAGCACCGTCGCCAGCGTCCGCCGCGCCGCCCCCGGCACGCCCTGGACGCCGTCCCAGCCGATCGCCCCCCACCGCGGGTCGCGCGCCACCAGCCGCGCCGGCGCCTCCAGCAGCGACGCCGAGTCCCGGGCGGCCCGCGAGGCCAGCGGGTACAGCAGCCCGAGGGCGGCGTCGTGCCGCGAGTGACAGGCCACCACCGGCCCCCGCACCCGCAGCTGCATGTCCCGCAGCGCCCCCGACCGGTCCCGGTCGTGCGGCAGCCGGGCCGCGAACGCGTAGTGCGAGAAAGCGCCCTGGAGCAGCGTCAGCGAACGGACCGGCCGCAGCGCCCCCGGCAGCCCGCGCAGCGCGTGGGCCACCAGCCGGGCGCCCATGCTGTGCCCCACCAGGTGCACCCGCAGCCCCGGCGCGGCCCGTGCCACGTCGGCGAGGAGCGGCCCCAGCCCCCGCTCGCCGACCAGCCCCGCCCGCTTCTTCATCACGTAGTACGCGGTCTGCCGCAGCGCCTCCCGCCCGCCCTTCCACAGCCGGCCGAGCCCGTCCCCGAGCAGCGCCTCCGGCACCTCGTCCTCCAGCGCCCCGGTGAACAGGGCGCAGGTCTCCACCGGATCGGCGAGCAGGAAGTCCGGCACGGCCCGGCCGGCGTCGGTGAGGCCCGGCCCGCCGTCCTCCGCGCCCACGTCCGCCAGCTCCCGCAGCAGCGCCCCGAACTCCGCGAACGCCTCCGCCCCGGCCGGGGCGAGCGCCACCAGCTCGGTGAGCCGGACGATCGTCCGCTCCTTCTCCGGCAGCGTGGTCACCAGCGCCCGGAAGTCCGGCACCGGCTCGTCCGTGAACATCATCGAGGGCCACACCACGCCCGCGTAGCCCGCCTCCACGCCCGGGGCCAGCAGCCCGGGGAAGGGCGCGAAGAAGTCGGAGTACAGCCGGGTGGCACCGGACGGCGCGTTGTTCCAGCCGTGCGCGAACACCACCAGATCGGTCACCCCGCGCCGCGCGAGCGCGACCAGTTCGGCCGCCTGCCCGGCCGGACCGTCCCCGTCCTTGTCGAAGACGATCTCCCGGTACGGATCCACACTCATCCCGTTCACGGCCCGCCCGTCCCTCCCCGTCGAGGAAGCGCCCAGGGGTCCGCGTCCCGCAACCCCTGGGCAGCATGCCCGGATCCGCCCGCCGTCAGACCTCCGGGGGCGGCCGGAAACCGCCCCCGGTCACCCGGGGGCGGCCGGGGAGCGTCAGCGCAGCCGGGCGGCCGTGACCACCGGGAAGTGGACCAGCCCGTCGTACGCGGCGGGGAGCCGGACCCGCGGGGTCGCGCCGGGCCACGGGTAGGCGGTCCCGATGTGCCAGACCGTCCGCGGCTCCGCGAGCCACGCGCGGGCGGCCGGCGCGGTCCGCCGCAGGTCGAGCAGGAACGGGCCGGGAGCCACCCGGTCCAGGGTCTCGGCGGCGCCGTCCGGCCCCGTCGGGCCCACGGTCAGGGCGCGCAGCGGCTCCCCGGGCGCGGTGGTGTCGTGCGTGTGGAAGGAGCCGCGGCCGAAGGACGTGCCGATGGTCACGTACTCCCGGCCGAGGAGGTCCCGCAGGAACGCGCCCTGGGTCCGCGGGTACTGGTCCGGCGTGAACGTCTCGTAGGCCACGTGCCCGTTGTGCGCCGAGAGGAGCATCCGGTCGCCGGTGTGCCGCTGCCACCAGGCGGTGTTCTCGGCCATGACCCGGTCCCGGTAGAGCATGGCCGCCGCGACGCCCTCCGGGGTCGCGAAGTCGTGGGCGTACTCCGCGCCCACCTGGGCGATCGCCCGCGCGTGCTGCACCGCCCACAGGTGCGCCTCCCGCGCGGCGGCGCCCCGGCCGGGCCGCTGCCGTTCCAGCAGTGCCAGGGCCCGGTCCACGTCGGCGGCCCGCTGGCGCCGCCGGTCGAGCGGCAGCGCCAGGTAGCCCTTCATCCACGGCTCCACCTCACCGGTGGGCCGGGAGTCCCGGTAGAGCTCCCGGAAGCGGGGGAGGAGCGAGGGGTGGTTCCGGGCGACGTACGCGGTGACGGTGTCGAAGAGGTTCGGCCCGGCGTACCCGAGGTCGTTGCCCATGAAGCGGACCTGGTGCTCCGGGTGCTCCTGGTTGTGGCGCCGCATCCAGCGGAAGAGGTCGAGGTACTCCCCGGTGTTCCAGAGCCGGTACGACTCCTGGAACTCGTCCCGCATGATCCGCTCGATGTCGCCCTCGCCGGTGGTCACCCACCGGTCGATCAGCAGCCCGGTGGACCAGCTCGCCTCCAGCGCGAAGGTCGTGAACCCCTTGCGCTCCACGAGCTGTTCGAAGATCCGGTGCTTGAGGGTGAAGAACTCGGCGGAGCTGTGGGTGGCCTCGCCGAGGCCGACGACCTTCGCTCCGCCGACCAGCCGGTCGAGGGCCGCGGCGTCGCCCAGGGGCGCGGCGGACCGGGCGAGCGCGCGCGCCGGGTCGGGCGCGGGCGCCGTCCCGCCCGTCGCGGCGGCGGCCGGGGCGAGCCCGGCGAGGCAGACGGCGGCGAGCAGCCCGGCGAGGGCCGCCCGCCGGCGCGAGGACGGCTTCGGGCGGGGCGAGGAGGGTGTCGTACGCGGTGAGGAGAGCTTCATGGGCCCAGCCTCTCCGCAGGGGCGCCCGCGGCGACATCCCGGACGCCCCCGCTCCCGTACGGGGGACAACCCCCGTCACCGGTACAGCAGATGCTCCCGGCGGACCGCGCGGAAGGCCGCCAGGTCCTCGCTCCAGGCGCCCACGACCTCGTCGGTGTCCGCGCCCGCGTCGATCAGGGTGCGGACCCGGGTGGAGCCGGTGAGCTTGTCGATCCAGTGGTCGGCGCGCCAGGCGAAGCCGGACCACGAGGCGCGGGCGGTGACCAGCAGCGCGATGCCGGTGCGGACCGGGTCGAAGGACTCGCGGTCGTGGACGTGCAGCTGGACGCCGCCGACCGTGCGGCCCTGGAACTTGGAGAAGGTGGGCGCGAAGTACGCCTCGCGGAAGCGGACTCCGGGCAGCTCCAGGGCGTTGGCGGCCTCCGCCCAGCGGCGGTCGATCCCCTCGGCGCCGAGGAGTTCGAACGGGCGGGTGGTGCCGCGGCCCTCGGAGAGGTTGGTGCCCTCGAACAGGCAGGTGCCGGAGTAGACGAGCGCGGTCTCCGGAGTCGGCATGTTCGGGCTCGGCGGCACCCACGGCAGCCCCGTGGCGTCGAAGAAGTCGGCCCGCCGCCAGCCCGTCATCCGTACGGTCTCCAGCTCCACCGGCCGGGCCAGGAACTCGGCGTTGAACAGCAGGGCCAGCTCCGCCACCGTCATCCCGTGCGCCTGCGCGATCGGTTCGCGCCCGACGAAGGTGGCGAACGCCCGGTCCAGGACCGGGCCGAGGGCCGCCCGGCCGCTCACCGGGTTCGGCCGGTCCAGGACCACGAACCGCTTCCCGGCCAGCTCCGCCGCCACCATGCAGTCGTAGAGCGTCCAGATGTACGTGTAGAAGCGGGCGCCCGCGTCCTGGATGTCGAAGACGACGGTGTCGACGCCGGAGGCCGTGAAGACGTCCCCGAGCGCCCGCCCGCTCTTCAGGTACGTGTCGTAGACCGGCAGTCCGGTCGCCGGGTCGTCGTGCCGGCCCTCCGAGCCGCCCGCCTGCGCGGTGCCCCGGAAGCCGTGCTCGGGACCGAACACGGCCACCAGGTCGACCCGTTCGTCGGCGTGCATGACGTCCACCAGGTGCCGGGCGTCCGGGGTGATCCCGGTCGGGTTGGTGACGACGCCCACCCGCTCGCCGGCCAGCGCGGCGTACCCGTCCGCCGCCAGCCGCTCGAAACCGGTCCGTACGCGCGCGTGCCCGCGCCCGGGGGCGGCCGCGGCCGGGGAGGCCGTCATGGCCAGCGCCCCTCCGGCGGTCAGCGCCCCTCCGGCGGTCAGCGCCCCTCCGGTGGCCAGCAGATCCCGACGCGACAGCTTCATCCGCCTCATGCGTGACATGGGCACGCAGGCTAGCGCTCCTGACGCCCCGGGGGAACGAGGCGTGCGCAAGCGGGTTCCGGGCCGCCGGGTCGGCGCGCGCAAGCGGGCTGCCGGGGCCGCCGGGTCTTCCACCACTCCATACCGACCGGTTAGTCTGCTGCCGGTCATCCGAACCGTGACCGAGAGCCGAACCATCTGGAGGGGTCCATGAACGCGGCCACGCACGAACTCCGGGACGCGGGCGTCGTCGTCACCGGAGCGGGCGGCGGCATCGGCGCCGCCCTCGCCCGGCGCTTCGCCGCCGAGGGCGCCCGCGTCGTCGTCAACGACCTCGACCCCGACCGCGCCAAGGCCGTCGCCGACGAGATCGGCGCCCTCGCCGTCCCCGGCGACGCCTCCGCGGTCGTCGACGAGGCCCGCGACGCCCTCGGCGGCACCGTCGACGTCTGGTGCGCCAACGCCGGACTCGCCTCGGCCGGCGACGCCTTCGCCGACGAGGCCGTCTGGGCCGCCGCCTGGGACGTCAACGTCATGGCCCACGTCCGCGCCGCCCGCGCCCTGCTCCCCGACTGGCTGGAGCGCGGCACCGGCCGCTTCGTCTCCACCGTCTCCGCCGCCGGCCTGCTCACCATGATCGGCGCGGCCCCGTACTCCGTCTCCAAGCACGGCGCCTACGCCTTCGCCGAATGGCTCTCCCTCACCTACCGCCACCGCGGCCTGAAGGTGCACGCGATCTGCCCCCAGGGCGTCCGCACCGACATGCTCGCCGCCACCGGGTCGGCCGGCGACCTCGTCCTCGTGCCGACCGCCGTCGAGCCGGAGGCCGTCGCCGACGCCCTCCTCGACGCCGTCGCGGAGGACCGCTTCCTCGTCCTGCCGCACCCCGAGGTCGCCGCGTACTACCGCCACCGCGCGGACGACCCCGAGCGCTGGATCGGCGGCATGAACAAGATCCAGCGGCACTGGGAGGCGGGCGCGCGCTAGCGCACCCGGCGGCGGATGGGAAGATCTACCGACGACACACCCCGGCCACCAGGGCCGGAACGGCGAGCAGGAAGGCGGCGGAGCATGGCCAGGACGACGGACGGGGACGGCGGTCCCGTCCCCCAGAGGCTCCTCGCCGCCGCCACCCGGCTCTTCGCCGAGCAGGGCTACGACCGCACCTCCGTACAGGAGATCGTCGAGGCGGCGGGCGTCACCAAGGGGGCGCTCTACCACTACTTCGGCTCCAAGGAGGACCTGCTCCAGGAGGTGTACGCGCGCGTGCTCCGCCTCCAGCAGGAGCGGCTGGACGCCTTCGCGGACTCGGACGCGCCCGTCGAGGAACGGCTGCGGGCCGCCGCCGCCGACGTCGTCGTCACCACCATCGAGAACCTCGACGACGCCGCGATCTTCTTCCGCTCCATGCACCACCTGAGCCCGGAGAAGAACAAGCAGGTCCGGGCCGAGCGCCGCCGCTACCACGAGCGCTTCCGCGCCCTCATCGAGGAAGGCCGGCAGGCGGGCGTCTTCTCCTCCGCCACGCCCGCCGACCTCGTCGTGGACTACCACTTCGGCTCCGTGCACCACCTGTCCACGTGGTACCGCCCGGACGGCCCGCTGACCCCGCAGCAGGTCGCCGACCACCTGGCCGACCTCCTGCTGCGGGCCCTGCGCCCGTGAACCGTCAGAGGTAGCGCTTCAGCTCGCGGCGGGCCAGCGACCGCTGGTGCACCTCGTCCGGTCCGTCCGCGAGCCGCAGGGTCCTGGCCGCCGCCCACAGCTCGGCGAGCGGGAAGTCCTGCGAGACGCCGCCGGCGCCGTGCGCCTGCACCGCCTTGTCGATGATGTCCACCACCGCGCGCGGGGTGGCGATCTTGATGGCCTGGATCTCGGTGTGGGCGCCCTTGTTGCCGACCGTGTCCATCAGCCACGCGGTCTTCAGCACGAGCAGCCGCAGCTGCTCGATCGTCACCCGCGCGTCCGCGATCCAGTTCTGCACCACGCCCTGCTGGGCGAGCGGCTTGCCGAAGGCGGTGCGGGAGACAGCCCGCCGGCACATCAGCTCCACCGCCCGCTCGGCCATGCCGATGAGCCGCATGCAGTGGTGGATGCGGCCCGGGCCGAGCCGGGCCTGCGCGATGGCGAAGCCGCCGCCCTCCTCGCCGATCAGGTTCGCCGCGGGCACCCGCACGTCCTCGAAGACGACCTCGGCGTGGCCGCCGTGGTAGTGGTCTTCGTAGCCGTACACCCGCATCGCCCGGCGCACCTCGACGCCCGGGGTGTCGCGCGGCACGAGGATCATCGACTGCTGGCGGCGGAGGTCCGCCCCGTCCGGGTCGGTCTTGCCCATCACGATGAAGACCTTGCAGTCGGGGTTCATCGCCCCGGAGATGTACCACTTGCGCCCGTCGATCACGTACGAGTCCCCGTCCCGCCGGATCCGGGTCTCGATGTTGGTCGCGTCGGACGACGCCACCGCGGGCTCGGTCATCGCGAAGGCGGACCGGATCTCGCCCGCGAGCAGCGGCTCCAGCCACTGCTTCTTCTGCGCCTCGTCGCCGAACTGGGCGAGCAGCTCCATGTTCCCGGTGTCCGGGGCGGCGCAGTTGAGGGCGGTCGGCGCGAGCTGCGGGCTGCGGCCGGTGATCTCGGCGAGCGGGGCGTACTGGAGGTTCGTCAGGCCCGCCCCGTACTCCTCGTCCGGGAGGAAGAGGTTCCACAGCCCCTGCCGCTTCGCCTCCGCCTTCAGCTCCGCCACCACCGGCGGTTCGTCCCACGGCGAGGCGAGCCCGGCCCGCTGCTCCTCGGCGACGGCCTCGGCGGGGTACACGTGCTCGTCCATGAAGGCGAGCAGCCGGGCCCGCAGCTCCTCGGTGCGGGCGTCGTAGGAGAAGTCCATGGCGGTTCAGCCCTCCTGAAGGGTGGTCAGGCCGTGCTCGATGAAGACGGGGACGAGGTCGCCGATGCGGTCGAAGCCGGCGCCGACGGTCTGCCCCAGGGTGTAGCGGTAGTGGATGCCCTCCAGGATCACGGCGAGCTTGAACCAGGCGAAGGCCGTGTACCAGGACAGGGCGGAGACGTCGCGGCCGGAGCGGGCGGCGTACCGCTCGGCCAGCTCGGCGGCCGGGGGGTGGCCGGCGGCGGACGCGGTGGTGGAGATGGGGGAGCCGGGCAGGTCCAGCGGCGTGCTGTACATGACGAGCAGGCCCAGATCGGTCAGCGGGTCGCCGAGCGTGGACATCTCCCAGTCCAGCACCGCCCGGATCCGGTCGTCGGGACCGACCAGCACGTTGTCGAGCCGGTAGTCGCCGTGCACCACCGCCGGCGCGGGGGAGCCGGGCAGCGCCCGGCCGAGGGCGGCGTGCAGCTCCTCGATGCCGGGCAGGTCGCGGCCCCGGGAGGCGGCGAGCTGCTTGCCCCAGCGGCGCAGCTGCCGGTCGAGGAAGCCCTCCGGCCGGCCGAAGTCGCCGAGCCCGACGGCCTCCGGCTCGACCGCGTGCAGGTCGACCAGGGTGTCGACCAGCCCGAGGACGGCGGCGCGGGTGCGCTCCGGGCCGAGCGGCGCCAGCTGGGCGGCGGAGCGGTACGGGGTGCCCTCGACGAACTCCATGACGTAGAAGGGCGCGCCGAGCACGTCCTCGTCCTCGCAGAGCAGCACCGTGCCGGGCACCGGCACCGCCGTCCCGCCGAGGGAGCTGATCACCCGGTGTTCGCGCTTCATGTCGTGCGCGGTGGCGAGCACGTGCCCGAGCGGCGGGCGGCGCACCACCCACTGCTGGGTGCCGTCGGTGACGGCGTACGTGAGGTTGGAGCGGCCGCCCTCGATCAGCCGGGCGTCGAGGGGCCCGGCGACCAGTCCGGGCCGCTCGCGGTCCAGGTGGCGGCGCAGGCGCTCGGGGTCGAGGCCGGGTGGCGGGGCGGTGTGGCTCATCGGGCGTACCTCCGGTAGGTCGGTCGGCGTTCATGATGACCGACCAGTCGGTATGTCGTCCAGAGGGGCCGCGGAAGAGGGACCGGCCACAGGCGCCGGCCACCGGTGCCGGCCGGGAACGTCAGGCGTGGCAGGCCACCGGCACCCCGCCGTTCATCGCCGCCATGTCGCCGAACACGGCCACCGGGTCGAGCGGATGCCCCTCCGGCAGCCCGTCCAGCTCCGCGTACGCCCGGTGCAGGTTCGCCACCAGCCGCTCGCTCTCCCGCCAGGCGCCGAACTCGCCGAGCTCCGCCCGGCGGGCGGTCTCCAGCGGCGGATCGCCCTTCGCGCGCCCCTCCGCGGCCAGCTCCGCCACCCACCGCAGATACCGTTCGGTGGCGTCGTACGCCCCCGGGTCCGTCACCGGCCCGTGCCCCGGCACCACCCGCTCCGCGTCCAGCGCCCGCAGCACGCCGAGCGCCCGCAGCGACCCCGCCAGCGAACCCATGGGCACGAACGGCGTCCCGCCCTGGAAGACCAGGTCCCCGGTGAACACCACGCCCTGCTCCGGCAGGTGCACGATCGAGTCGCCGAGGGTGTGCGCGGGCCCCGGGTGCACCACCCGCACCTCGATCCCGCCCGCGTACACCGTCAGCCGGTCGCGGTACGTCACGTCGGGCGGCGTGATCTCGATCCGGCCGAAGTCCGTCCCCGGCCACAGCAGGTGCAGCTGGTGCCCGGCCGCCAGCTGCTCGGAGCGGCAGTTCTCGTGCCCGACGATCCGCGCCCCGGGACGGAAGAGGCCGTTGCCGTAGGTGTGGTCGCCGTGGTGGTGGGTGGTGACGACGGTGCGCGGCAGCGGCAGCCCCGCGGCGAGCACCGCGTCGCGCAGCCGCAGCGTCCGCCGCTCGGTGGCGGCGGTGTCGACGAGCAGCGACTCGCCCGCGTCGCCGAGGATGCCGGCGTTGTTCAGGCACCAGCCGCCGTCGGGCTGGACGTAGGCGTGGACGTGCGGCGCGAGCGTGACCACGTACGGGTCGGTGGCGGGCACAGGGTTCCCCCGGGAAGAGACGAGACGAATCGACCGGAACAGGACGGAGCCTGCCACCGCCCGGCCGCCACGACGACCGGTTCCGCTGAATCGCCCGGATCTGCCGCCGCCCCGTGCCCCGCCTGCCCCGCCCGGCTTGCGGGCGGTGCCGTCCCGGCCGAGGGTCGGTGGCATGAAGGCGATCAGCTACCGCCGGTACGGCGGCCCCGAGGTCCTGGAGTACGGCGAGCTGCCCGACCCGAAGGTGGGGCCCGACGAGGTCCTGGTCGAGGTCCGGGCCGCGGCCGTCAACCCGGTCGACTGGAAGGCGCAGGCCGGCTACCTCGACGGCATGATCGACGCCGTCTTCCCCGTCGTCCCCGGCTGGGACGTCTCCGGCGTCGTCGTCCGCCCCGGCGTCTCCGTCACCGAGTGGGCGCCCGGCGACGAGGTCATGGGGTACGTCCGGGAGGACGTCCTCTCCCACGGCACCTTTGCCGAGTACGTCGCCGCCCCCGTCCGCACCCTCGGCCGCAAGCCCCGCACCTACTCCTTCGAGGAGGCCGCCGGGCTGCCGCTGGCCGGACTCACCGCCTACCAGGCCCTGCACACCGCCCTCTCGGTACGCCCGGGGCAGACGGTCCTGGTCCTCGCCGCGGCCGGCGGGGTCGGGTCCATGGCCGTCCAGCTCGCCCGCCACCACGGCTGCCGGGTCCTCGGCGCGGCCCGCGCGTCCGGCCGCGACCGGGTCGCCGAACTCGGCGCCGAGCCGGTCCTCCTCGACGAGGACACCTTCGGCCGGCAGGTCCGGGAGCTGGCCCCCGACGGCGTGGACGCGGTCCTCGACACCCTCGGCGGTCCCTTCCTCCCGCGCGCCGCGAAGCTGCTCGCCACCGGCGGCCGGCTCGCGTCCATCGCCGACGGCGAGGCCCTGGCGCTCGGCGGCCGGTACTTCTGGGTCCGCCCGGACGCCGCCGACCTGAACGCCCTCGCCGACCTCGCCGACGAGGGCGTCCTCGACGTCCGGGTGGCGAAGACGTTCCCCCTGGAGCGCGCGGCCGACGCCCAGCGCGCCAACGCCGAGGGCGGCCTCCAGGGCAAGGTCGTGGTCACCGTCCCCTGAAACGTCCCCCATGAACCGGGGCGGGCCCGTCACCAGATCAGCGCCGCCCCGCACACCGCCAGCGCCACCGTGCACCCCGCGGCCAGCAGCGCGCCCCGGGCGGAGAGGACCCGGGGCCGGGCGGTGTCGAGGGAGCGGATCCGCCGGTGGGCGACGGCCAGGAAGCCGACCCACAGCAGCGCGGCGAGGGCGAGACCGGTCACGCCCAGGGCGGTGGCCCCGTCCAGGAGCGCGAGCTTGACGCCGAGCACCGCCACGACCGTCCACGACAGCGTCGTCCGCCGCCAGGCGAGCCGGGTGCGCTCCGGCTGGAGCCCGGGATCGCGGGCGGCGGCCGTCCCGTCCCCGGACACCGGGCCGGCCACTAGCCGGCCCGGCCCACGACGACGAGCACCACCATCGCGACCGCCACCACCGCCACGGTGAGGCTCAGGACGGCCGGGAAGCGGGAGACGGGCAGGTCCTCGCCGCGGCGCATGGCCCGCTCGCAGCGGATCCAGTGGTTCACGGCGCGCAGCGAGCACAGCACGCCGGCGGCGAGCAGCGCGAGCGCGAGCCCGACCCGGACCGCCCAGCGCAGGTCCGGCAGGAACTGGTCGACGGCGAAGCCGCCGCCGATGAGCGCGAGCGCCGTCCGGATCCAGGCGAGGAAGGTCCGCTCGTTGGCGAGCGAGAAGCGGTAGTCGGGGGTCTCGCCCTCGTCCCGGATCCGCCGCGGCGCGAACCACAGCCGCAGACTCTGCACGAATCGACTCACTCCGGCACCCTAGCGGCCCGGCTCCCCGTCCCCGCCCGCCACCAGCCGCTCGTACGCGGCGAGCCCGTCCGGCACCCACGGCCAGGCGCCGGGCGCGCCCGGCAGCCGGTCCCGCAGCTCGTCGCCGGTGAGGAAGGCGTGCCAGGCGACCTCCTCCGGCTGGGGCCGCACCGGCAGGTCGCAGCGGACCTCGTACACGCACGACCACCACTTCCCGGCGACGCCGCCGGAGTCGTACAGGAACTTGAAGAGGAAGGCGGGCCGGGGGAGGCCGGAGACGCCCAGCTCCTCCTCGGCCTCGCGCAGCGCCGCGTCGTCGTAGGACTCGCCGGCGCCGACGACCCCGCCGACGAACAGGTCGTACATCGACGGGAAGACGAGCTTCCCCGGCGTTCTGCGGTGGACGAAGACCCGGCCCTCGGCGTCCCGCACCCGCACGAAGACGCAGCGGTGGATCAGGCCCCGCGCGTACACCTCGCCGCGCGGGGCCCGGCCGACCACCCGGTCCTGCTCGTCGACGACGTCCAGTACTTCCTCGGAGGCGCTCATGCGCCCATCAAAGCAGCCCGGGGCGGCGGACCGGCCGGCTCACTGCCCCATGACGTACTTGACGGTCGGTCCGGTGGTCCAGCCGCCGTCCACGGCCAGCTCGGCGCCGGTCACGTACGAGGCCGCGTCGGAGAGCAGGAAGACGACCGCGCCGGCGATCTCGCCGGCCTCGCCGACCCGGCCCATCGGCGTGTTCGGGTACATGCCCTCGCCGCGCTGGATGCCGACCGAGGCGGTCATCGGGGTGTAGGTCATGCCGGGGTGGACCGAGTTCACGCGGATCTTCGCGGTGCCGAGCTCCACCGCGCCGATCTTCGTCAGGCCCCGCACGCCCCACTTAGAGGCGCCGTAGCCGGCGGTGAGCGCGAGGCCCATCAGGCCGGCGGCGGAGGAGATGTTGACGATGGAGCCGCCGCCCGCCTCGCGCATGGCCGGGATCGCGGCCTTCATGCCGATGAAGACACCGGTGAGGTTGATGTCGAGGACCCTGCGGAAGTGCTCGACGCTCTCGGTCTCCAGGAGGGCGCCGGTGGAGATGCCCGCGTTGTTCACCAGGCCGTGCAGCCCGCCGAACTCGGCGACGGCGTACGCCACGGCCGCCGCCCACTGCTCCTCGGAGGTGACGTCGTGGTGGAGGAAGCGGGCGCGCTCGCCGAGGCTCGCGGCGGTGGCCCGGCCGTCCTCGTCGAGGACGTCGGTGACGACGACGTTCGCGCCGGCGGCGACGGCCTGGCGGGCGGCCTCGGCGCCCAGGCCGCGGGCGCCGCCGGTGATGAGGACGGTCTTGCCGGTGAGGTCGGTCATGTCGGGGTCCCTTCGGGGTGGTGCTGCGGGATCAGGCGCTCCGGGGCGGTGCGGCCCGGAGCAGCGCGGTGGTGGTCTCCACGAGGTCGGCGAGGAACAGCTCCTCGCCGGTCAGCGGCTCGGTCCCGTCGAGGTACTGCCGGGCCCGGTCGGCGAGCGCCGCGCCGACCACCGTGAGGGCGAGGTCGAGGCGCTCCAGGAGCAGCGGTTCGGGCAGTCCGTCGGCGGCGAGCCGGCCGGCGATCCGCTCGATCAGCGCCCAGTAGGCGGTGCCGGCCAGGGTGGGGTGCGGGGTGCGGGAGCGGACGCCGCTCTCGTGGCTGAGCTGGGCGGAGACCCGCAGGCAGCGGCGGCCCCGCTCGGTGCGCAGCTCGCTGGCCTCGGCGGTGACGAGGGCCGTGACCAGGCCGCGGACGTCGGCGCCGGGGTCGTACGCGAGGGAGACGAGCACCTGCTCGGTGCGGGCCTGCCGGCCGGCCATGACCGCGTCGAGGAGTCCGGCGCGGGAGCCGAAGTGGTACTGGACCGCGGAGGGGTTGGCCTGTCCGGCCAGCCTGGTGATGTCGCGGAGCTGGGCGCCGTCGACGCCCTGGGCGGCGAAGAGCTCCTCCGCCGCGCGGATCAGCTTCTCCCGGGTCCCGGATCCTGACGTCCTGGCCATGCAGTCATATTAATGCTCAGCATTAGAAAAAGGGAAGGGATCCTTCCGTGTCCGGGAGGTTGACTCGATACATCGGTGTATCGAAGATGCCGTCCATGTCCTACGACGCCGATGTGATCGTCATCGGGGCCGGCCTCGCCGGTCTCGTCGCCACCGCCGAACTGGTCGACGCCGGCCGGTCCGTGATCCTCCTGGACCAGGAGCCCGAACAGTCCCTCGGCGGCCAGGCCCACTGGTCCTTCGGCGGCCTGTTCCTCGTCGACTCGCCCGAACAGCGCCGGCTCCGGATCAAGGACAGCCACGCGCTCGCCCTCCAGGACTGGATGGGCACCGCCGGCTTCGACCGCCCCGAGGACGACTGGGCCCGCCGCTGGGCGGAGGCGTACGTCGACTTCGCCGCCGGCGAGAAGCGCTCCTGGCTCCACGCGCGCGGGATCCGCTTCTTCCCCGTCGTCGGCTGGGCGGAGCGCGGCGGCTACGACGCCACCGGCCACGGCAACTCCGTGCCCCGCTTCCACATCACCTGGGGTACGGGCCCCGGCCTCGTCGCCCCCTTCGAGCGCCGGGTCCGCGAGGGCGCCGCCCGGGGCCGCGTCACCTTCCGCTTCCGCCACCGCGTCACCGCCCTCGGCCGCACCGACGGCACCGTCGACACCGTCTCCGGCGAGATCCTGGAGCCCTCGGACGCCGAGCGCGGCACCGCCAGCAGCCGCACCGCGACAGGCTCCTTCGAGCTGCGCGCCCAGGCGGTGATCGTCACCACCGGCGGCATCGGCGGCAACCACGACCTGGTCCGCGCCCAGTGGCCCGCCCGCCTCGGCACCCCGCCCGCGAAGCTGCTCTCCGGCGTCCCCGCCCACGTCGACGGCCTGATGCTCGGCATCGCGGAGAAGGCCGGCGCCCGGCACGTCAACCGCGACCGGATGTGGCACTACACCGAGGGCATCGAGAACTGGAACCCGATCTGGGCCCGGCACGGCATCCGCATCCTGCCCGGCCCCTCGTCGCTCTGGCTCGACGCCACCGGCAAGCGCCTCCCGGTGCCGCTCTTCCCCGGCTTCGACACCCTCGGCACCCTCGAACACATCATGCGGACCGGCCACGACCACACCTGGTTCGTCCTCGACAAGCGGATCATCGGCAAGGAGTTCGCCCTCTCCGGCTCCGAGCAGAACCCCGACCTCACCGGCAAGTCCGTCCGCGACGTCCTGGTCCGCGCCCGCGCCGACGTCCCCGGCCCGGTCCAGGCGTTCATGGACAAGGGCGCCGACTTCGTCGTCGAGGACGACCTGTCCGCCCTCGTCCGCGGCATGAACCGGATCACCGGCCAGGACCTCGTCGACGAGGCCGCGCTGCGCCGCGAGATCACCGCCCGCGACCGCGAGGTCGCCAACCCCTTCACCAAGGACCTCCAGATCACCGCGATCCGCGGCGCCCGCGGTTACCTCGGCGACCGGCTGATCCGGACCGCGGCCCCGCACCGCATCCTCGACCCCAAGGCCGGGCCGCTCGTCGCCGTCCGCCTCAACATCCTCACCCGCAAGTCCCTCGGCGGCCTCCAGACCGACCTCTCCTCCCGGGTCCTCACCGAGACCGGCGAACCCCTCCCCGGCCTGTACGCCGCGGGCGAGGCGGCCGGCTTCGGGGGCGGCGGGATCCACGGCTACCGCTCCCTCGAAGGCACCTTCCTCGGCGGCTGCGTCTTCTCCGGCCGCGCGGCGGGCCGGGCGGCGGCAGCGGCGACGGCCTGACCCACGGCGAAGGCCCCGGACCTCCACAGGAGATCCGGGGCCTTCGCGTGGCGTCCGGCGCCGCTAGACCAGCAGCGACAGCAGCAGCACGAACAGCAGGCCCACCACCGAGATGATCGTCTCCATCACCGACCAGGTCTTGATCGTCTGGCCGACGTTCATGCCGAAGTACTCCTTCACCAGCCAGAAACCGGCGTCGTTGACGTGGCTGAAGAAGAGCGAGCCGGCGCCGATCGCCAGCACGAGGAGCGCCGTCTCACCGGTGGACATGCCCGCCGCCAGCGGAGCCACCAGACCGGCCGCCGAGATCGTCGCGACCGTGGCGGAACCCGTCGCGAGCCGGATCGCGACCGCGATCAGCCAGGCGAGGAGCAGGGCCGGGATCGACCAGTCCTTGGAGAAGTCCAGGATCATCTGGCCGACGCCGATGTCGATCAGCGTCTGCTTGAAGCCGCCGCCCGCGCCGACGATCAGCAGCACGCCCGCGATCGGGGCCAGCGACTTCTCGACCGTCGAGGAGAGCCGCTCCTTGGTGAAGCCGGCCGCCCGGCCCAGCGTGAACAGCGCCACTATGACGGCGGCGAGCAGGGCGATCAGCGGCGAGCCGATGACGTCGGTGACCTTCTGCACCCCGTTCTCGGGGTCGTCGACCACGATGTCGACGAGCGCCTTCACCAGCATCAGCACGACCGGCAGCAGCACCGTGGCGACCGTGACGCCGAAGCCGGGGCGCTTCTCCAGGTCCTCGGACGGGCGCGTCGGGATCATGTGCTCCGGCGCGGGGACGTCCACCCAGCGGGCCGCGTACTTCGAGAAGACCGGACCGGCGATGATCACCGTCGGGATCGCGACGACCAGACCCAGCGCGAGGGTGACGCCCAGGTTGGCGCCGACCGCGTCGATCGCGACCAGCGGGCCGGGGTGCGGCGGGATCAGCCCGTGCATCACCGACAGGCCGGCCAGCGCCGGGACGCCGATCCGCATCAGGGAGTAGTTGCCGCGCTTGGCGACCATCAGCACCACCGGGATCAGCAGCACGATGCCGACCTCGAAGAAGAGCGGCAGGCCGATCACCGAGGCGATGAGGACCATCGCCCACGGCATGGACCGCTTGCCGGCCTTCGCGAGGATCGTGTCGACGATCTGGTCGGCGCCGCCCGAGTCGGCGAGCAGCTTGCCGAGGATGGCGCCGAGCGCGATGAGCACGCCCACGCCGGCCACGGTGTTGCCGAGCCCGGTGCTGAACGACTTGATGGTGTCCGCGAGCGGGGCACCGGCGAACGCGCCGAGCGCGAGCGACCCGATGGTCAGCGCCAGGAACGCGTGCAGCTTGAACTTGGTGATGAGCAGGACGATGACGGCGATGCCGGCGAGAACGGCGATGCCCAGCTGGGCGTTGCCGGCCGAGGTGATCGGTTCGACGGCGTCCGCTGCCAGGGTCTCGACGCTGAGACTGGTCACGGTGGTGTCCTTCGTACGGGCAGGTGGGGGACGGGAGGTCAGCCGGCGAGACGCCGCAGCGCGGCGACGGCCCGGCCGGTGATCTCCTCGGGGGTGCCGGACACGTCGACGGCGACGCCGGCCTCGTCGTCCTGCAGCGGCTGCAGGGTGGCGAACTGGGAGTCGAGCAGCGCGGTGGGCATGAAGTGGCCCGTGCGGGAGGCCATCCGCCGCTCGATCAGCTCCCGGTCGCCGGTCAGATGAAGGAAGACGACCCCGGGCGCGGCCGCGCGCAGCCGGTCCCGGTAGATCCGCTTCAGCGCGGAGCTGCTCACCACCCCGCCGCGCCCGGCCCGGTCGTGGGCCCAGGCGCCGATGGCGTCGAGCCACGGCTCGCGGTCCGCGTCGTCCAGCGGGACGCCGGCCGACATCTTCGCCACGTTGGCCGCCGGGTGGAAGTCGTCGCCCTCCGCGTAGGGGAGGCCGAGTGCCTCGGCGACCAGCGGACCGATCGTCGTCTTGCCGGTCCCGGCGACGCCCATGACGACGACGACCGGGGGAGCGGCGGTGTGGGGGGTGGTGCTCATGAGGGGTGCCTCGCTGTCTTCTTCGACATCGGTGCTGTCTTCTCGACATCGATCCGTCGCGCTCATGAAACCTATTGAGTACGACGTATTCAAGAGGCTGTGACATAAAAGTCGTACTTTTCATTCCCGAGGTGATCACCCGACCGCGCCCGCATAGGGTGAGCACCATGACGACATCGGCCCAGGGGCTCCACGCGCACGTGCTCGCCACCCTGGGCCTCGCCATCACCGCGGGGGAGTACCCGCCCGGCACCGTGCTGCGCACCGACGAGCTCGCCCAGCGCTTCGACGTCTCCCGCACCGTCGTCCGCGAGGTCGTCCGCGTCCTGGAGTCGATGCACCTGGTGGAGTCCCGCCGCCGGGTCGGCGTCACGGTCCTGCCCACCGAGAGCTGGAACGTGTACGACCCCCAGGTCATCCGGTGGCGGCTGGCCGGCGCCGACCGTCCCCGCCAGCTCCGCTCCCTCACCGTGCTGCGCTCCGCCGTCGAGCCGGTCGCGGCCGGGCTCGCCGCCCTGCACGCCACCCCGGCCCAGTGCCGCGAGCTCACCGAGCAGGCCCTCGGCATGGTCGCGACCTCGCGCGGCCGACAGCTGGAGGCGTACCTCGTCCACGACATCGCCTTCCACCGGGTGGTCCTGAACGCCTCCGGCAACGAGATGTTCGCCCGCCTCGGCGACGTGGTCGCCGAGGTCCTCACCGGCCGCACCCACCACCACGTGATGTTCGAGGACCCCGACCCGGCCGCCGTCACCCTCCACGTCCAGGTCGCCGAGGCCGTCCGGGAGCGTGACGCCGCCCGCGCCGAGGCGCTGACCCGCGAGATCGCCGTCGGCGCGCTCCGCGAGCTGGACGTCCTGGCGCCGTGACGGCACCGTCCCGTCGTACGCCGTACAGCACTGCGTAACCTCTGAACTAGCTCAAATCCGGGCGTTCAGTGAGTTCGCTCACAGTCAGTGAGCGGGCCTTGCCGTGAGGATGTCGGCTGGCCGTGCGAGGGCGACCCCCACGAAGGAGCTCCCCGCCCGGCCGGGTACCGCACACCCGACCCCCTCACGAAGGCGAACAACTCCATGACTGACCGCGTCACCGCGGCCGAGCCGCTGTCCGCCGCCCCGGCGAACACGGCCGCCTCCCCCCACGTGGACGCCGGCGACGCCGGATACCGCAAGGACCTCAAGTCCCGGCACATCAACATGATCGCCATCGGCGGCGCCATCGGCACCGGGCTCTTCCTCGGCGCCGGCGGCCGGATGGCCAGCGCCGGCCCCTCGCTCTTCATCGCGTACGCGGTCTGCGGCGTCTTCGCCTTCTTCGTGGTCCGGGCCCTCGGCGAGCTCGTGCTCTACCGCCCGTCCTCCGGCGCCTTCGTCTCCTACGCCCGCGAGTTCATGGGCGAGAAGGGCGCCTACACGGCCGGCTGGCTCTACTTCCTCAACTGGTCGACCACCGCCGTCGCCGACATCACCGCCGCGGCCACCTACGCCCACTTCTGGTCGATGTTCAGCGACGTCCCCCAGTGGATCCTCGCCCTCATCGCCCTCGCGGTCGTCCTCGCCGCCAACCTCATCTCGGTGAAGTACTTCGGCGAGATGGAGTTCTGGTTCGCGATCATCAAGGTCGCCGCGCTCGTCGCCTTCATGCTCGTCGGCATCTACCTCGTCGTGACCTCCCACGACGTCGGCGGCTCCACCCCCGGCCTCGCCAACATCACCGACAACGGCGGCCTCTTCCCCAACGGCATGATGCCGATGCTCCTGCTCATCCAGGGCGTCGTCTTCGCCTACGCCTCCGTCGAGCTCTGCGGCGTCGCCGCCGGCGAGACCGAGAACCCCGAGAAGATCATGCCGAAGGCGATCAACTCGATCATGTGGCGCGTCGGCCTCTTCTACGTCGGCTCCGTCGTCCTGCTCGCGCTGATCCTCCCGTACACCGCCTACTCCGGCGACCAGAGCCCCTTCGTCACCGTCTTCGACAAGCTGGGCATCCCCGGCGCCGCCGGCGTGATGAACCTCGTGGTCCTCACCGCCGCCCTCTCCAGCCTCAACTCCGGCCTGTACTCCACCGGCCGCATCCTGCGCTCCATGTCGCTGGCCGGCTCCGCGCCCAAGTTCACCGGCGTCATGAACAAGGGCGGCGTGCCCTACGGCGGCATCCTGCTCACCGCCGGCTTCGGCGTCGCCGGCGTCTTCCTGAATTTCGTGATGCCCGAGGACGCCTTCGAGCTGGTGCTGAACTTCGCCTCCATCGGCATCATCGGCACCTGGGCCATGATCATGGTCTGCTCGCTGCTCTTCGTCCGCCGCGCCGAGCAGGGCAAGCTCACCCGCCCCGCCTACCGGCTGCCCTGGGCCCCGTACACCCAGATCGTGACGCTGGTCTTCCTCGCCTCCGTCATCGTCCTCATGTGGATGGACGGCGGCATCGGCCGCACCACCGTGAACTGCCTGCCGCTGATCGCCGCGGCGCTCGTCGGCGGCTGGTTCCTGGTCCGCCGCCGGGTCCGCGAGACCTCCGCGCGCCAGGACTGAGGCACCCCTCGACTCCCCCCACGGGAGCGGCGGACCCCCGCGGGCCAGGCCTGCGGGGGTCTCGCCTTTTATCAGGAGATAGTGGTACGCAGGAGGCTTACAAGATCCTCTCGGCCGAAGGGAAGCCAGCGATGCCACAGCACGTGCGGGGGGTCGTCTCCCCGGGACGGAACGAGCCGGTGCGGATCGAGACGGTCGTCGTCCCCGATCCGGGCCCCGGCGAGGCCGTCGTGAAGGTCCAGGCGTGCGGCGTCTGCCACACCGACCTCCACTACAAGCAGGGCGGGATCAACGACGACTTCCCGTTCCTCCTCGGCCACGAGGCCGCCGGCGTCGTGGAGTCGGTCGGCGAGGGCGTCACCGACGTCGCCCCCGGCGACTACGTGATCCTCAACTGGCGGGCCGTCTGCGGCCAGTGCCGCGCCTGCCGCCGGGGCCGCCCCTGGTACTGCTTCGACACCCACAACGCGAAGCAGCGGATGACCCTGCTCGACGGCACCGAGCTCACCCCGGCCCTCGGCATCGGCGCCTTCGCCGAGAAGACCCTCGTCGCCGCCGGCCAGTGCACCAAGGTCGACCCGGCCGTCGCCCCCGAGATCGCCGGACTGCTCGGCTGCGGCGTGATGGCCGGCATCGGCGCCGCGATCAACACCGGGAACGTCACCCGCGGCGACACCGTCGCCGTCATCGGCTGCGGAGGCGTCGGCGACGCCGCCGTCGTCGGCGCCCGCCTCGCCGGCGCCGCGAAGATCATCGCCGTCGACATCGACGAGCGGAAACTGGCCAAGGCGAAGGAGATGGGCGCCACCCACACCGTCGACTCCCGCGCCACCGACCCCGTCGAGGCCATCCGCGCCCTCACCGACGGCTTCGGCGCCGACGTCGTCATCGAGGCCGTCGGCCGCCCGGAGACGTACACCCAGGCGTTCTACGCCCGCGACCTCGCCGGCACCGTCGTCCTCGTCGGCGTCCCCACCCCCGAGATGAAGCTGGAGCTCCCGCTCCTCGACGTCTTCGGCCGCGGCGGCTCCCTCAAGTCCTCCTGGTACGGCGACTGCCTGCCGTCCCGCGACTTCCCGATGCTCATCGACCTGCACCGGCAGGGCCGCGTCGACCTCGGGGCCTTCGTCACCGAGACCATCGCCCTCGACGAGGTCGAGAAGGCGTTCGCCCGCATGCACGAGGGCGACGTCCTCCGCTCGGTGGTGGTGCTGTGATGACCGCCCGCGTCGACCACCTGGTCACCTCCGGCACCTTCAGCCTCGACGGCGGCACCTGGGACGTCGACAACAACGTCTGGATCGTCGGCGACGACACCGAGGCGATCGTCATCGACGCCGCCCACGACCCCGCGGCCATCCTCGCCGCCCTCGACGGCCGCACCCTGCGCGCCATCGTCTGCACCCACGCCCACGACGACCACGTCGGCGCCGCCCCGGCGCTCGCCGCCGCCACCGGCGCCCGCGTCCTGCTCCACCCCGCCGACCAGCCGCTGTGGAAGCTCACCCACCCCGACCACACCCCCGACGGCGACCTCGCCGACGGGCAGGTCCTCACCATCGCCGGCACCGACCTGAGGGTCCTCCACACCCCCGGTCACGCCCCCGGAGCGGTCTGCCTGTACGCCCGGGACCTGGGCACGGTCTTCACCGGGGACACCCTCTTCCAGGGCGGCCCCGGCGCCACCGGCCGGTCCTTCTCGGACTTCCCCACCATCGTCGGCTCGATCCGGGAGAAGCTCCTGACCCTCCCGCCGGAGACGGTCGTCCGCACCGGCCACGGCGACTCCACCACCATCGGCGCCGAGGCCCCGCACCTGGAGGAGTGGATCAGGCGGGGCCACTGAGCGAGAGGCGGCTGACGAACCGCCTCTCCTCGCCCGTGACCGGGTCGGTGAACTCCAGCGCCCGCGCCAGCAGCCGCAGCGGGCGCCGGTAGTCCTCCGGCCCGTCCTCACGCACCACCGGATACAGCGGATCGTCCAGGATCGGCAGCCCCAGCGCGTTCATGTGCACCCGCAGCTGATGCGTCTTCCCGGTCTCCGGCACCAGCCGGTACCGCCCGAGCCCGCCCCCGTGCGCCACCAGCTCGATCCGGCTCACCGCGTTCGGCTCGCCCGGCACCTCCCGGGCGGCCGGCACCCCCCGCTCCTTCTCGATCCGGCTCCGCACCGTCACCGGCAGCGCCACCCCCGGGTCGTACGCCGCCACCGCCTCGTACTCCTTGCGCACCCGCCGCTCCTTGAAGAGCAGCTGGTACGCCCCCCGGTCCTCCGGCCGCACCACGAACAGCACCAGCCCGGCCGTCAGCCGGTCCAGCCGGTGCGCCGGCTGGAGCGCCGGCAGTCCCAGCCCGGCCCGCAGCCGCGCCATCGCCGTCTCGGTCACGTGCCGCCCGCGCGGGGTGGTCGCCAGGAAGTGCGGTTTGTCCGCGACCACGATCCGCTCGTCCCGGTGGACCACCCCGATCTCGAACGGCACCCGCTCCTCGGGCACCAGGTCCCGGTGGAACCACAGCCACCGCCCCGGCTCGTACGGCTCCGAGGCCGCCGCCGCCCGCCCGTCGGCCCCCACGAACCGCCCCGCGTCCAGCATCGCGCCGATCCGCTCCGCGCCGACCGCCGCCCCGTACCGCCCGAGCAGATACGCCCTCACGGTCGGCCAGGCGCCCTCCGGGTCCTCGGGGAGCCGCACCCGCACCGGATCGATCCCGTCCCGCTGCGGCAGCGGCGCGGCCGGCACCCTCTTCCTCCGCACCGCTCAGTCACGTCCTCTGCGTCCGGGATACGCGAAAGTCCCGGCCGAGAGACTCGACCGGGACTTTCCTGCTGGTGTCCGAGGGGGGACTTGAACCCCCACGCCCGATAAAGGGCACTAGCACCTCAAGCTAGCGCGTCTGCCATTCCGCCACCCGGACAGGGTGTGTGTCTCGCGGCGCTGGGCCGTTCCGACGAGGAAAACCATAGCAAACATTCGGGGTGGCCGATCACCACCCCCGCACCCGCCCCGGGGGCCCCGCCCGCCCCGTCCGGCACGCCGTCTCGGCATGTGTCGGCGGTGTGTCGGCCGGTGGACGCCCTTGCGCCGCCGGGGCGGGGGCGCGGGAGGATGGGGGCGACCACCAGCAGGCAGTGGGGCACGTCGTGGGAGGAAGCAGCGTGAGCGAGTCGAACACCGGCCGGACCGTCTCGGGTGAGGACGAGGTCGTCGACCTCTGCCGGGACCTCATCCGCATCGACACCAGCAACTACGGCGACCACTCAGGCCCCGGCGAACGGGCCGCCGCGGAGTACGTCGCCGAGAAGCTCGCCGAGGTCGGCCTGGAGCCGAAGATCATCGAGTCGCACCGGGGGCGTGCCTCCACCGTCGCCCGCATCGAGGGCGAGGACCCGTCCCGGCCCGCGCTGCTCATCCACGGCCACACCGACGTCGTCCCGGCCAACGCCGAGGACTGGACCCACCACCCCTTCTCCGGCGAGGTCGCGGACGGCTGCGTCTGGGGCCGCGGCGCCGTCGACATGAAGGACATGGACGCGATGACCCTCGCGGTCGTCCGCGACCGGCTGCGCAGCGGCCGCAAGCCCCCGCGCGACGTCGTCCTCGCCTTCCTCGCCGACGAGGAGGCCGGCGGCACGTACGGCGCCCGGCACCTGGTCGACCACCACCGCGACCTCTTCGACGGCGTCACCGAGGCGATCGGCGAGGTCGGCGGCTTCTCGTTCACGGTCAACGAGAACCTGCGGCTCTATCTGGTGGAGACCGCCCAGAAGGGCATGCACTGGATGCGGCTCACCGTCGAGGGCACGGCGGGCCACGGCTCCATGACCAACTCCGACAACGCCATCACCGAGCTGTGCGAGGCCGTCGGCCGGCTCGGCCGCCACCAGTGGCCGGTCCGCGTCACCAAGACCGTCCGCAGCTTCCTCGACGAGCTGTCCGACGCGCTCGGCACCCCGCTCGACCCCGAGGACATGGACGCCACCCTGGCCAAGCTCGGCGGCATCGCCAAGATGGTCGGCGCCACCCTGCGCAACTCCGCCGCCCCCACCATGCTCGGCGCCGGCTACAAGGTGAACGTCATCCCCGGCCAGGCCACCGCCCACGTCGACGGGCGCTTCCTGCCCGGCTACGAGGAGGAGTTCCTGGCCGACCTCGACCGCATCCTCGGCCCCCGGGTCAAGCGCGAGGACGTGCACGGCGACAAGGCCCTGGAGACCAGCTTCGACGGCGCCCTCGTCGACGCCATGCAGCTCGCCCTGCGCGCCGAGGACCCGATCGCCCGCGCCGTCCCGTACATGCTCTCCGGCGGCACCGACGCCAAGTCCTTCGACGACCTCGGCATCCGCTGCTTCGGCTTCGCCCCGCTCCAGCTGCCGCCGGAGCTGGACTTCGCCGGCATGTTCCACGGCGTGGACGAGCGGGTGCCCGTCGACGGCCTGAAGTTCGGCGTGCGCGTCCTGGACCGCTTCCTCGACGCCTGCTGACCGGCCGCCGGCCTCCCGAATTCGGCCGTCTGTTTGGGTTTGCCCGGAAAGAGTGAATGCACCCGGGGGCTCGTAGCCCCCAACCTTCCCCCTCGTTACAGGTGATGCGGTCCGCGGCTGGGGCCGCATTGTCAACTAGGAGGAATAATGATCAAGAAGGTCGTCGCTGCTGCGGCTGCCACCGGCGGTCTGGTTCTCGCGGGCGCGGGCATGGCCGTCGCCGACGCGGGTGCCCAGGGTGCGGCCATCGGCTCCCCCGGTGTCCTCTCGGGCAACGTCGTGCAGGTCCCGGTTCACGTTCCGGTGAACGTCTGCGGCAACACGGTCTCCGTGATCGGTCTGCTGAACCCCGCCTTCGGCAACACCTGCGTCAACGCCTGACGTTGTGCCCCGCCCCTTGAGGGCGTGAGCCGTCCGGCCCCGGAGTGCGTGCCATGCACTCCGGGGCCGGTGGCCATTCCGCCCCGGGCACGGGCCCGGTGGCCCCCACTCCACGCCGATCAGGCGACATCGCCGAGAAGGCAGGTAAGCAACCATGCGACAGGTCACGCGCAAGAGCATCATCACCGTCGCCGCGGCGGGCGGCGTCCTCGCGCTCGGCGGCGGCATCGCGCAGGCGGACTCCGGTGCGAACGGCACCGCCGCGAACTCCCCGGGCGTCGCGTCCGGGAACACCGTGCAGGTCCCGGTCCACGTCCCGGTCAACGCCTGCGGCAACACCGTGAACGTCGTCGGGATCCTCAACCCGGCGATGGGCAACTCCTGCGCGAACATCCCCGCGCAGGCGAGCCCCGGCACCCCGGGCTCCGGCGCGTCCGGCGAGGCACGGGCGACCGACTCCCCGGGCGTGGCCTCCGGCAACACCGTGGTGGTGCCGGTCGACGTGCCGGTGAACGTGTGCGGCAACAGCGTCACCGGCATCGGCCTCGGCAACCCCGCCGCGGGCAACGACTGCGCCACCACCGGAACCCCCGACACCGGCTACGGCGAGGAGGAGCCGGGCGGGTACGGCGAGGAGCCGGGCGGCTACGGGGAGGAGCCGGAGACCCCCGGCACCCCGGGCACGCCCGGTACCCCCGGCACCCCGGGGACCCCGGGTACGCCCGGCACCCCGGGTACGCCCGGGACGCCCGGCACTCCTGGTACCCCCGGCACTCCCGGTACGCCGGGGACTCCCGGGACTCCTGGCACCCCCGGCACTCCCGGGGTGCCGCCGAGCTCGGACGGCGGGTCGAACCACCCCGGGCCGCAGCTCACGCCGCCGCCGGCCCCGCAGGACGAGCTCGCCGAGACCGGGTCCTCCGCGCCGCTCGGCGTGATCGTCCCGGCCGCCGCCGGCATGCTGCTGGCCGGCTCGCTGGTCTACCGCCGCTCCCGCCGCGGCGCCTGAGCCGCACCGGCCGGAACGCGAAGGGGCCCCGCGTCACGCGGGGCCCCTTCCGCGTCCCTCACCAGGTCGCGCGGAGCTGACGGATGATCCGCCGCTTCAGCCGCACTCTGCGGCTGCCGTCCCGGCGCAGGGTGAGTCGGTCCAACTCCCAGTGCCCGTACTCCGCGTGGTCGGTCAGAAGCCGCGCGGTCTCCTTCCGGGAGACACCGCGCGGCACGTACACGTCGACAAATTCGTATTCCGGCATCGGTATCTATTGTGCGGGCACCGGCCCGGTACGGATAGCGTCTGTCCCATGTCTGATGCTGCGCAGCCCACCGCTGCCGAGGTACGTGCCGCCGCAGAGGCGGTCAAGACCGCACTGGACCGCCACCTCGCGGCGGTCGAACGCCGCACGGGGGACGACGACACGGGCGTGTACGAGGCGTTCAACGCCCTCGCCGCGGCCGCCGAGACCTATGACGAACTCCTCTACGACCGCTACGACGAGGTGACCCCCTTCGAGATCCCCGGGGCCGACGACAAGCTCCCCCCGTACGCCGGACCTGACGAACCGCACGCCGTCAGCGTGCTGATCCGCCGCGACTACGCCGTCGCCGAGCCGCCCCGGCTCGTGGCCCAGGCCCGGCGCGTCGCCGACCTCGACCCCGACGAGGACGGACCCCGCTCCACCGCCGCCGCGCTCGGCATCCTCTTCGGGGAGTACGAGCCCGACGAGATCGCCTCCCGGCACCGGGAGTTCGGCCTGGAGGAGGGCGACTCCACGCTCTGGGTCACCGCCGAAGGCGACCTCCCGGAACCGGGGGAGTGGCTGGCCGCCCCCTTCGACCAGGCCGACCCGGAGCGGATCGTGTGCCGCTTCGACATCAGCTCCGTCTTCGACGACGAGGACGACGAGGAGGACCGCGACGACGGGGCCGTCGCGGCGCGGGAGGCCGGCGGCGCCGGCCGCTGACCCGCCGGGGAGGACACCGGAGGGCCGGAACATCCACGCGTGATGTTCCGGCCCTCCGGCGTCCCGTGCTTCCGGCTGCCGTCACTCCCCGCCGGGAGCGGCCAGGAGGGCGGCCAGGAGCGGGCGCAGCCGGGTCGTCCGCGCCGGCGCGAGACCCTCGGCCACCGCGCGGGGCAGCGCCTGGTCCACGCCGTGCACCACCGACAGATGGCGCTCGGCCCGTCCGAAGGCGGTGTAGACCCACGGCCGGCTCAGGCCCGGCGCCGCGTCGCCCGGCAGCACCACGACCACCGCGGGCCAGCGCCCGCCGGCCGCCTGGTGCGCGGTCAGCGCCCAGCCGTGCCGCAGCGCCGACTCCACGCGCTCCTTCGGGACGACGACCTCGCCGTCCGCGGTGCGCAGCCGCAGCCCCTCGGCGTCGGCCCCCAGGACCGTGCCCGACAACGTCCGGCCCGGCACCGGCGCGTACGCCACCCGGTCGCCCGGGTCGAAGCCGCCGAAACGGCCGGGGCCCGGGTTCAGCCGCTGCTTCAGGGCCGTGTTCAGCGCGCGCGTGCCCGCCGAGCCGCCGTGGCCGACGGTGATCACCCGGGTCTGCTCGGGCGTCAGCCCGAAGGCGCGCGGCACCGACTCGGCGACCAGCTGGACCGTGCGGTGCACGGCCTCCCCGGCGTCCCGCACCGGGACGATCACGACCTCCTTGCCGGGGGCCTCGACCTGGTTCAGCTCGCCGACGCCGACGCCCGACACCAGCTCACCGATCGGCCCCGGGTCGGGGCGCCGGGAGGCCACGCGCGGGCAGACCCGGGCCGCCAGCACGTCCGCGAGGACCGCGCCGGGACCGGCCGACCCCAGCACGGCCGGGTCGCCGCTGAGCACCAGCCGGCAGCCGTCCGGCAGCGCCTCGACGAGCATCGCGCCCGTCTCCACGTCCAGCTGCGGGGCGTCCAGCACCACCAGCAGGTCCAGGGCGAGCGCGCCCTCCTCGTCCCGCCCCGGCCCGGCCGTCCCGGCCAGCAGCGCGGCGAGCGGCACGACCGTCCCGGAGGCCCGCTCCTCCTCGCTGAGCCGCTCCGCGTCGTGCACGGTGACCAGGACCCGCAGCCCGCGCTCCCGGGCCGCGGCGGCCAGGGCCAGCGGCTCGGCGCGGGCGGCCTCGCCGCCGGTGTGCGCCACCAGGCCGTGCGCGCCGACGGCCCGCGCCAGCTCCTCGCCGTCCCACTCCTCGGCCGTCGCGGTGCGCACCAGCCGGGCCAGACCGTCCGCCAGGCTCTCCTCGGCGAGCGCGTACCGGTCCAGGCCCAGCAGCGGCGGCTCCGACGGGCCCTCCGGCGCGCCGCCGGCCTCCTCGCCGGCCGCGGACTCCTCCGGCTCCCCGTCCTCCGGGCCGTCCTCCTCCTGGAACACCAGCACGGCACCCTCGGTGATCGCCGTCGCGACGGCCTTCTCCGGGTCCGGGACGCCGTGCCGGGCCAGTCCGGCCCGTACCTCGTCCAGCGGCAGCGCGGTGTGGCCCTGGAGCGCGGCCCGGTCGAGCAGCCACACGGTCAGGGCGACGGCCCGCCGCGGATCGTCCGGGCCGCAGGCCCCGCCGAGCAGCGCCCGCGCGAAGCCGTCGGCCTGCTCGGGCCGCACCCCGGCGACGGCCAGCAGCCGCCACGGGTCCTCGGTGAGGGCGCCGGCGGCCTGCTCGCCGAGCGCGGTGGCGACCTGACCGGCCAGCGCCTCGGGCGCGCCGCCCCGGGCCAGCACCTCGCGGATCCCCGCGAGCGCCCCGGCCGTCGGCGCGGCCGGCGCGGGCGGGGCGGGCGGACGGACGGTGGTCTCGGCCGGCCGCGCGGGGCGGACCGGCTCGGGCGCCGGGGCGAAGAAGGCGCCGCCGGACGCGGCCCCGCCCTCCACGGCCCGTACGGCGGCGAGCAGGTCGGCGGCGGTCCCGCTCAGCTTGGCACCGCTCTCCACCGGCCCGGCCTTCTCGGCCTTCCGCGCCTCGATCCGGGCGCGCAGCTCGCGCTGGGCCGCCAGCTCCGCCTGCGCCTCGCTCAGCTCCGGCGCCGCGCCGTCGTCCCCGGCCGCGCCCTCGCCGTCCGCCGGGGTGCCGTCCCCCGGGACGGCGGGGTCCGCCGCGGGACCCTCCGCCGACTCGTCCTCCGCCGACTCGTCCCCCCTCGGCTCGTCCCCTGTCGGCTCGTCCTCCGTCGCGCTCGCCTCCGCCGGCTCCCCGGGCTCCTCCGGGCGCTCCGGCCCCGCCGATGTCCCAGCGGTCGCGGTGTCCTCGGCGGGCGCGGGCGCGGCGGTCCGCGCGCCGTCCTCGGGGGCGGTGTCCTCGGGTGCCTCGGGCGCGGTCTCCCCGGAAGGCTCGGTCACAAGGTGCTCCAGTCGTGATCCGGATAGCGGTGCACGGGCGCGGACACATCGTCCAAAGCCCGGCAGATCTCGTCAGGAAGACTAAGGCCCTCCACCGACAGCGCGGCCGTGAGCTGCCGCGCGGTGCGCGCGCCGACGATCGGGGCGGTCACCCCGGGCCGGTCCCTGACCCAGGCGAGCGCCACGTGCAGCGGGCTGGTGGCGAGTCCGTCGGCGGCGGTGCTGACCGCCTCCACGATCCGGCTCGCGGCCTCGTCCAGGTACGGCTCCACGAACGGCGCCAGGGCCTCGGACGCGCCCCGGGAGTCGGACGGGGTGCCGCCGCGGTACTTGCCGGTGAGGACGCCCCGGCCGAGCGGCGACGACGGCAGCAGGCCTATGCCGAGGTCGATCGCGGCCGGCAGCACCTCCCGCTCGACGCCCCGCTGGAGCAGCGAGTACTCCAGCTGGGCCCCGGCGAGCCGGGTCCGGTCGCCGGCCAGCTGCCAGGTGCCCGCCTTGGCGAGCTGCCAGCCGCAGAAGTTCGCCACGCCCGCGTACCGCGCCCGGCCGGTGCGCACCGCGATGTCGAGCGCCTGCAGCGACTCCTCCAGGGGGGTGTGCGGGTCGTAGGCGTGCAGCTGCCAGAGGTCCACGTGGTCGGTGCCGAGCCGGGCGAGGGAGGCGTCGAGGGCGGCGAGGAGGTGGCCGCGCGAGCCGTCGGTGCGCCGGTCGGGGTCCGGGACGCTGCCGGCCTTGGTGGACAGGACCAGGTCGCGGCGCGGCACCAGCCGCTCCATGAGCCGCCCGAGCAGATACTCCGCCTCGCCGCCGCCGTACACGTCGGCGGTGTCCACGAGCGTGCCGCCCGCGTCCCAGAACGCCTTCAACTGCTCGGCGGCGTCGTGCTCGTCGGTGTCCCGCCCCCAGGTGAGCGTGCCGAGCCCGATGCGCGAGACGCGCAGGCCGGTACGTCCGAGATGCCTCTGCTCCATGGGCGGGACCTTACTGGCCGGTGCCGCGGGCGCGGAGACCCTGTGGACAGAACCTGTGGACGGCGGCGCGGCGGCGGGCTCCTGACGGATGCGGGGGCGGCGCGCTAGAGTCCGGACCCAGTGACGTTACTCATGGGTAAGGGGTGTGTGGACATGCGGCTCGGCATCAACCTCGGCTACTGGGGCGCCGGCATGGACGGCGACAATCTGGCCGTGGCCCAGGAGGCCGACCGCCTCGGCTACGACGTGTGCTGGGCGGCGGAGGCGTACGGCTCCGACGCGCCCACCGTGCTGTCCTGGGTCGCCGCGAAGACGGAGCGGATCGACGTCGGCTCGGCGATCATGCAGATCCCGGCCCGCCAGCCCGCGATGACGGCGATGACCGCCGCCACCCTCGACTCGCTCTCCGGCGGCCGCTTCCGCCTCGGCCTCGGCGTCTCGGGCCCGCAGGTCTCCGAGGGCTGGTACGGCGTGAAGTTCGACAAGCCGCTCGCCCGCACCCGCGAGTACGTGGAGATCGTCCGCAAGGCGATGTCCCGCGAGCGGCTGACCCACGACGGCGAGCACTGGACGCTCCCGCTGCCCGGCGGCCCCGGCAAGCCGATCAAGCTGACCGTCCACCCGCAGCGCGAGCACATCCCGCTCTACATCGCCGCGATCGGCCCGAAGAACCTGGAGCAGACCGGCGAGATCGCCGACGGCGCCCTGCTGATCTTCCCCTCCGCCGAGCACCTGGAGGAGACCGCCCTGAAGCCGCTCCGGGCGGGCCGCGAGAAGGCCGGCCTGACCATGGACGGCTTCGACGTGTGCCCGACGCTGCCGCTCGCCGTCGGCGACGACGTCGACGCGCTGGCCGACGTGTTCCGCCCGTACACCGCCCTCTACGTGGGCGGCATGGGCAGCCGCAAGCAGAACTTCTACAACCAGCTCGCGCGGCGCATGGGCTATGACAAGGAGGCCGCCGAGATCCAGGACAAGTACCTGGCCGGCGACAAGACGGGCGCCGCGGCCGCCGTGCCCCGCACCCTCATCGACCAGACCGCCCTGCTCGGCACCGTCGACCGGATCGCGGACCGCATGACCGCCTACGCGGAGGCCGGTGTCACCACCCTGACCCTGGCGCCCGCCGGCTTCACCCTCGACGAGCGCCTGACCGCCCTGCGCGCCGGTGTCGACGCCCTGGAGCGCGCCGGCCTCGCCTAGAGCGCGCCTGAAAGATCTGCGGCCGTGGTGGGGGCTCGGGGGTCTTCCCCGCCACGGCCGTCATGCCCTTCAACGCGCCACCGCGCCCCCGGTTACGGCCCCGCGCCTCACTCTTTCGGCCGATACCCGGAAGCCCTCCTGTTGCCCGCCGTCCCGGACCGCATTTGACTCGGTCTGCCGGACCCGCGGAGCGCGCGGACGTCCGCAGGGAGGTGGCAGCGATGCTCACGGCCAGAAGCGTGTTCCAGGAGATCATCGACGACGACGAGGCGTTCCGGCTCTTCTGCTCGATCGCCGCCAGCGGCGAGTCGCAGGGCGGCTGGGAGAACGCCCGGATCGCCGCCCTCGTCGCCCCCGCCATGCGGGACCTCACCCCGAAGATCACCCGGCACGGCGCCGACGAGGACAAGCACGGCCGGATCTTCCACGCCCTCATGCGCAAGCGCGGCCTCGCACCCGTCCCCGTGCCGCCGGACACCGACTACACGATGCTCCTGGAGCGGCGCGGCATCGGCCTCGCGCACGACAAGCTCCGCCGCGACGAACCCCTCACCGAGGAGGACGTCGTCGTCTACCTCGCCCACAGCAGGGTCACCGAGGAACGCGCCGCCGCCCAGATGCAGCTCCTGGTGAAGTACTTCGGCGACCACCCGGAGCTCGGCAAGGCCATCCGCATGATCTGCAACGACGAGGACAACCACCTCGCCTACTGCCACGAGGAACTGCTCCGGCTCGCACGCGCGGGCCACGGCCGGCTCATCCATCGCACCCTGCGCGCCTCGGCGCTCGCCGAGATCCAGGTCTACCGCGACGTCAGCCTCGCCGTGATGCGGCACATGGGCCGCATCCTGGGCTGGCCGAAGCCCAAGAGCGCGCTGCTCGCCGCCGGCATCCACGGCATGTACGCCTACGAGCGCGCGGCCGGCTGGCACCGGATGGTCGGCCTGCGGATGCCCGAACGGCTCGACGCCCTCGGCGGCCCCGCCGTCCCGGCCCCCGCCTTCTGACCCGCCCGCCCGCCCGCCGCCCGCCCGCCGCCCGGCCCCCGCCGGACGGGCCCGGCGCGCCCGGCTCACAGCCAGCCGCGCCGCTTGAACAGGCGGTACAGCCCCACCTCGACGACCGCCATCACCGCGATCACCGCCGGGTACGACCACGTCCAGTGCAGCTCCGGCATGTGGTCGAAGTTCATGCCGTAGACCCCGGCCACCATCGTCGGCACCGCCGCCATCGCCGCCCAGGCCGAGATCTTCCGCATGTCGTCGTTCTGCCGGACCCCCATCTGCGCCAGGTGCGCCGACAGCACGTCCGACAGCAGCCGGTCCAGCCCCTCCACCTGCTCGTTGGCCCGCGTCAGATGGTCGTTGACGTCCCGGAAGAACGGCTGCGACTCCTCGTTCACGAACGGCACCGTGCCCGCCGACAGCCGGGCCATCGGCGCCGCCAGCGGCCCGGAGGCCCGGCGGAACTCCAGCACCTGCCGCTTCGCCGTGTAGATCCGCTCCGCCGTGTTCGCCGTCCCCGTGCCGCCCGGCGCGAAGACGGCGGCCTCCAGCCCCTCCAGGTCGATCTGGAGCTCGCCGGCCACGTCCAGGTAGTGGTCCACCACCGCGTCGCTCACCGCGTACAGCACCGACGTCGGCCCGTGCCGCAGCACGTCCGGGTGGGTCTCCAGACGCTTGCGCACGGCCGCCAGGGGCGCGCCCTCGCCGTGCCGCACCGTCACCACGAACGAGTCGCCGAGGAACAGCATCAGCTCCCCGGACGACACGCGGTCGCTCTCCGGCTCGTACAGGACCGGCTTCAGCACGACGAACAGCGAGTCGTCGTAGACCTCCAGCTTCGGCCGCTGATGCGCCTTCAGCGCGTCCTCGACCGCCAGCGGGTGCAGCGCGAACTCCGACGTCACATGGGCGAACTCGGCCTCGGTCGGCTCGTGGAGACCCACCCAGAGGAAGGCGTCGCCGACCGCCCGCGCCTCCGCGAGGGAGCGCGAGAGGTCGCCGCCGTACTCCGTCCGGCGGCCGTCGCGGTACAGGGCTGCGTCGACGATCACGGGCCGTATTCTCCCTTGCTCCCGTCCGGCCCGCACGCGCGCGTGCCGGACCTCCCGCGTACCCCGCCGGCCCCGCCGTACCCGCCCGCCACGCGCGCGTGCGCCGTAGGCTGGCCGGCATGGCCACGCTGATCCTCGTCCGGCACGGACGCTCCACCGCCAACACCTCCGGTCTGCTCGCCGGGCGCACGCCGGGCGTGGCGCTCGACGAGCGCGGCGTCGCCCAGGCCGCCGCGCTGCCCGCCCGGCTCGCCGGCGTCCCGCTCGCCGCGGCCGTCTCCAGCCCCCTCCAGCGCTGCCGCGAGACCCTGCGGCCGCTCCTGGACGCCCGCCCGGACCTCCCGCTCCACATCGAGGACCGGATCAACGAGTGCGACTACGGCGACTGGTCGGGCCGCAAGCTCAGCGAGCTCAACGACGAGCCGCTGATGGAGGTCGTCCAGGCGCACGCCTCCGCCGCCGCCTTCCCCGGCGGCGAGTCCATGCGCGCGATGCAGCAGCGGGCCGTCGAGGCGGTCCGCGACTGGAACGCCCGGATCGACGCCGACCACGGCGAGGACGCCGTCTACGCGATGTGCTCGCACGGCGACATCATCAAGTCCCTCGTCGCCGACGCCCTCGGCCTCCACCTCGACCTCTTCCAGCGGATCCACGTCGACCCCTGCTCGCTCACCGTGATCCGCTACACCCGGCTCCGGCCCTTCCTGGTCCGCCTCGGCGACACCGGCGACCTCGCCGCCCTGGCCCCCCGGGAGGCCTCCGGCACCAGCGGGACGGCGGAGGTCGGGGGCGGTGCGGGCGCACCGTGATCGCCCCGCGCAGTAGGGTGGACTCGCCGTAGTAGTACGACAGTCGACAGTCAAGGGAGCCGGGAGAGTGTCCCGTCAGGTGTTCCTCTACGACCCACCGGAGCGTTTCGTGGCCGGCACGGTCGGGCTGCCTGGCCGCCGGACGTTCTTCCTCCAGGCGTCCGCGGCCGGCCGGATCACCAGCGTCGCCCTGGAGAAGGCCCAGGTGGCCGCCCTCGCCGAGCGCATCGACGAACTCCTCGACGAGGTGCTGCGCCGCACCGGGGGCAACGCCCCGGTGCCCGCCGTCGCCCCCGCCGACGCCGCCGACACGGCCCCGCTCGACACGCCCGTCGAGGAGGAGTTCCGGGTCGGCACCATGGCGCTGGCCTGGGACGGCGAGGAACAGCGCATGATCGTCGAGGCGCAGGCGCTCGTCGAGCTCGACGCGGACTCCGAGGAGGACCTCGCCGCGGCCGAGGAGCGGCTGCTCCAGGACGAGGAGAACGGCCCGCCGATGCTCCGCGTCCGCCTCAGCGGCGCCCAGGCCCGGGCCTTCGCCAAGCGAGCCCTGGACGTGGTCAACGCCGGCCGCCCGCCGTGCCCGCTGTGCAGCCTCCCGCTCGACCCGGAGGGCCACGTCTGCCCCCGCCAGAACGGATACCGCCGCGGAGCATGAGCAGCAGCCCCGATCTTCCGCCGGACACCGAGCTGCTCGCCCGCGGTGAGCTCACCGTGCGGGGCCAGGTCCGCGAGGCGTCCAACGCGGTGCTCTACTGCACGGTTGCGCACGAGGGCCGGGAGGCCGCCTGCGTCTACAAGCCGGTCGCGGGGGAGCGCCCCCTGTGGGACTTCCCCGACGGCACCCTCGCCGAGCGGGAGGTGGCCGCGTACGAGCTCTCCGAGGCGACCGGCTGGGGCCTCGTCCCGCCGACGGTGCTGCGGGACGGCCCGTACGGGCCGGGCATGGTCCAGCTGTGGGTGGAGGCCGACCCGGAGGCCCGGCTGCTCGCCCTCACCGAGGACGACGAGCCCGGCGAGGGCTGGCGGGCGATCGGCCCGGCCGAGGTGGGGGAGGGCCGCACCGCGCTCCTCGTGCACGCCGACACGCCCGGGCTGCGGCGGCTGGCCGTCCTCGACGCGGTGATGAACAACGGCGACCGCAAGGGCGGCCATCTGCTGCCCGCGCCCGGCGGCCGGCTCTACGGCATCGACCACGGCGTCTCCTTCCACGTCGAGGACAAGCTGCGGACGCTGCTGTGGGGCTGGGCGGGCCAGGAGCTGCCCGCGGAGGCCACCGCCGTCCTCACGGCGCTCTCCGGGACGCTGGCGCCCGGGGCGCCCCTCGCCACCCGGCTGGCGGAACTGCTGACGCCCGCCGAGGTGTCCGCCGTACGGGAGCGGGTGGCGGCGCTGCTGGCCTCCGGGCGGCATCCGGAGCCTTCCGGCCAGTGGCCGGCCATCCCGTGGCCGCCGGTCTGAGGCCGGAAGACCGCAGGTTTTCGGCCACATCGGCCCCACCCGTCCCGGCGGCGCCCGCACCCCTGGGGGGTATGCACACCCCTCGCTCACCCGCAAGAGCGCATGATCGGACAAGATTCCGGATCCGGTTCGTATCCGAAAGAGCTGTCCGGTTACGCTCGGGGCATGCATGCCTGGCCCGCTTCCGAGGTCCCCGCCCTTCCCGGCAAGGGCCGCGACCTCCGGATCCACGACACCGCGACCGGCGGACGAGTGACCCTCGCCCCCGGCCCCGTCGCCCGTATCTACGTCTGCGGCATCACGCCGTACGACGCGACCCACATGGGTCACGCAGCGACCTACAACGCGTTCGACCTCGTGCAGCGCGTGTGGCTCGACACCAAGCGGCAGGTGCACTACGTCCAGAACGTCACGGACGTGGACGACCCGCTCCTGGAGCGCGCCCTCCGCGACGACATCGACTGGGTCGCGCTCGCCGAGCGCGAGACCTCCCTCTTCCGCGAGGACATGACCGCCCTGCGGATGCTGCCCCCGCGCCACTACGTCGGCGCGGTCGAGTCGATACCCTCCATCGTCCCGCTCGTCGAGCGGCTCCGGGACTCCGGCGCGGCCTACGAGCTCGACGGCGACATCTACTTCTCCGTCGAGGCCGACACCCACTTCGGCCAGGTCTCGCACTACGACACCGAGCTCATGCGGCACCTCTCCGCCGAGCGCGGCGGGGACCCGGACCGCCCCGGCAAGAAGAACCCGCTCGACCCGATGCTGTGGATGGCCGCCCGCGAGGGCGAGCCCAGCTGGGACGGCGGCAGCCTCGGCCCCGGCCGGCCCGGCTGGCACATCGAGTGCGTCGCCATCGCCCTCGACCACCTCGGCATGGGCTTCGACGTGCAGGGCGGCGGCTCCGACCTGATCTTCCCGCACCACGAGATGGGCGCCTCGCACGCCCAGGCGCTCACCGGCGAGTTCCCCATGGCCAAGGCGTACGTGCACGCCGGCATGGTCGCCCTGCACGGCGAGAAGATGTCCAAGTCCAAGGGCAACCTGGTCTTCGTCTCCGCGCTCCGGCGCGAGGGCGTCGACCCGGCCGCCATCCGGCTCGCCCTGCTCGCCCACCACTACCGCGCCGACTGGGAGTGGACCGACCAGGTCCTCGAGGACGCCGTCGCGCGCCTGGACCGCTGGCGCGCCGCGGTCTCCCGGCCCGACGGCCCGTCCGCCGACGCCCTGGTCGAGGAGGTCCGCGAAGCCCTCGCCGACGACCTCGACGCCCCGGCCGCGCTCGCCGCGGTCGACCGCTGGGCCGCCCGCCAGGAGGCGGACGGCGGCACCGACGAGTCCGCGCCCGGCCTCGTCTCCCGCACGGTCGACGCGCTCCTCGGCGTGGCGCTGTAAGGCTGTAGACGAGAAGCGAAAAAGGGGAGGGGGACGGCTCCGGCCGTCCCCCTCCCCTTCTCCGTCTTCTCAGTTCTGCTCGCCGTCCTCGCTGTTGTCGCTGCCTTCGCCGTCCTCGCCGGGCGCTTCCGGCTGCTCCGGCTGTTCCGGCCGCTCCGGTCCCGGCTTGGCCGGGCGGGCCCGGCCGCTGCCCGGGTCCCGCAGGTACGACGTGTCGCCGCTCTCCGTCGCGACCCCGGGGACGCCCGGCCCCTGGCCCGGGTCGCGCCGCCGCAGGTAGCGCTCGAACTCGCGGGCGATCGCCTCGCCCGACGCCTCCGGAAGCTCCGCGGTGTCCCGCGCCTCCTCCAGCGTCTGCACGTACTCGGCGACCTCGCTGTCCTCCGCCGCCAGCTGGTCCACGCCCAGCTGCCAGGCCCGCGCGTCCTCGGGCAGCTCGCCCAGCGGGATCCGCAGCCCGATCAGGTCCTCCAGCCGGTTCAGCAGCGCCAGCGTCGCCTTCGGGTTCGGCGGCTGCGACACGTAGTGCGGCACCGCCGCCCACAGGCTCACGGCCGGCACGCCCGCGTGGGTGCACGCCTCCTGGAGGATCCCGACGATGCCCGTCGGGCCCTCGTAGCGGGTCTCCTCCAGCTCCATCGTGCGCGCCAGGTCCGGGTCGGAGGTGACGCCGCTGACCGGCACCGGGCGGGTGTGCGGGGTGTCGCCGAGCAGCGCGCCCAGGATCACCACCATCTCGACGCCCAGCTCGTGCGCGAAGCCCAGCAGCTCGTTGCAGAAGGAGCGCCAGCGCATCGACGGCTCGATGCCCCGGACCAGGACCAGGTCGCGCGGCTTGTCGCCGCCGATCCGGACCACCGACAGCCGGGTCGTCGGCCAGGTGATCTTCCGGACGCCGTTCTCCAGGAACACCGTCGGGCGGTTGACCTGGAAGTCGTAGTAGTCCTCGGCGTCGAGCGCCGCGAAGACCTCGCCCTTCCATTCCCGGTCCAGATGAGCGACCGCGGTGGAGGCGGCGTCGCCGGCGTCGTTCCAGCCCTCGAACGCGGCCACCATGACCGGGTCGATCAGCTCGGGTACCCCCTCGAGCTCGATCACCCAGCGCCTCCTTCTTCGAAGTTCGTGTCGTACGGACCAACCTTACGGCTTTCCGGACGTCCGGCCGCAGCCCCCGGACGCGCCCGGAAACCCGTGCGGCGTTGATCGACTACCCACGAACGGGGCCCCGCACACGGGACTCTCACGCCTCCCAGAGCGTGCTGGGCGCCTCCTTCCTCAGCACCGGCGCGATCTCCTCCGCGAACCGTGCCAGGGTCTCGGTCTGTTCGGCCGTCGACTGCCCGAAGCCGTCCACCGTGACCGACTGGAGGTCGTGCCCGTAGTGGGCGTGGAAGGCGAGGATCTTCTCGGTGATCTGCTCGGGCGAGCCGATCAGCTGGGGTCCGTCCGCGATCGCCTCCTCGACGGTCCGGAAGGGCGTGTTGTAGCCGGCCCGGCCCTCCAGGTGCGGCCGGAAGCTCTGCGCCACCTTCGCCTCGTACAGCTCCTTGTAACGCCGCACGGCGTCCTCGGGGGTGTCCGCGATGAGCAGCCCGCCCGAACCGGCCGCCACGCGCGCGCGTGCCGGATCGTGCCCGTACGCCTCGAACCGCTCGCGGTAGTGGGCGATCAGCCGCGCGTACGCCTCGCGCGGCTGGATCGCGTTGGCGGTGAAGAGCGGGTCGCCGTGCCGCGCGGCGAGTTCGGGGGAGTGCAGGCTGGTGGCCGAGCCGTGCCAGATCGTCGGCGCACCGGCGTACGGGCGGGGGATCGTGGTGACGCCCCGGAGCGGCGGCCGGGAGGTTCCCTCCCAGTCGACGTCCTCCTCCGTCCAGAGCCGGCGCAGGAGTTCGTACTTCTCCTTCTGGAGCTCCCACTGGCGCTCCTCGTCCAGCCCGAAGAGGTCGAAGTGGCCGGCCTCCGCGCCCTTGCCGACGACGAGTTCCAGCCGGCCCCGGGACAGCTGGTCGAGGGTGGCATAGTCCTCGGCGACCCGGACCGGGTCGAGGATCGCGACGACCGTGACACCTGTCAGCAGGCGGATCCGGGAGGTGCGGGCGGCGAGCGCGGCGAGCAGCACGGTCGGGGCGGAGGAGAGGAACGGCCCGGCGTGCCGCTCGCCGATCGCGTACGCGTCGAAGCCGAGCCGCTCGGCCGTCTCGCCGAGCGTCACGACCTGCTCCAACCGGTCCGCCGCGGACGGCAGTTCACCGGTGAGCGGGTGCGGGGAGTGGGGGACGATCGAGAGCACCTGAAACCTCATGCCCTCCACTGTGCGCGCCGACTGTTGCCGCGGTGTGGCGGCCGTGTGGCACGCGGGAGGGGCGGCCCTCTCCCTCCCCGGAGAAGACCGCCCCTCGGCCGGTGGCGCCTACTTGGCGCGCAGCATCGCGTCGACCTCGGCGCGGATCTCGTCGGTGGCGAGGCCGCGGATGGTCAGGGTGGTGCGGCGGCGCAGCACGTCGTCGGCCGTCTCGGCCCACTCGTGGTCGCGGGCGTAGGCGACCTGCGCCCAGATCTCGGGCGCGTCCCGGTGGATCCTGCGGGCCAGTTCGGGGTTCTCGTTCGCCATCCGGGCGATGTCGAAGGAGAGCGAACCGTAGTGCGTGGCCAGGTGCTTGGCGGTGTCGGCGGCCATCCGCGGGCCGGGCGCGGGGCCGTCGACGAGCAGCCGGTGGGCGACCGCGTTCGGGTTGGCGATGCCCGGCAGCGGCAGCCGCTTGGGGAGCGTGGAGACCGGCTCGTAGTCCTCGCCCAGCGGGTGGCCGGGGAGCGCCTCCAGCTTCTTCATGATGGTGCGGCCGATGTGCCGGAAGGTGGTCCACTTGCCGCCGGCGACCGACAGCATCCCGCCGCGGCCCTCGGTGACGACCGTCTCGCGCTTGGCCTTGGAGGTGTCGCCGGGCCCGCCCGGGAGCACCCGCAGGCCGGCGAAGGCGTAGGTGATGAGGGAGCGGTCGAGCTGCTGGTCGCGGATGGAGAAGGCGGCCTCGTCCAGGATCTGGGCGGTGTCCTTCTCGGTGACCGCGACCTGGCCCGGGTCGCCCTCGTACTCCTCGTCGGTGGTGCCGAGCAGGAGCATGTCCTCCCAGGGGAGGGCGAAGGTGATCCGGTACTTGTCGATCGGGGTGGCGAGCGCGGCCTTCCACGGCGCGGTGCGCTTGAGGACCAGGTGGGCGCCCTTGGAGAGGCGGATGGAGGGGGCCGCGTTGGGGTCCTCCATCTTGCGCAGGTGGTCGACCCAGGGGCCGGTGGCGTTGAGGACGAGCCGCGCGGTGACGCCGAACTCCTCGCCGGACATGCGGTCCCTCAGCTCGGCGCCGGTGACCCGGCCCCGGGTGAAGCGGAGCCCTGTGACCTCGGCGTGGTTGAGGACGACGGCGCCGGCGTCGACGGCCGCGCGGACCGTCATGAGCGCCATGCGGGCGTCGTTCATCTGGTCGTCGCCGTAGACGGCGACGGCCTTGAGGTTGTCGGTGCGCAGCTCGGGCACGTCCTGGGCCGCCTTGGCGGGGGAGAGGAGGTGGCCGACGCCGTCGCCGAAGGCGGAGAGCGCGGAGTACGCGAACACGCCGGCGCCCAGCTTGGCGGCGCCGTGCGGGCCGCCCTTGTAGACGGGCAGGTAGAACGTGAGCGGGTTGGACAGGTGGGGGGCGACCTGCCGGGAGACGGCGCGCCGCTCGAAGTGGTTCTCCGCGACGAGCTTCACGGCGCCGGTCTGCAGGTAGCGCAGGCCGCCGTGGAGGAGCTTGGAGGAGGCCGAGGAGGTGGCGCCGGCGAAGTCGCCGGCGTCCACCAGGGCCACCCGCAGACCGGCCTGCGCGGCGTGCCAGGCGGTGGAGATGCCCAGGATGCCGCCGCCGATCACCAGGAGGTCGTACGTCGCCTTGGCAAGCTGCTCTCTGGTCTCGGCGCGGGACGGAAGCGAACCGGCGGCCGGGTGCGTTCCGAGGGCGGGGACGGTCTGCGGGGTGGTCATCTCGGTCTACTCCTCGTCACTTCTCTTCTTCGAGCCAGCCCATGGAGCGCTCCACGGCCTTGAGCCAGTTCTTGTACTCGCTGTCGCGCTTGCCGGCGTCCATGCGCGGGGTCCACTCCGCGGCACGGCGCCAGTTGGCGCGCAGCGCGTCGGTGTCCGGCCAGAAGCCGACGGCGAGGCCGGCGGCGTAGGCGGCACCGAGGCAGGTGGTCTCGGCGACCATGGGGCGCACCACGGGGGCGTCCAGGAAGTCCGAGAGGGTCTGCATCAGCAGGTTGTTGGAGGTCATGCCGCCGTCGACCTTGAGGGCGGTCAGCTCGACGCCGGAGTCCTTGGTCATGGCGTCGGTGATCTCGCGGGTCTGCCAGGCGGTGGCCTCCAGGACGGCACGGGCGATGTGCGCCTTGGTGACGTACCGGGTGAGGCCGGCGATCACGCCGCGGGCGTCGGAGCGCCAGTACGGGGCGAAGAGGCCGGAGAAGGCGGGCACGAAGTAGGCGCCGCCGTTGTCCTCGACGGAGGAGGCCAGGGTCTCGATCTCGGCGGCGGACTTGATCAGGCCCATCTGGTCGCGCATCCACTGGACGAGCGAGCCGGTGACGGCGATGGAGCCCTCCAGGGCGTAGACCGGCTTCTTGTCGCCGATCTGGTAGCCGACCGTGGTCAGCAGGCCGCTGTAGGAGTTGATGATCTTGTCACCGGTGTTCATCAGCATGAAGGTGCCGGTGCCGTACGTGGACTTGGCCTCGCCCTCGGCGAAACAGGTCTGGCCGAAGAGGGCGGCCTGCTGGTCGCCGAGCGCGGAGGCGACCGGGACGCCGTCGAGGACGCCGCCCTTGACCGTGCCGTAGACCTCGGCGGAGGAGCGGATCTCGGGGAGCACGGCGGCCGGGATGTCCATCGAGTGCAGGATGCGCTCGTCCCAGGCCATCTCGTGCAGGTTCATCAGCATGGTGCGGGAGGCGTTGGTGACGTCGGTGACGTGGACGCCGCCCTCGGTGCCGCCGGTGAGGTTCCAGATGACCCAGGAGTCCATGGTGCCGAAGAGGATGTCGCCGCGCTCGGCGCGCTCGCGCAGGCCCTCGACGTTGTCGAGGAGCCAGCGGACCTTCGGGCCGGAGAAGTAGGAGGCGAGCGGGAGGCCGGTCTCGCGGCGGAAGCGGTCCTGGCCGACGTTGCGGCCGAGCTCCTTGCACAGGGCGTCGGTGCGGGTGTCCTGCCACACGAGCGCGTGGTGCACGGGCTCGCCGGTGTTCTTGTCCCACAGCAGCGTGGTCTCGCGCTGGTTGGTGATGCCGATGGCCTTGACGTCGGCGGCGGTGATGCCGGCCTTGACGATGGCGCCGGCGACGACCTCCTGGACGTTGGTCCAGATCTCGGTGGCGTCGTGCTCGACCCAGCCCGGCTTCGGGAAGATCTGCTCGTGCTCCTTCTGGTCGACCGAGACGATCCGGCCGTCCTTGTCGAAGACGATGCAGCGGGACGAGGTGGTGCCCTGGTCGATGGCGGCGATGAACGGGCCGGCGGTGTGGGCGTCGGTCACGGTGTGCTCCATGGGAAGTCTGGGAAGGACGGCTCGGGGCTCTGCTGCTGTTCTCGTACGGCTCAGGCGAACGCGAGGTTGTAGATACCCGCGGCGAGGGCTCCACCGATCAGCGGACCGGCGACCGGGATCCAGGCGTAGCTCCAGTCGGAGCCGCCCTTGTTCGGCAGCGGCAGCAGGGCGTGCACGAGGCGGGGGCCGAGGTCGCGCGCCGGGTTGATCGCGTAACCGGTCGGGCCGCCGAGCGAGAGGCCGATCGAGACGACGACGAAGGCGGTGATCAGGGCGCCGAGGACGCCGAGGCCCTTGCCGCTGTCGTTGAGGCCCTGGGTGAGCACGGCGAGGACGAGCACGACGGTGCCGATGACCTCGGTGGCGAGGTTCTGCCAGGTGTTCCGGATCTCGGGGCCGGTGGAGAAGATGCCGAGCACCGGGCCGGGGCCCTCGATCGGCTTGTCGCCGATGGTCTCCGGGTCGGTGAGGTGGGCCCGGAACTGGCCGTAGTAGGCGACCCAGACCAGCGCGGCGCCGATCATCGCGCCCAGCATCTGCCCGGCGACGTAGACCGGCACGTCGCCCCACGCGCCGTCCTTGACGGCGATGCCGACGGTGACCGCGGGGTTCAGATGGGCTCCGGAGAGGGAAGCGGTCATGTAGACGGCCGTCATGACGGCGAAGCCCCACCCGAAGGTGATCGCGAGCCAGCCCGCGCCGCGGGCCTTGGAGCTCTTGAGCGTCACGGCGGCGCACACGCCGCCGCCGAGAAGAATGAGAACGGCGGTACCGATGGTCTCGCCGAGGAAGATGTCGGAGCTGGACACCCGCGACTCCTTTGTCCTTCGTCCAGGGGATGGCGGACCCCGGTTTCGCCCGGTGGTCCGCGCCCTCGTGTGAGGGCGTCCACGGCCCTGGGCACTGTCACACTCTAACGCGTATTGCCGGTAGGTGTTCGACAATGCCGACCGATGAACGGAAGTTTTGCCCCGGGGTTAACAGCGCGTCAAGGGTCTGGGAAGTGAAAAACCCGCCGATAACGCGATCGTTACCGACGGGTTCGCTCTGCGTGCGGACCGGTTCACGGGCCGCCGCGCCACGGGCTCAGAAGCGGCCCGCCCCCAGGTCCCGGGAGACCGCCCGGGCGCAGTCCCGCACCGCCGCCACCAGCTCCGGGCGCAGCTCCCCGGCCGGGCGCAGCCGCTCCACCGCCCCGGTCACCGCCACCGCGCCCACCGGCATCCGGCGCCGGTCGTGGATCGGCGCCGCCACCGAGGCCACGCCCTCCCAGGTCTCCTCCACGTCCGCCGCCCAGCCGCGCGCCCGCGTGAGGTCCAGCAGCGCCTCGAAGCCCGCCAGGTCCGTGACCGTACGCGGCGTGAACGCCTCCCGGTCGACCTCCACGGCCTGGCTGTGCGCCACCGGGTCGTACGCCGACAGCACCTTGCCGAGCGCCGTGGAGTGCAGCGGCTGCATCGCCCCCACCTCCAGCACCTGGCGGCTGTCGTCCGGCCGGAAGACGTGGTGCACGATCAGCACGCCCGACTGGTGCAGCACCCCCAGGTGCACGCTCTCCCCGCTGGACCGCGCCAGGTCGTCCGTCCACACCAGCGCCCGGGCCCGCAGCTCGTGCACGTCCAGATAGCTGTTGCCCAGCCGCAGCAGCTCGGCCCCGAGCTGGTAGCGGCCCGAGGGGCCGTCCTGCTCCACGAAGCCCTCCGCCTGGAGGGTGCGCAGGATGCCGTGGGCCGTGCCCTTGGCCAGTCCGAGGGAGGACGCGATGTCGGACAGTCCGAGCCGGCGCTCGCCGCCCGCGAGCAGTCGCAGCATCGCCGCCGCCCGTTCAAGCGACTGGATGTTCTTCGCCATCGCCCGGCCCTTCTCCCTCACGCACGCACACACATCGACGTTCGACAATGCTGAACACTATCGGTCCATGCCGACCTTGCCTCGCACCTGACAGTGTCCTCGAAGAAGGGGCCGTACCGGGAGTCCTCGCACACAGGATGCCGTCCGCCACGTGGGACGCCGTGTCCGCCCCGGTCGAAGCATGGTTACGCTGGGCCCGTGCACCCTGTGCCCAGGGTGCAAAGCCGACAGCCGTCGCATCCCAGGGAGCCCCTTCATGGCCTCGTCGCCTGCCCGTTCCGTCTCCGCCGACAGCCGGAGCCGCGCCGCCGCCCTCCGCGAAGCCCTCGCCAGCCGCGTGGTCGTCGCCGACGGAGCCATGGGCACCATGCTCCAGGCCCAGGAGCCCACCCTGGAGGACTTCCAGAACCTGGAGGGCTGCAACGAGATCCTGAGCCTCACCCGGCCGGACATCGTCGCCTCCGTCCACCGCGAGTACTTCGCCGCCGGCGTCGACTGCGTCGAGACCAACACCTTCGGCGCCAACCACGCCGCCCTGGGCGAGTACGACATCGCCCACCGCGTCCACGAGCTGTCCGAGGCCGGCGCCCGCGTCGCCCGCGAGGTCGCCGACGAGTTCACCGCCGCCGACGGCCGCCAGCGCTGGGTCCTCGGCTCCATCGGCCCCGGCACCAAGCTGCCGACCCTCGGCCACGCCCCGTACACGGTCCTCCGCGACGCCTACCAGCAGAACGCCGAGGGCCTGCTCACCGGCGGCGCCGACGCGCTGATCGTCGAGACCACGCAGGACCTCCTCCAGACCAAGGCGTCCGTCATCGGCGCCCGCCGCGCCCTCGACGCGCTCGGCGCCGACGTGCCGCTCATCGTCTCCGTCACCGTCGAGACCACCGGCACCATGCTCCTCGGCTCCGAGATCGGCGCCGCCCTGACGGCCCTGGAGCCGCTCGGCATCGACATGATCGGCCTGAACTGCGCCACCGGCCCCGCCGAGATGAGCGAGCACCTGCGCTACCTCGCCCGCCACGCGCGCGTGCCGCTCTCCGTGATGCCCAACGCCGGCCTGCCCGTCCTCACCTCCGACGGCGCCCACTACCCGCTCAGCCCCGCCGAGCTCGCCGACGCCCAGGAGCAGTTCGTCCGCGATTACGGCCTCTCCCTCGTCGGCGGCTGCTGCGGTACCACCCCCGAGCACCTGCGCCAGGTCGTCGAGCGCGTCCGCGACCTCACGCCCGCCCCGCGCGACCCGCGCCCCGAGCCCGGCGCCGCCTCCCTCTACCAGACCGTCCCGTTCCGGCAGGACACCGCGTACCTGGCGATCGGGGAGCGGACGAACGCCAACGGGTCGAAGAAGTTCCGCGAGGCCATGCTGGACGGGCGGTGGGACGACTGCGTGGAGATGGCGCGGGACCAGATCCGCGAGGGCGCGCACCTGCTGGACCTGTGCGTGGACTACGTGGGCCGGGACGGCGTCGCCGACATGGAGGAACTGGCCGGACGGTTCGCGACCGCGTCGACCCTGCCGATCGTCCTGGACTCCACCGAGGTCGAGGTCATCCGCGCCGGCCTGGAGAAGCTGGGCGGCCGGGCCGTCATCAACTCCGTCAACTACGAGGACGGCGACGGCCCCGAGTCCCGCTTCGCGAAGGTCACCCGCCTTGCCCAGGAGCACGGCGCCGCGCTCATCGCCCTCACCATCGACGAGGAGGGCCAGGCCCGCACCCCCGAGAAGAAGGTCGAGATCGCCGAGCGCCTGATCGCCGACCTCACCGGCAACTGGGGCATCCGCGAGTCCGACATCCTCATCGACACCCTGACCTTCACCATCTGCACCGGCCAGGAGGAGTCCCGCAAGGACGGCATCGCGACGATCGAGGCCATCCGCGAGCTGAAGCGGCGCCACCCGGACGTCCAGACCACCCTCGGCCTGTCGAACATCTCCTTCGGCCTCAACCCGGCCGCCCGCATCCTGCTCAACTCGGTCTTCCTGGACGAGTGCGTGAAGGCCGGCCTGGACTCGGCCATCGTGCACGCCTCCAAGATCCTGCCGATCGCCCGCTTCGACGAGGAGCAGGTCACCACGGCCCTCGACCTCATCTACGACCGGCGCGCCGAGGGCTACGACCCGCTCCAGAAGCTCATGGAGCTCTTCGAGGGCGCCACCACCAAGTCCCTCAAGGCCGGCAAGGCGGAGGAGCTGGCGGCGCTGCCGCTGGAGGAGCGGCTGAAGCGGCGGATCATCGACGGCGAGAAGAACGGCCTGGAGGCCGACCTCGACGAAGCCCTCACCACCACCCCGGCCCTCGACATCGTCAACGAGACCCTGCTCGACGGCATGAAGGTGGTCGGCGAGCTGTTCGGCTCCGGCCAGATGCAGCTGCCGTTCGTGCTCCAGTCCGCCGAGGTCATGAAGACCGCGGTGGCCTACCTCGAACCGCACATGGAGAAGACCGACGCCGACGGCAAGGGCACCATCGTGCTCGCCACCGTCCGCGGCGACGTCCACGACATCGGCAAGAACCTCGTGGACATCATCCTCTCCAACAACGGCTACAACGTCGTCAACATCGGCATCAAGCAGCCCGTCTCCGCCATCCTCGAAGCCGCCGAGGAGCACAACGCCGACGTCATCGGCATGTCCGGCCTCCTCGTGAAGTCCACCGTGATCATGAAGGAGAACCTGGAGGAGCTGAACCAGCGCGACCTCGCCGCCAGGTACCCGGTGATCCTCGGCGGCGCCGCCCTCACCCGGGCCTACGTCGAGCAGGACCTCCACGAGATCTACCAGGGCGAGGTCCGCTACGCCCGCGACGCCTTCGAGGGCCTGCGGCTCATGGACGCGCTCATCGCCGTCAAGCGCGGCGTCCCCGGCGCGACCCTCCCCGAGCTGAAGCAGCGCCGGGTCGCCAAGGGCGCCGCGGCCCTCCAGGTGGAGGAGCCGGAGCCCGGCGGCCGGTCCGACGTCGCCACCGACAACCCCGTCCCCACCCCGCCGTTCTGGGGCACCCGCGTGGTCAAGGGCATCCCGCTCAAGGACTACGCGTCCTGGCTGGACGAGGGCGCCCTCTTCAAGGGCCAGTGGGGCCTCAAGCAGAACCGGACCGGCGACGGCCCGACGTACGAGGAGCTGGTGGAGACCGAGGGCCGGCCGCGGCTGCGCGGCTGGCTGGAGCGGCTGCACACGGAGAACCTGCTGGAGGCGGCCGTCGTCCACGGCTACTTCCCCTGCGTCTCCAAGGGCGACGACCTGATCATCCTGGACGAGGCGGGCAACGAGCGGACCCGCTTCACCTTCCCGCGCCAGCGCCGGGGCCGCCGCCTCTGCCTCGCCGACTTCTTCCGCCCGGAGGAGTCCGGCGAGACCGACGTCGTCGGCCTCCAGGTCGTCACCGTCGGCTCGAAGATCGGCGAGGCCACCGCCGAGCTCTTCGCCGCCGACTCCTACCGCGACTACCTGGAGCTCCACGGCCTGTCCGTGCAGCTCGCCGAGGCCCTCGCCGAGTACTGGCACGCGCGCGTGCGCGCCGAGCTGGGCTTCGGCGGCGAGGACCCGGAGGCCGTCGAGGACATGTTCGCGCTGAAGTACCGGGGCGCCCGCTTCTCGCTCGGCTACGGCGCCTGCCCCGACCTGGAGGACCGCGCCAAGATCGCGGAACTCCTGCGGCCGGAGCGGATCGGGGTCCACCTCTCCGAGGAGTTCCAGCTCCACCCCGAGCAGTCCACCGACGCGATCGTCCTCCACCACCCGGAGGCGAAGTACTTCAACGCCCGGTGACCCCCGGGCGACCCCCGTCGACGCCGGACCGCAAATATCCGCGCCGGCGGTGATCGGGACGTACACTGGTCGGTCCAGTGCAGGCCGGTCCTCCTCCCGTACCGGGAGTGGGGGCCGGCCTTTCCGTCCCTCCATGGAGGTGTGCCGGATGACCAGTACGGTCCCCGCGTCCCTGATCCACGCCAACGGAAGCTCCGCCCTGCAGGCGGTCTTCCTCGACATGGACGGGACCCTCGTCGACACCGAGGGCTTCTGGTGGGACGCCGAGGTCGAGGTCTTCGCCGACCTCGGCCACCGGCTGGACGAGGCGTGGCGGGACGTGGTGGTCGGCGGGCCGATGACCCGCAGCGCCGGCTACCTCATCGAGTCCACCGGCGCCGACATCACCCTCGCCGAGCTCACCGTGCTGCTCAACGACAAGTTCGAGCAGCGCATCGACCGCGGGGTGCCGCTCATGCCGGGCGCCGAGCGGCTGCTGTCCGAGCTGGCCCGGTACGCGATCCCCACCGCCCTCGTCTCCGCCTCCCACCGGCGGATCATCGACCGCGTCCTGGAGTCCGTCGGCCGCGACCGCTTCCACCTCACCGTCGCCGGCGACGAGGTGACCCGCACCAAGCCGCACCCGGAGCCGTACCTGACCGCCGCCCGCGGCGTCGGCGCCGACCCCGCCCTGTGCGCCGTCATCGAGGACACCGCGACCGGTGTCGCCGCCGCCGAGGCGGCCGGCTGCCGGGTCGTCGCGGTGCCCTCGGTCGCGCCGATCCCCGCCCTGCCCGGCCGGGTCGTGGTCCGCTCCCTCGAAGAGGTCGACGTGCCGTTCCTGCGCACCCTGGTCTCCGGTGTCCGGACGGAAAAGGACCCTGGCGTCATTTGAGCTTTCTCTGAGCTTTCTCCGCGCTTTTCCCGGAGATCACGCCGGGCCCCACCCGAGATCAACCGGAGAACAGCCGAAGATCACCCGGAGAGCACCCGAAGTATTACCGCGGGTATTCACCGGGGCGGCGCTCCGCGCGTTCCCCCCGCCCGCCGCCCGGCGCCTTCCGTACAAGAGATTCAGGCCACCCCTCGTATTTCCGCCGCGTGACCTTGGTCACCCAGCGTGCTCGCCGAGGGGTGGCCTGACCTCGTCCGGCGCCCGGAATGCGGACGTCCGCCGCACCTTTGTGTCCCGATTCGCTCGGGACCGTCCACCTCGCGCACCGCATGACTATCGAAGCGGCCGCATTCATGATCACCCTTCGATTACCCCCCACCGGCCACCCCGTCCGGCAATGGCGGCGCCGCCCACTAATCTTTCGCGAGTACTTCGCCGCAATCACCGCGTGCGCCGGCGCATACCCCAGTCGCCGAGAACACAGGACCGATCGCAACTTCCCGGCCCGATCGCTCCCGCCCCGACCGGGCGGCCGGCGGCGGAGTGTCGTCATGACCGCTGTACCCCAGGCCGGCTGAGGAGAACGTCCCTTGATGAACCGCAAGACCTTGGTGCTGCCGGCCGTGGCCGGACTGCTCGCCCCGCTGCTCGCCGCCTGCGGCACGGGAGAGGGCGACAGAGCCATCGTCGTCGGAACCACCGACCAGTTCGTCGCCACCGACGAGGCCCCGGCCCCGCTCGACCCGGCCTACGCCTACGACACCGGTGCCTGGAACATCCTCCGCCAGACCGTCCAGACCCTCGTGCACGTCCCCCGCGGCGGCGGACAGCCCGTCCCCGAGGCCGCCGAGAGCTGCGGCTTCACCGACCGGGCCAGCGAGAGCTACCGCTGCGTCCTGCGCCCCGGCCTCACCTTCGCCGACGGCTCCCCGCTCACCGCCGAGGACGTCAAGTACTCCATCGACCGGGTCCGGACGATCAAGTCCGACAACGGCGCCGCCGCCCTCCTGTCGACCGTCGACACCGTCGAGACCAAGGGCGACCGCGAGGTCGTCTTCCACCTCAACGCGCCAGACGCCACCTTCCCGTACAAGCTCTCCACGCCGGTCGCCGCCATCCTCAGCAAGGAGAAGTACGCCGCCGACGCGCTCCGCGAGGGCTTCCAGGTCGACGGCTCCGGCCCCTACACCCTGAAGGCCGAGCAGAACGGCGGCCAGGCCACCCGCTTCGTCTTCTCCCGCAACCCCCGCTACAAGGGCGACATCACGCCCCGCAACGAGCAGGTCGAACTCCGCGCCTTCGCCGACGCCGGCACCATGGGCAAGGCCCTGGAGAGCAAGGACATCGACATGATGGCCCGCTCCCTCTCCCAGCAGCAGGTCCGCGACCTCACCGAGAGCCCCAGCGAGGGCATCCGCGTCTCCGAGGTCCCCGGCCTGGAGATCCGCTACCTCGCCTTCAACACCAAGGCGCCCGCCGTCGAGGAGAAGGCCGTCCGCCAGGCCATGGCCGCCGTCGTCGACCGCGGCGCCCTCGTCAACCGGGTCTACGGCCCCACCGCCGAGCCGCTCTACTCGCTGATCCCCTCCAGCATCGCCGGCCACGCCACCCCCTTCTACGAGGAGTACGGCGAGGGCGACCGCGACCGCGCCGCCGCCATCCTCCGCAAGGCCGGCGTCCCCACCCCGGTCAAGCTGACCCTCCACTACACCACCGACCACTACGGCGCCGAGACCGCCCAGGAGTTCGCGACGCTGAAGAACCAGCTCATCGCCAGCGAACTCTTCGACGTCACCGTCAAGGGCACCGCCTGGTCCGAGTTCCGCCCCGCCCAGCGCCGCGGCGACTACGCCGTCTACGGCCTCGGCTGGTTCCCCGACTACCCGGACCCGGACAACTACATCGCGCCCTTCCTCGACAGCGACAACTTCCTCGGCACCCCGTACGTCAACAAGAAGGTCCGCGAACAGCTCATCCCGCGCTCCCGCCGCGAGGCCGACCGCACCGCCGCCAACCCCGTCTACCAGCAGATCCAGAAGATCGTCGCCCAGGACGTGCCCGTCCTGCCGCTCTGGCAGGGCAAGCAGTACGTCGCCGCCCGCGACGACATCACCGGTGTCGAGTACGCCCTCAACACCTCCTCCGACCTGCTGCTCTGGGAGCTGAGCCGCGGCACCACCGCCTGACCCCTTCGTTGTACCGGCCGCGCAGCCACGCGCGGCCGGCCTGGCAAGAGATCACGAGGCAAGTTCTGTGAAGACGCACCACAAGTGGCTGACCGCCCCGCTCGCCGCGGGCCTCTCCGCCGCCCTCCTCGGCGGCTGCGGCACCGAACAGGGAACGGGCTCCGACACCGCCGACGCCATCCGCGTCGGCATGTCCGACGAGATCCTGGCGACCGACCCCGCCGCCGGCTACGACCCCGGCTCCTGGCTCCTGTTCAACAACGTCTTCCAGTCCCTCCTCGCCTTCCCCAAGGGCGGCTCCCTGCCCGAACCCGAAGCCGCCGAGAAGTGCGGCTTCGGCGACGGCAGCACCGTCTACACCTGCACCCTCCGCCCCGGCCTGAAGTTCTCCAACGGCAACCCGCTCACCTCCGAGGACGTCAAGTTCTCCTTCGAGCGCGCCCTGAAGATCGCCGACCCCTCCGGCCCGGCACCGCTGCTCTCCACCATCGACACCATCGAGACCCCCGACGAGCGGACCGTCGTCTTCCGCCTCAAGGTCCCGGACGCCACCTTCCCCAGCAAGATCGCCTCCGGCGCCGGCTCCATCGTCGACCACCGCGAGTACCCCGCCGACGCGCTCCGCACCGACGGCAAGGCCATCGGCTCCGGCCCGTACAAGCTGGACTCCTTCGGCGACACCGAGGCCGTCTTCTCCGCCAACACCGGCTACCAGGGCACCGCCGAGCGCCGCAACGACCGCGTCGTCCTCAAGCTCTACCAGGGCGACCGCGCGGCCCTCGCCGGCGCGTTCACCGCCGGCGACGTCGACATCGCCTACCGCGGCCTGTCCGCCGCCGACATCGCCGCCCTGGAGGCGTCCACCGAGGACCGCGGCGTCCAGATCGTCCAGGGCAGCAGCGCCGAGGTCCAGCACCTCGTCTTCAACATGAAGGACCCGGTCGCCGGCAAGCTCGCCGTCCGCAAGGCGATAGCCCACCTCGTCGACCGCGACGCCCTCGTCGAGGACATCTACAAGTCGACCGCCACCCCGCTCTACTCGATCGTCCCCGCCGGCATCAACGGCCACAACACCGCCTTCTTCGACACCTACGGCGCCCCCGACCCGGCCAAGGCCAAGCAGGTGCTCCGCGCCGCCGGCATCAAGGACAAGGTCACCCTCACCCTCTGGTCCACCCCCAGCCGCTACGGCCCCTCCACCGACGCCGAGCTCAAGGCCATCGCCGCCCAGCTCAACGCCAGCGGCCTCTTCGCCGCCGACGTGAAGTCCGTCGCCTTCGACCAGTACGAGAAGGACATCGCCGCCGGCAAGTACGGCGTCTACGTCAAGGGCTGGGTCCCCGACTACCCCGACGCCGACAACTTCACCGCCCCCTTCTTCGGCGAGGGCAACGTCCTCGCCAACCGGTACGAGAACAAGGCCATCACCGGCACCCTCCTGCCGAAGACCGCCGCCACCGCGGACCGGTCCGCCACCGACCACGAGTACGGCGAGATCCAGGACGCCGTCGCCGCGGAACTGCCCCTCCTCCCGCTCTGGCAGGGCAAGCAGTACGCCGTCACCCGCGACGGCGTCACCGGCCTCGAGTGGACCCTCGACGCCTCGACCGTCTTCCGCTTCTGGGAGCTCCGCAAGAGCTGATCCCCCGCCCCCGGGACACGGCACGGCCGGACACGGGGAAGGGCCCGGCGCGCACCCCGCGCGCCGGGCCCTTCCCCGTACACCGTCCCGCTACTGGCCGTTGCCCCCCGGACGCACCAGACCGCTCTCGTACGCGTACACCGCCGCCTGCACCCGGTCGCGCAGCCCCAGCTTCGTCAGCACATGGCCCACGTGCGTCTTCACCGTCGTCTCGCTCACGAACAGGTCCGCCGCGATCTCCGCGTTCGACAACCCGCGGGCCACCAGCTTCAGCACCTCCACCTCACGGTCCGTCAGCGTGCCCAGGGTGTCCGGCACCTGCTCCTCGCCCGTCGGCAGATGCGCCGAGTACTTGTCCAGCAGCCGCCGGGTGATCGACGGAGCCAGCATCGCCTCGCCCGCCGCCACCACCCGGATCGCCTGCACCAGCTCGTTCGCCGGCGCGTCCTTCAGCAGGAACCCGCTCGCCCCCGCGCGCAGCGCCTCCACCACGTACTCGTCCAGATCGAACGTGGTCAGCACCAGCACCTTCGCCGGACCGTCCCGGCCCGGACCCGTGATCTGCCGGGTCGCCTCCACCCCGTCCATCCGCGGCATCCGGATGTCCATCAGCACCACGTCCGGCTGCAGCGCCCGCACCTGGTCCAGCGCCTGCAGACCGTCACCGGCCTCGCCCACCACCGTGATGTCCTGCTCCGCCTCCAGAATCATCCGGAAGCCGGTGCGCAGCAGCGGCTGGTCGTCGACCAGGAGGACGCGAATCGTCACAGGGGCTCCTTCACGAGGCGGGCCGGTCGCCGCCCATTCTGCCCTGCGCCGACGCACCGGCCTCCGGCGGGCGCGCGGAAACGATCTCCAGCGGATACACCGGGGGAGTCCCCCCGAACTCCGGACAGACCGCCCGGTGATCGCACCAGCCGCACAGCTTCGTCGGCCGCGGCCGCCAGTCGCCCGTCTCCGTCGCCGTCCGGATCGCGTCCCACAGCGCGTGCAGCTTCCGCTCCACCCGCAGCAGATCCGCCTCCACCGGGTCGTACGTCAGCACGTCCCCGCTGCCCAGGTAGACCAGCTGCAGCCGGCGCGGGATCACCCCCTTCAGCCGCCACACCACCAGCGCGTAGAACGTCATCTGGAACAGCGCGCCCTCGCTGTACTCCGGCCGCGGCGCCTTCCCCGTCTTGTAGTCGACGATCCGCACCTCGCCCGTCGGCGCCACGTCCACCCGGTCGATCACCCCGCGCAGCCGCAGCCCCGACTCCAGCTCCGTCTCCACGAACAGCTCGCGCTCCGCCGGCTCCAGACGCGCCGGGTCCTCCAGCGTGAACCACCGCTCCACCAGCGCCTCGGCCTCCGCCAGCCACTGCCCGAACCGCTCGCCCGCCGGATCGTCCGCGAACAGCTCGCCCAGCTCCGGCCGCGACTCCAGCAGCCGGTCCCACTGCCCCGGCACCATCGCCTTCGCCCGCGGCACCGTCCGCTCCGCCGCCGGATCGTCGAACAGCCGCTCCAGCACCGCGTGCACCAGCGTCCCCCGCGTCGCCGCCGCGCTCGGCTTCTCCGGCAGCCGGTCGATCACCCGGAACCGGTACAACAGGGGACACTGCATGAAGTCGCTCGCCCGCGAGGGCGACAGCGACATGGGCGCCCGGGGCACTTCCGGGAGCCGCTCGCTCGTACTCATGACACAGACCCTACGGCCCGCCACCGACAGCGAGCCGCCTACCATCGACGTATGACCCGTCGCGCTGCATGATCGACCCGTGACGCAGCGGCGCGGTCACCCCCGGCGACGAGAGGAACCCGTGAACCAGGACGAGCCCAAGCCGCAGCGGACCGAGGAACCCGGCGGCGGGATCCTGATGGGCCGGCCCTTCGGCGTGCCCGTCTACGTCGCCCCCAGCTGGTTCCTCGTCGCCGCCCTCATCACCTGGGTCTTCGGCGACCAGATCGAACGCGTCCTCCCCGAGCTCGGTGCCGCCCGCTACCTCGTCTCCCTCTTCTTCGCCGTCGCCTTCTACGCCTCCGTCCTCGTCCACGAACTCGCCCACACCGTCGCCGCCCTCCGCTTCAAGCTCCCCGTGCGGCGCATCCAGCTCCAGTTCTTCGGCGGCGTCTCCGAGATCGAGAAGGAGTCCGAGACCCCCGGCCGTGAATTCGTCCTCGCCTTCGTCGGCCCCCTCCTCTCCCTCGTCCTCGCCGGCGCCTTCTACCTCGCCATGCACGCCGTCGAACCCGGCACCGTCCCCGGCGTCCTCCTCGCCGGCCTGATGATCTCCAACCTCATCGTCGCGATCTTCAACCTCCTCCCCGGCCTCCCCCTCGACGGCGGCCGGATGCTCCGCGCGATCGTCTGGAAGATCACCGGCAAGCCCATGAGCGGCACCGTCGCCGCCGCCTGGGTCGGCCGCGCCCTCGCCGTCACCGTCCTCATCGGCCTCCCCCTCCTCACCCGCACCGGCTGGCTCGGCAACTCCACCGCCGACATCGACGGCTTCACCACCGTCACCGACGCCCTCCTCGCCGCCATCCTGGCCGCCATCATCTGGACCGGCGCCGGCAACAGCCTCCGCATGGCCCGCCTCCGCGAACACCTCCCCGACCTCCGCGCCCGCGCCCTCACCCGCCGCGCCATCCCCGTCACCCCCGACACCCCCCTCTCCGAAGCCCTCCGCCGCGCCAACGAGGCCGGCGCCCGTGCCCTCGTCGTCGTCGACGGCACCGGCGGCCCCACCGGCATCGTCCGCGAAGCCGCGATCGCCGCCGTCCCCCAGCACCGCCGCCCCTGGATCGCCGTCTCCACCCTCACCCAGGACCTCCAGCCCGGCATGCGCGTCCCCGCCGAGCTCACCGGCCAGCCCCTCCTCGACCACCTCCGCGCCACCCCCGCCACCGAATACCTCGTCGTCGAGGACACCGGCGCGATCTACGGCGTCCTCTCCACCACCGACGTCGAGCGGGCCTTCGTGAAGGCCATGGCACGACCGTCCCAGTAACACCGGTACTCTGTTCCCATGTCCGAACCGACCGGTGCCGCCCGCCGACGCGGGCCCTTCAAGGTCGGGGACCAGGTTCAGCTGACCGACCCCAAGGGCCGCCACTACACGTTCACGCTCGAAGAGGGAAAGAACTTCCACACCCACAAGGGTTCCTTCCCGCACGACGAGCTGATCGGCGCTCCCGAGGGCAGCGTTGTCCGCACCACCGGAAACGTGGCCTACCTCGCGCTGCGCCCCCTGCTCCCCGACTACGTCCTGTCCATGCCCCGCGGCGCCGCCGTGGTCTACCCGAAGGACGCGGGACAGATCCTCGCCTTCGCCGACATCTTCCCCGGCGCGCGCGTCGTGGAGGCCGGCGTCGGCTCCGGCTCGCTCAGCAGCTTCCTGCTCCGCGCCATCGGCGACAGCGGCATGCTGCACTCCTACGAGCGCCGCGAGGACTTCGCCGAGATCGCGAAGGGCAACGTCGAGCGCTACTTCGGCGGCCCCCACCCCGCCTGGCAGCTCACCGTCGGCGACCTCCAGGACAGCCTGAGCGACACCGACGTCGACCGGGTCATCCTCGACATGCTCGCCCCCTGGGAGTGCCTGGAGGCCGTCTCCAAGGCCCTCGTCCCCGGCGGCATCCTCTGCTGCTACGTGGCCACCACCACCCAGCTGGCCCGCACCGTGGAGTCCATCCGCGAGATCGGCTGCTACGCCGAACCGCAGCCCTGGGAGTCCATGATCCGCAATTGGCACGTCGAGGGCCTGGCCGTCCGCCCCGATCACCGCATGATCGGCCACACCGGCTTCCTCGTCACCGCCCGCCGCCTCGCGGACGGCGTCGAGCCCCCCATGCGCCGCCGCCGCCCCGCGAAGGGCGCCTACGGCGACGACTACGACGGCCCCAACAAGGGCTGACACCCCGACAGACCACCGGCCGACGCCGCCGCCCGACCCTCCGCACCGCGGGGAACCGGGCGGCGGCGTCGCCCCGTTCGGCACCCCTGTTCGACACCCCCGGCTGTTCCACCGCCCTGTGACGTGTGGCACGATGCCCGCGACCCCTCGGCACGACCCTCACAGGAGACGTCTCGCGTGCAGCCCTCCGCCGCCCCGGACACCGTGGACCTCCCGCACACCCACGCCCGGCCGCTGCACTGGCTGGCCACCGCCACCGCGACCGCCGCGGTCGTCGCCCTCGCCGGCACCCTCACCCCGGAAGCCGCCGAAGCGGGCCAGACGGGCTCCGCCACGGGTTCCGCTTCCGCCCCCGCCGCCCCCGGCCCGGCCGCCGCACCCGACGCCGACGGCGCCGCCTACCCGCTCCGGTGCGGGGGAGCCGGCCACACGATCGCCCGGCGCGCCACCGGCGACCTGGACGGCGACAAGAAGCCCGAGACCGTTGCGGTCGTACACTGCGAAGCCGGATCCGGAACCCCGCCCGCCGGCCTGTACGTGATCACCCGCGGGCGCGGCGCACAGGACCCCGCCCGCGTGGTCGCCACCCTCGTCGACCCGCGCGAGCAGCGCAGCGTCACCGCGCTCACCGTCAGCGACGGCACCGTCCGCGCCACCCTGCTCGGCTACTCGTCCCCCGACGTCCCCAGCTGCTGCCCCGACGAGAAGGAGCAGGTCACCTGGGAGTGGACCGGCGGCGCCTTCGTCCGCTCCGCCGGCGACCACGCGCGCGGGGTCTGACCGTCACTCCGCGTCGGGCCCGTACACCTCGACGCCGTCCCGGACCCGCCGCACATGGATGCAGTCGCCCGGGCACTCCTTCGCCGAGTCCACCACGTCCTGCAGCAGCGGCAGCGGCACCGGCGTCGTCGCCCCCGCCTCCTGCAGCAGCTCGTCGTCCGCGCTCTTCACATACGCGAGCCCGTCGATGTCCAGTTCGAAGACCTCGGGGGCGTACTGCGCGCAGATCCCGTCCCCGGTGCACAGGTCCTGGTCGATCCAGACCTCCAGGGCCTCCCCGGCCCCTTCGGCCGGAGCCTCGTGCTGCACGCTCATCTCTTCTGCCGTTTCTGCTCCGCGCGGACAATTGAGGCCGCGACCCGCGGGTGTTGACCCCTCACGACGATACAACTGCCCGCTTTCGGAGCGTGAAGGGTGGGTATTCCCCTGGCGAGAGGGGAAGCGCAAGGGTGAAGATCGGACACACCCCGGAGTCTTTTTGATCTAGGGGTTTCAATCATCACCCACGCAGGTAGGGTCAGGATGCGTCCAGCTCCCCTTGGAGGAGGTGAGGACCGTGGCAGCCCACGACGACGACATCAACCGCGGCATCCGGCCGGGGCGGGGGTCTGAGGACCCTTCCGGCCAGGTTGCCTATCTCGAGCAGGAAATCGCCGTCCTGCGCCGCAAGCTCGCCGACTCTCCGCGACACACGAGGATTCTCGAAGAGCGGATCGTCGAGCTGCAGACCAACCTGGCCGGCGTGTCCGCGCAGAACGAAAGGCTCGCGAACACACTCCGTGAGGCGCGCGACCAGATCGTCGCCCTCAAGGAGGAGGTCGACCGGCTCGCGCAGCCGCCGGCCGGCTTCGGTGTCTTCCTGCAGGCGAACGAGGACGGCACGTGCGACATCATCACCGGGGGCCGCAAGCTCCGGGTGAACGTCAGCCCCAGCGTCGAGCTCGACGAGCTCCGGCGCGGCCAGGAAGTCATGCTCAACGAAGCGCTCAACGTGGTCGAGGCCATGGAGTTCGAGCGCGCCGGGGACATCGTCACCCTCAAGGAGATCCTCGAGGACGGCGAGCGCGCCCTGGTGGTCGGGCACACCGACGAGGAACGGGTGGTGAGGCTCGCCGAGCCTCTGCTGGACGTCACCATCCGCGCCGGCGACGCCCTGCTCTTCGACTCCCGCTCCGGCTACGTCTACGAGGTCGTGCCCAAGAGCGAGGTCGAGGAACTCGTCCTCGAAGAGGTCCCGGACGTCGACTACGACAAGATCGGCGGCCTGGGCAACCAGATCGAGCTGATCCGCGACGCGGTCGAGCTCCCGTACCTCTACCCGGACCTGTTCAAGGAGCACGAACTCCGCCCGCCCAAGGGCATCCTGCTCTACGGACCGCCCGGCTGCGGCAAGACGCTCATCGCCAAGGCCGTCGCCAACTCCCTGGCCAAGAAGGTCGCCGAGGTCACCGGCCAGCCCGCGGGGAAGTCCTACTTCCTCAACATCAAGGGCCCCGAGCTCCTCAACAAGTACGTCGGCGAGACCGAGCGGCACATCCGCCTGGTCTTCCAGCGGGCCCGCGAGAAGGCCAGCGAGGGCACCCCCGTCATCGTCTTCTTCGACGAGATGGAATCGCTCTTCCGCACCCGCGGATCCGGCGTCAGCTCGGACGTGGAGAACACCATCGTCCCCCAGCTGCTCGCCGAGATCGACGGCGTCGAAGGCCTCGAGAACGTGATCGTGATCGGCGCCTCCAACCGCGAGGACATGATCGACCCCGCGATTCTCCGCCCCGGCCGGCTCGACGTGAAGATCAAGATCGAGCGCCCGGACGCCGAGGCCGCGAAGGACATCTTCGCGAAGTACCTCACCGCCAACCTCCCGCTCCACACGGACGACGTCGCCGAGCACAACGGCTCCAAGGCCGCCGCCGCGCACGGAATGATCCAGTCCGTCGTCGAGCAGATGTACGCGGAATCCGAGGAGAACCGCTTCCTCGAAGTCACGTACGCCAACGGCGACAAGGAAGTCCTCTACTTCAAGGACTTCAACTCCGGCGCGATGATCCAGAACATCGTCGACCGGGCCAAGAAGATGGCCATCAAGGCATTCCTCGACCACGACCAGAAGGGCATCCGCGTCTCCCACCTCCTCCAGGCATGCGTGGACGAGTTCAAGGAGAACGAGGACCTGCCCAACACCACCAACCCCGACGACTGGGCCCGCATCTCCGGAAAGAAGGGCGAGCGGATCGTCTTCATCCGCACCCTCGTCACCGGAAAGCAGGGTGCGGACACCGGACGCTCCATCGACACGGTGGCCAACACCGGTCAGTACCTGTAGTAGCGCACCCCGGCTGCGGATGTCCGGAAACCGGGCATCCGCAGCCGTCGCATTCGCACCGCAAAAACTCCCGGCCACTTCCGGGAAATACCGCAAGTGATCTCCCCACCAGCGCGGAGCCGCTCTAGGCTCTTCGGTACCGCCGAGTCGCGCACTGAGCGCCGCCGGGCAAGGAGGGCCGCATGACCGTACGGCGAGTAATGGGCATCGAGACGGAGTACGGGATCTCCGTCCCCGGACACCCGAACGCCAATGCCATGCTCACCTCGTCCCAGATCGTCAACGCCTACGCCGCGGCGATGCACCGGGCGCGCCGCGCCCGCTGGGACTTCGAGGAGGAGAACCCGCTGCGGGACGCCCGCGGCTTCGACCTCGCCCGCGAGGCCGCCGACTCCAGCCAGCTCACCGACGAGGACATCGGCCTCGCCAACGTGATCCTCACCAACGGCGCCCGGCTCTACGTGGACCACGCCCACCCCGAGTACAGCGCCCCCGAGGTCACCAACCCCCGCGACGCCGTCCTCTGGGACAAGGCCGGCGAGCGCATCATGGCCGAGGCCGCCGAGCGCGCCGCCCAGCTCCCCGGCGCCCAGCCGATCCACCTCTACAAGAACAACACCGACAACAAGGGCGCCTCCTACGGCACGCACGAGAACTACCTGATGAAGCGGGAGACCCCCTTCTCGGACATCGTGCGCCACCTGACGCCCTTCTTCGTCTCCCGCCAGGTCGTCACCGGCGCCGGCCGCGTCGGCATCGGCCAGGACGGCCGCGAGAACGGCTTCCAGATCAGCCAGCGCGCCGACTACTTCGAGGTCGAGGTCGGCCTGGAGACCACCCTCAAGCGGCCCATCATCAACACCCGCGACGAACCGCACGCCGACGCCGAGAAGTACCGCCGGCTGCACGTGATCATCGGGGACGCCAACCTCTCCGAGATCTCCACCTACCTCAAACTGGGCACCACCGCCCTCGTCCTCTCCATGATCGAGGACGGCTTCATCACCGTCGACCTCGCCGTCGACCAGCCCGTCCGCACCCTCCACCACGTCTCCCACGACCCCTCGCTCCAGTACCTCGTCACGCTGCGCAGCGGCCGGACACTCACCGCCGTGCAGCTCCAGATGGAGTACTGCGAGCTGGCCAGGAAGTACGTGGACGAGCGGTACGGCACGGACGCGGACGATCAGACGAGGGACGTCCTGGCCCGCTGGGAGGACACGCTCAACCGGCTGGAGAACGATCCGATGAGCCTCGCCGGCGAGCTGGACTGGATCGCCAAGCGCGAGCTCATGGAGGGCTACCGGCGCCGGGACGGCCTCGACTGGGACGCGGCCCGGCTGCACCTGGTGGACCTCCAGTACGCGGACGTACGGCCCGACAAGGGCCTGTACAACCGCCTGGTCGCCCGCGGGCGCATGCAGCGCCTCCTGGACGAGGCCGACGTGGAGCGGGCCGAGACGGCCCCGCCGGAGGACACCCGGGCGTACTTCCGCGGCCGCTGCCTGGAGCAGTACGCCGACGACGTCGCCGCGGCCTCCTGGGACTCGGTGATCTTCGACCTGCCGGGCCGCGACTCGCTGCAGCGCGTCCCGACCCTGGAGCCGCTGCGCGGCACCAAGGCGCACGTGGCGGCGCTCCTGGACCGCTGCCGCACCGCGGAGGAACTCGTCAGGGTTCTCTCCGGCAACTGATTCGAGACCTGAACAGGGGCTGAAAGGGCCGGCCCCTGGGAATCATGAAAGCAGTGCCCGGACGCCGGGGAAACCCGGGGGCCGATGTCGGCCCCGGCTTGTAGGGTCTGATCTTGAAGGACCCGTAGCACCAGTCCGAGCGATCCGATTCGAGCGGGGTGAGGAAATGGCGACCAAGGACACCGGCGGCGGACAGCAGAAGGCGACGCGCTCCACGGAGGAGGTCGAGGAGACCACCACGGAGGCGAGCTCCGACCTCAAGGAGCGCCAGGAGAAGCTGAGCGACGACGTCGACTCGGTCCTGGACGAGATCGACGACGTCCTGGAAGAGAACGCCGAGGACTTCGTCCGAAGCTTCGTGCAGAAGGGCGGCCAGTAGCCTTCGCATCGAAGGCGACGCCGCAGGGGTGACGGACCGCAGGTGAGGTGCCGGGAATGCGTCGGGCCTACGGGGCCGAGCGTTGCCGGATCGGACAGGCGGCCAAGGGCGAGGTCGTCCGAAGCGCGGCGGACGTACCGGTGGGGCACGAGCTCTGTCGGCAGTGCGGTGAGATCGAGCCGCACGACGACCGGCACCGCAACGCCACCGCGCCGGACGGCCTGGCCACCCGCTGCAAGCGTGCAAGAAGGCCGAGGGGCGCGCCGGGCATCTCAAGCGCACGTACGGCATCACCGAAGCCGAGCGCGACCGGATGATCGCCGCCCAGGGCGGTGTCCGCGTGATCTGCCGGGAGGGTCCGGCGGAGCATGTGGATCACGATCATCGGACGGGTAAGGTCCGGGGCGTGCTGTGCTTCAGTGGCAACGCGGCGCTGGGGCAGTTCAAGGATCGGCCGGATGTCATCAGGCGTGCGGCCGCTTACGTGGAAGGAAACCTGTGGAACCCAACACTCGTGGCACAGGGCGTCTGCCGGCCGCCTTCCTGACGCCGGGGTCTTCGTCCTTCATCGACTTCCTCGCCGATCACTCGCCGGAGCTGCTGCCGGGGAACCGGAAGCTGCCGGAGGGGATCGTCGAGGCTCCGCACGGCACCACCATCGTGGCCGCGACGTTCCCGGGGGGCGTCGTGCTCGCGGGTGACCGGCGGGCCACCATGGGCAACATGATCGCGCAGCGGGACATCGAGAAGGTGTTCCCGGCGGACGAGTACTCCGCCGTCGGCATCGCCGGCACCGCCGGCCTCGCCGTCGAGATGGTCAAGCTCTTCCAGCTGGAGCTGGAGCACTTCGAGAAGGTCGAGGGGGCCACGCTCTCGCTGGAGGGCAAGGCGAACCGCCTCTCCACCATGATCCGCAGCAACCTCGGCATGGCCATGCAGGGCCTCGCCGTGGTGCCGCTCTTCGCGGGCTGGGACGAGAGCCGCGAGAAGGGCCGGATCTTCTCGTACGACGTGACCGGCGGCCGGTCCGAGGAGCACGGGTACGCCGCCACCGGCTCGGGCTCGATCTTCGCCCGCGGCTCGATGAAGAAGCTGTACCGGGAGGACCTCACCGAGCAGCAGGCGACCACCCTGGTCGTGCAGGCGCTGTACGACGCGGCGGACGACGACTCGGCGACCGGCGGCCCGGACCTCGCCCGCCGGATCTTCCCGATCGTCACCGTCATCACCGACGAGGGCTTCCGCAGGCTCTCCGAGGCGGAGTCCTCCGAACTCGCCCGTTCGGTTACCGAGCGGCGTCTGGAGCAGCCGGACGGACCGCGCGCCGCCCTGCTCTGATCCCCACGTCGCCCCCCTCACCGCCCAGAAGAAAGGGACGAGCGCCGGTGTCGACACCGTTCTACGTCTCACCCCAGCAGGCCATGGCCGACCGCGCGGAGTACGCCCGCAAGGGCATCGCGCGCGGGCGGAGCCTGGTGGTCCTCCAGTACGCCGACGGCATCGTGTTCGTCGGCGAGAACCCGTCCCGTGCCCTGCACAAGTTCAGCGAGATCTACGACCGGATCGGCTTCGCCGCCGCCGGCAAGTACAACGAGTACGAGAACCTGCGCATCGGCGGCGTCCGCTACGCCGACCTGCGCGGCTACACCTACGACCGGGACGACGTCACCGCGCGCGGCCTGGCGAACGTCTACGCGCAGACGCTGGGCACCATCTTCTCCAGCGCCGGCGAGAAGCCGTACGAGGTGGAGCTGGTGGTCGCCGAGGTCGGCACCGAGCCGGCCGGCGACCAGATCTACCGGCTGCCGCACGACGGCTCCATCGTGGACGAGCACGGCTCGGTCGCGGTGGGCGGCAACGCGGAGCAGATCAGCTCGTTCCTGGACCAGCGGCACCGGGACGGGATGTCGCTCGCGGAGGCCCTGAAGCTGGCCGTGCAGGCGCTCTCCCGGGACACCAACGGCACCGAGCGGGAGATCCCCGCGGAGCGCCTGGAGGTGGCGGTCCTGGACCGTACGCGTCCGCAGCAGCGGAAGTTCAAGCGGATCGTCGGGCGCCAGCTGTCCCGGCTGCTGGAGGCGGACGACGCGGCCGTCACGAAGACGGACGACCCCTCGGACGAGCAGCCCGAGGAGTAGTCCCCAGCCGGTACGCGCGGAGGGCCCGGTCCACCAGGACCGGGCCCTCCGCGCGCATGACCGGGGTCAGGCGGCGGGCGCGGGGCCCGTGGAGCCGCGCGGGACCAGTTCGACGGGGAGGACGTCCGCCCGGGCCGGTTCGCCCGCCAGGACGGCGAGCAGCGCCTCCATGCCGCGCCGGCCGAACTCCTCGGCGGGCAGCCGGACGGTGGTGAGTTCCGGTTCGACGGCCGTCGCCAGCGCCATGTCGTCGAAACCGGTGACCGACAGGTCCTCCGGCACGCGCAGGCCCAGGCGCCGCGCGGCCTTGCAGACGCCGGCCGCGAGGATGTCGTCGTCGCAGATCACCGCGGTGGGGCGGGGTCCGGGGGCGGCGAGGGCGGTTCCGGCGGCCTCCCGTGCGGCGGCGACCGTGAGCGGCGCCCGTACGGTGCGCACCCCGGTGCCGCGCAGGGCCTCGCCGAGGACGGCGGCGCGCACGTCGAAGGTCCAGGAGGGCGCGGCGGAGGCGAGGTGCAGGAAGCGGCGGTGGCCGAGGGCGAGCAGGTGCGCGGTGACCAGGCGCATGCCCTGGGCGACGTCGAGGTTGACGTGGGCGGCGGCGCCGGGGTCGGCGGGGTCGCTGTCGAGCATGACGAGGGGGAGGTCGCCGCCGCGGAAGGCTTCGAGGGCGCCGGTCGCCATCGAGGAGGCGAGGACGCCGTCGAGGGCGGCCTGGGAGGAGGCGAACGGGTCGCGGGCGGGGCCGAGGCCGTCGGGGGAGGGGTAGAGGACCACGCCGAAGCCGTGGCCGGCGGCGACCGCCGCCGCGCCGGTGTAGACGTGGGCGAAGAACTCGTTGGTGAGGGCGGGCACGACGAGGAGTGCGGTGCGGGTGCGGCCGAGGCGGAGGTTGCGGGCGGCGAGGTTGGGCCGGTAGCCGAGGTCGCGGGCGGCGGCGCGGACGGTGTCCGCGGTGCGTTCCGAGACCCGGCCGCGCCACTTGCCGCCCATGACGAGGGAGACGGTGGCCTGGGACACCCCGGCGGCGCGGGCCACGTCCCGGCTGGTGGGGCGGGCGGCGGTGCTGGGCTCGGGGGGGTGCACGGGGCCTCCGCGGGGGCGCGCTCGGTCGGTTCCGGAAGCGCGGGGTGGACCCGCGTCCCGCGGCCATGGTACGTATGACGACGCAAGTTATACGTAAAACCTCGGCTGCGGCCGACGGAGGGGAGGCCCGCATGGCCACGGCGCACGGCGGTTACCGCGACATCCTGCGGGCGCCACACGCGCTCCGCCTGCTCACCGGCACCCTGGTCGGCCGGCTGCCCAACGGCACCGGCCCGGTCGCGATGACGCTCTTCGTCCGCGACCAGGGCGGCGGCTACACCCTCGCGGGCGGCCTGGTCGCCGCGTACGGCCTCGCGAACGCCGTCGGGCAGCCGCTCCTCGGCCGGGCCGTCGACCTCAAGGGCCAGCCGCGCGTCCAGTTTCCCGCCGCCGTCCTCTCGGCCCTCGGTATGGCGCTCTTCGCCCTCGCCGGCATCGGCAGCCTCCCGCTCGCCTACGCCGCCGTCGTCCTCGCCGGGTTCTTCACGCCGCCCCTGGAGGGCGGCCTGCGGGCCCTCTGGCCGAGCGTCCTGGGCCGCGAGGACCGGGTCCACCGGGCGTACGCCCTCGACGCCGTCGCCCAGGAGGTCATGTTCACGGTCGGCCCGCTGCTGGTGACCCTGTGCGTCGCCCTCTGGTCGCCCGCCGCCGCCCTGCTCGTCATCAACCTCATCGGCGTGCTTGGCGCCCTCTCCGTGGTCCTCTCCGCGCCCTCCCGCGCCTGGCGCTCCGCGCCGCGCGAGGCCCACTGGCTCGGCGCGCTGCGCTCGCCCGGGCTGCTCGCCCTGCTCGGCTCGTTCTTCTTCGTCGGCCTCGCGCTCGGCTCCATCACGGTCGCCGCCGTCGCCTACGCCGACGACCGCGGCGCCCCGTCGGTCTACGGCTGGCTGATGGCCGCCCTCGGCCTCGGCGCGCTCCTCGGCGGCGTCCTCTACGGCGCCCGGCAGTGGGCCGGCGCCCCGGAGCGCCGGCTGCGCGTGCTGGCCGCCCTGCTCGCGCTCTGCTACCTGCCGCTGACGCTCACCCCCGGTCCGGTCGCCATGGCCGCCCTGTCGGCCCTCGCCGGCTTCTTCCTCGCCCCCGTGCTGGCCTGTGCGTTCATCGTGGTCGACCGGCACGCCCCGGCCGGGACCGTCACCGAGGCGTTCTCCTGGCTGGTCACCACCTTCGGCGTCGGCGCGGCCCTCGGCTCGGCCGCCGCCGGGCCCGCGATCGAACTGGCCGGGACCGTCGCCGGATTCGCCGTGGCGGGCGCCGGCGGCCTGGTCGCCCTGCTGGTGCTGCTGGCCACCGGCCGGGTGCTGAACGATCCCGGCGCGCCCGGCCGCCGCACGCGACACGCCGCCGGCGGGGGCGGTACCGGAGGGGCCGCCGCCCCCGTTTCCACCGAAAAGAACGCCCTCTGATCGGAAAACGATCGGAACGGGAACGCTCAACCCGGTTTCAGCACAGGCCGTCAGGCGTAATGTTCAGACATGGACCGCCGCATTTTCGGGCTGGAGAACGAGTACGGCGTCACGTGCACGTTCAGGGGACAGCGCCGACTGTCTCCTGACGAAGTGGCGCGGTACCTCTTCCGCCGAGTCGTGTCATGGGGCCGCAGCAGCAATGTCTTCCTGCGGAACGGTGCCCGCCTGTACCTCGACGTGGGTTCGCATCCGGAATACGCCACACCGGAATGCGACGACGTGATCGAACTCGTCACCCACGACAAGGCCGGCGAGCGCATTCTCGAAGGTCTTCTCGTGGACGCCGAACGCCGCCTGCACGAGGAGGGAATCGCGGGCGACGTCTATCTCTTCAAGAACAACACCGACTCCGCCGGAAACTCCTACGGCTGCCACGAGAACTACCTCGTCGCCCGCCACGGCGAGTTCTCCCGCCTCGCCGACATCCTCATCCCGTTCCTGGTCACCCGTCAGCTCATCTGCGGTGCCGGGAAGGTCCTCCAGACCCCGCGCGGGGCCGTGTTCTGCGTCTCCCAGCGCGCCGAGCACATCTGGGAGGGCGTCAGCTCCGCCACCACCCGCTCCCGGCCCATCATCAACACCCGCGACGAGCCGCACGCCGACGCCGAGCGCTACCGCCGCCTCCACGTCATCGTCGGCGACTCGAACATGTCCGAGACGACCATGCTGCTCAAGGTCGGCGCCACCGACCTCGTCCTGCGCATGATCGAGGCCGGCACCGTGATGCGCGACCTGACCCTGGAGAACCCGATCCGGGCCATCCGCGAGGTCAGCCACGACATCACCGGGCAGCGCAAGGTGCGGCTGGCCAGCGGCCGGGAGGCGTCCGCGCTGGAGGTGCAGCGCGAGTACTTCGAGAAGGCGTCCGACTTCGTCGACCGGCGCGGCATCCGCTCGGGCACGATCGCGCAGGTCCTCGAACTGTGGGGCCGCACGCTCGACGCGATCGAGCAGGAGGAGCTGGACCGCATCCAGACGGAGATCGACTGGGTGATGAAGTACAAGCTCATCGAGCGGTACCGCGCCAAGCACAACATGACCATGTCGAACCCGCGGGTCGCCCAGATAGACCTCGCGTACCACGACATCCACCGCCGCCGCGGGCTGTACTACCTGCTCCAGAAGAACGGGCAGGCGGCCCGGGTCTGCAACGACGTGAAGATCTTCGAGGGCAAGTCGGTGCCTCCGCAGACCACCCGGGCCCGGCTCCGCGGCGACTTCATCCGCCGCGCCCAGGAGCAGCGCCGGGATTTCACGGTCGACTGGGTGCACCTCAAGCTCAACGACCAGGCGCAGCGCACGGTCCTGTGCAAGGACCCGTTCCGCTCGGTCGACGACCGGGTCGAGAAGCTGATCGCCGGTATGTAGGACGATCACAAGAGCAGGTCGGGGCCCCGCGCGGACGACGCGCGGGGCCCTGGACGTCACGCGCGGGTCCCCTAGAGTGTCCGGACAACTACCGTGCCGTCTGAGATCTGAGGAACACGTGCGCCGACTTGCCGGCCTTCTCGTCGTCCCGCTGCTGCTGCTCACCACAGCGGCGTGCGGCAGCGAGACCAAGGGCTCCGATAACGCCTCGATGACCAACGGGCTTCCGGCCATCACCGCGGGCCAGAAGTTCGGGGAGAAGCCCACCCTCTCGAAGGGCGAGGGCGACCCGCCGAAGCAGCTCAAGGTCAACGTCGTCAGCGAGGGCGACGGCCCGGTGACCAAGGACGGCGACGCCCTCCAGGTCAACTACCTCGGTCAGACCTGGGACTCCACGACCCCCTTCGACAACAGCTTCGACCGGGGCGAGCCGTTCACCCTCACCCTCGGCGCCGGGCAGGTCATCAAGGGCTGGGACCAGGGTCTGAAGGGCCAGAAGGTCGGCAGCCGCGTCGAGATCGGCATCCCGCCGGAGCTCGGCTACGGCGATCAGGGCTCCCCGCCCAGCATCAAGGGCGGCGCCACCCTCGTCTTCGTCGTCGACATCCTGAAGGCGACCACCATCCCGAAGTCCGCCGAGGGCACCGCCGTCGCCCAGGAGAACAAGGACCTGCCCAAGGTCGGCACCAACACCGACGGCAAGGCCCCCTCGCTGACCGTGCCGAAGACCGACGCCCCGAAGGCGCTCGTCTCGAACTACGTCATCGAGGGCAAGGGCGAGGCCGTCAAGAACACCGACACCCTGACCGTCCAGTACCAGGGAGTGCTCTGGAAGGACGGCAAGAAGTTCGACAGCTCCTACGACCGGGGCGCCCCGGCCACCTTCCAGCTGTCCGGCGTCATCCCGGGCTGGACCAAGGGCCTGGCGGGCAAGAAGGTCGGCAGCCGCGTGCTCCTCGTCGTCCCGCCGGCCGACGGCTACGGCGACAAGGCCCAGGGTCCGATCCCGGCGAACTCGACCCTCGTCTTCACCGTGGACATCCTCGCCAAGCAGTAGCCGGTTCCCGCGCGACCCGGGCCGCCACGAGGTAGGTTGTCGGGGTCGCGCGGGCCATCGTCCGCGCGGTTCCACCCGTATGAGGAGCACACTGCAGTGAGCATCGAGAAGCCCGAGGTCGACTTCCCGGGCGGCGAGCCGCCGGCCGACCTGGAGATCAAGGACATCTGGGAGGGCGACGGCGAGACCGCCGCCGCCGGTGACCACGTCCAGGTCCACTACGTCGGTGTCTCCTTCAGCACCGGCGAGGAGTTCGACGCCTCCTGGAACCGCGGCGAGGCGCTGCCCTTCCAGCTCGGTGTCGGCCAGGTCATCAAGGGCTGGGACCAGGGCGTCCAGGGCATGAAGGTCGGCGGCCGCCGCCAGCTGATCATCCCCGCGCACCTCGCCTACGGCGACCGCGGCGCCGGCGCCAAGATCGGCCCCGGCGAGACGCTGATCTTCGTCTGCGACCTGGTGGCCGTGAAGAAGGGCTGATCCGCCCCGCACGCCCCCACCGAGGGCCCCCGCCTCCGCGGCGGGGGCCCTCGGCTTTTGTCCGGACACCCCGGGGCGGTACGGTCGGACGTCCGAGAACGGAACCGGGGAAGAGGGTGCAGGGCGTCCATGGCGATTGCCAAGGCCGAGCGGCTCATGAATCTCGCGCTGTGCCTGCTCGGGACGCGACGCGCGCTCAGCAAGCGCGAACTGCGCGGCTCGATCGAGGCGTACCTGGAGGCGAGCGGCGACGAGGCGTTCAACCGCATGTTCGAGCGGGACAAGGACGACCTCCGCGAGCTCGGCCTGGTCATCGAGACCGTCGAGAACCTCGACGGCGAGACCGGCTACCTCGCCCGCCGCGACTCCAACCGCCTCCCGCCCATCACCCTGGACGCCGAGGAGGCCGCCGCGCTCGGTCTCGCCGCCAAGGTCTGGCAGCAGGCCCGCCTGGCCGGCGCCGCCAGCGGTGCCCTCCAGAAGCTCCGCGCCGCCGGCATGCCCGAGGCGGAGGAGACGTACGAGATCCAGCCCAGCGCCCTCGAACCCCGCATCCCGGTCCACGAGGCCGCCTTCGAGCCGCTGATGCTCGCCTGCCGCGACCGGCGCCCCGTCGTCTTCGACTACCGCAAGGCCAACGCCGCCCGCCCCGAGCCCCGCCAGGTCGAGCCCTGGGCGCTGGAGTGCTGGCGCGGCCACTGGTACCTGGCCGGCTGGGACCGCGACCGCGGCGCCGAGCGCGTCTTCCGCCTGTCCCGCATCACCGGCAGGGTCCGCTCCCGGGCCGGCGCCTTCACCGCGCCCGTGCCCGACCACGTCACCGTCCGCGAGACCGTGGAGAGCTGGGCCGGCGAGACCGCGACCCGCACCGCCCGCATCCGGCTCCGCGCCGGCTGCGGCTACCCGCTGCGCGCCCGCGCCACCGAGACCAGCGAGGGCCCCGACGGCTGGGACGAGCTGGAGATCCCGTACGGGCACGGCCTCGACGCCTGGCTCGTCGAGTTCGGCCCCGACGTCGTCGTACTGGAACCGGCCGACCTGCGCGCCGACGTGGTGGAGCGGCTGCGCGCCGTCGCCAAGGGCTGAGGGGGAGACGAACCGCATGGCTGCCAACGCGATCGACCAGACGAGGCGGATGCTCTCCCTCGTCACCTACCTCCGCGAGCGCCCCGGCGCCCACGTCGCCGACGTGGCGCGCGCCTTCGGCATCACCGAGGACGAGCTGATCTCCGACCTCGACGTGCTGCCCATGTGCGGCACCAGCTTCCGGGGCGGCGACCTCCTCGACATCGACACCGACGGCGACCGCATCTGGTGGCACAACCCCGACGACGTCGCCGAACCGCTCCGGCTCGCCGCCGACGAGGCGACCGCGCTGCTCGTCGCCGCCCGCGCCGTCGCCACCCTGCCCGGGCTGCGCGAGGGCGACCGGGACGCGCTGGTCCGCGCCACCGCCAAGCTGGAGGCCGCGGCCGGCGAGGCCGCCGGCGCCAGCTCCCGCCTCTCGGTCACCTTCGAGTCCGAGGGCGGCGTCTTCGCCGAGGTCGACCGGGCCATCTCCGAGCGCAAGCGGCTCTGGCTGCGCTACTACTCGCCGGCCCGCGACGAGCTCACCGAGCGCGAGGTCGACCCCATCCGCCTGTTCGCCGTCGGCCACACCTACATGGAGGCGTGGTGCCGGCTCTCCGAGGCGCGCCGCACCTTCCGGCTCGACCGGGTGGCCGAGGTCCGGATCCTGGAGGAGGCCGCCGCGCCGCCGGAGCTGGAGCTGCGCGACCTCTCCGAGGGGCTGGTGCAGCCGTCGGCCGACGACCCCGAGGTGGTGGTCGAGGTCGGTCCCGGTGGCCGGTGGGTCGCCGAGTACTACCCGCACGACCGGGCCGACGAGCTGCCGGACGGCGGTCTGCGGATCACCCTGCGGACCCCCGACCCGGCCTCGCTGAAGCGGCTCGCGCTGCGGCTCGGCAGCGACGGGCGGATCGTCTCGCCGGCCGGGCTCGCGGACAGCGCCCGGGAGGCGGCGACCGCCGCGCTCGCCGCGTACGAGGGCGTCTGACACGGACCCGTTCCCGCCCGGCGGGGGCGGGTCGGGCAGGGCGGGCGCGGTGAAGGTCCAGGGAGTTCGAGGCAGAGAGAGTTGAGGGAAATGTCCGTAATGTCCGGCCTGTCGGCTTCCGTAGCCCCGGTCCTCTTCAAGGCCGCCTGCCCCGACTGCCGCTGCCGCTTCGAACTCGCCGCCGGCGCCCTGCGCCTGGCCATCGGAGCCAGCCGCCGCACCACCTTCTACTCCTTCACCTGCCCCGAGTGCGGCAGCGCCGTCCGCAAGCCCGCCGGCGACCGCATCGTCGAACTCCTCACCGGCGGCGGCGTCCGCACCCTCCGCCTCCACACCACCGCCTGACCGGCGCCCCGCCCCCCGACGACTAGGCTCGGTCCATGTTCTGGCCCATGCTCGCGATCGCCCTCGGCTTCCTCGGCCTCGCCGTCCTCGGCGTCCTCGCCGTCCGGGTCTTCCTGGAGGTCCGGCGCCTCGGCCGCCAAGTGGAAGTCACCACACAGCGCATCCAGCGCGCCGCCGAGGACCTGGAGACCGCCGCCACCGGACTGGCCCGAACCGGCCGCTCCCTGCCGTGAGTCGAGGCCCCGGCGCCCTGCCGATCCGGCCTGATCAGGGCCCCCCGGACGCAAGCGGGAGTATGCACGGGCATTGCCCGACGTTTACTCCTGCGGGTTACGATCGCAGACAGCGCGGTGGCCGGACGCAGGTCCGACCGGCCGGGCACGCACCCATGCCGCCTCGGTGAGAAGAGAGACCACAGTATGTTCCGTCAGATCGGTCCCCTGGAGATCAGCCTCATCCTGCTGGTCGTCGTGCTCCTCTTCGGCGCCAAGAAGCTCCCGGAGATGGCGCGCTCCCTCGGCAAGTCCGCCCGCATCCTGAAGAGCGAGGCGAAGGCCATGAAGTCGGAGGGCCAGGAGCCCGCCGCCGCCCCGGCCGAGGCGCCCGCCGAGCAGGCCGCCCCCGCCCCGCGCACCATCAAGGCCGCCCCCGGCGACGTGACCGGCGGCCGTCCCGTGACCGAGGCGTCGGACACCACCCAGCGCTGACCCACCCTCCGGCGCCGAACCGCCCGCCCCGCACGTACGCCGCCCAGCGGCATGCCCGCACGAGATGAGGACGTGGGTTGCCCAAGTCTGCCCGCCTGAAGAAGGAGAAGGATCCCGAGGGGCGGATGCCTCTCGCCGATCACCTCCGTGAGCTGCGCAATCGCCTCGCCAAGGCGATGCTGGCGGTCGTCGTCGCCTCCGTGGTGGCGGCGTTCTTCAGCCAGCAGCTGATGGACCTTCTGTCGTCCCCCGTACCGAAGTGCCCCCCGGACAGCTCTCTGTCCGACAACACGGGCGGACGCTGCGTCGTCCTCGCCTACCAGACCATGCTCTCGCCGTTCACCTCCACGGTGAAGGTGATCATGCTGGCCGGCCTCATCGTCTCCAGCCCGGTCTGGCTCTACCAGCTGTGGGCCTTCATCGCGCCCGGACTGCACAAGACCGAGAAGAAGTACACGTACTGGTTCGCCGCCGTCGCCGTCCCCCTCTTCGTGGCCGGCGCCTGGACGGCGTTCTACATCATGCCGGTCAGCGTGCGCGTCCTCATCAGCATCACGCCCGAGATCGCCTCGAACTTCCTCTCCCTCGACGACCTCCTGGACTTCACCACCAGGATGGTGCTCGTCTTCGGCCTCGCCTTCGAGGTGCCGCTGCTGCTGATCATGCTCAACCTCACCGGCGTGGTCACCGGCAAGCGCATGGCCGGCTGGTGGCGGGGCATGGTGATGGGCACCTTCGTCTTCGGCGCCGTCGCGACCCCGTCCACCGACCCGGTCGGCATGATCGCCCTCGCCGGGCCGATCATCGTCCTGTACTTCGTCGCCGTCGGCTTCTCGCTGCTGAACGACCGGCGCCGGGCCCGCCGCGACACCGACGCCCAGCTCTCCGACGACGAGGCGTCCGTCCTCGACCTCACCCCCGAGCCCGTCGGCGCCCTCGACGCCGTGCCCGCCGCCCGCGCGCTGCCCGAGCAGGCCACCGGCGACACCGACGGAGCCCGCGCCCACCGCGCCGAGGGGTACGACGACATCACCTGACCCCGCCGGAGCCGGCACACCGGCCCCTCAGGTCCCCCGGACACCGCCCGGGGGACCTTCGTCGTCTCCGGCGGCTCCCCGTCCCCGGCCGCCCGCGGCCCGTCATAAAGATCGCGTGGCTGTCAGAGGGGGCGGGTAGTCTCGAAGACAAGATGACAGAGGACCTCACCCCAGCCGAGGCGTACGCGGCAGCACGCGCGCGCAACGCCGAGCAGGCCACCGCACTGGCCCCCTTCCGGGAGATGTACGAGTTCGGTCTGGACCCGTTCCAGATCGAGGCGTGCCAGGCCCTGGAAGCGGGCAAGGGCGTGCTCGTGGCCGCCCCCACGGGCTCCGGCAAGACCATCGTCGGCGAGTTCGCCGTCCACCTCGCCCTCACCCAGGGCCGCAAGTGCTTCTACACGACCCCCATCAAGGCGCTGTCGAACCAGAAGTACGCCGACCTCGTCAAGCGGTACGGCCCCGACAAGGTCGGCCTGCTCACCGGCGACAACAGCGTCAACGGCGACGCGCCGATCGTCGTCATGACCACCGAGGTCCTCCGCAACATGCTCTACGCGGGGTCCCAGGCCCTCTCCGGCCTCGGCTACGTCGTCATGGACGAGGTCCACTACCTCTCGGACCGCTTCCGCGGCGCCGTCTGGGAGGAAGTGATCATCCACCTCCCCGAGTCGGTCACCCTGGTGTCACTCTCGGCGACCGTGTCCAACGCGGAGGAGTTCGGCGACTGGCTGGACACCGTCCGCGGCGACACCGACGTCATCGTCTCCGAGAGCCGCCCCGTCCCGCTCTGGCAGCACGTCCTCGCCGGCCGCCGGATGTACGACCTCTTCGAGGAGGAGACCGACCACGGAGGCCGCGGCGCCGCCCGCCGCGAGGTCAACCCCGACCTCCTCCGCCTCGCCCGCACCGAGAACTCGCGCACCTACAACCCCCGCGACCGGCGCCGGGGCAAGATGGTCCGCGAAGCCGACCGCGAGCGCGAGCGCCGGCAGCGCTCCCGCATCTGGACCCCCGGCCGCCCCGAGGTCATCGAGCGCCTCGACGCCGAGGGACTGCTCCCCGCCATCACCTTCATCTTCAGCCGGGCCGGCTGCGAGGCCGCCGTCCAGCAGTGCCTCTACGCCGGCCTCCGGCTCAACGACGACGCCGCGCGCCTGCGGGTCCGCGAGATCGTCGAGGCCCGCACCGCCTCCATCCCAGACGAGGACCTGAACGTCCTCGGCTACTACGAGTGGCTGGAGGCGCTGGAGCGCGGCATCGCGGCCCACCACGCCGGCATGCTCCCGACCTTCAAGGAGGTCGTCGAGGAGCTGTTCGTCCGCGGCCTCGTGAAGGCCGTCTTCGCCACCGAGACGCTCGCCCTCGGCATCAACATGCCCGCGCGGACCGTCATCCTGGAGAAGCTCGTCAAGTGGAACGGCGAGCAGCACGCCGACATCACCCCGGGCGAGTACACCCAGCTCACCGGCCGCGCCGGCCGCCGCGGCATCGACGTCGAGGGCCACGCCGTCGTCCTCTGGCAGCGCGGCCTCGACCCCGAGCACCTGGCCGGCCTGGCCGGCACCCGCACCTACCCGCTGCGCTCCAGCTTCCGGCCGTCGTACAACATGGCGGTCAACCTCGTCGACCAGTTCGGCCGGCACCGCTCCCGGGAGCTCCTGGAGACCTCGTTCGCCCAGTTCCAGGCCGACCGCTCCGTCGTCGGCATCTCCCGCCAGGTCCAGCGCAACGAGGAGGGCCTGGCCGGCTACCGCGAGGGCATGACCTGCCACCTCGGCGACTTCGAGGAGTACGCGCGGCTCCGCCGCGACCTCAAGGACCGCGAGACGGAACTGGCCAAGCAGGGCGCCGCGCAGCGCCGCGCCCAGGCCGCCGCCTCCCTGGAGAAGCTCAAGCCCGGCGACGTCATCCACGTCCCCACCGGCAAGTTCGCGGGCCTCGCCCTCGTCCTCGACCCCGGCATCCCGGCCGGCCGCACCAACGGCCACCGCGGCTTCGAGCACCACGACGGCCCCCGGCCCCTCGTCCTCACCGCCGAGCGGCAGGTCAAGCGCCTCGCCTCCATCGACTTCCCCGTCCCGGTGGAGGCCCTGGAGCGGATGCGCATCCCGCGCACCTTCAACCCGCGCTCCCCGCAGTCCCGCCGCGACCTGGCCTCCGCGCTGCGCTCCAAGGCCGGGCACATCAATCCGGAGCGCCACCGCAAGCAGCGCTCCGGCGCCGCCGACGACCGCGAGATCGCCCGTCTGCGCGCGGCGATCCGTGCCCATCCCTGCCACGGCTGCGACGAGCGCGAGGACCACGCCCGCTGGGCCGAGCGCTACTACCGCCTCCAGCGCGACACCAAGCAGCTGGAGCGGCGCATCGAGGGCCGGACCAACACCATCGCCCGCACCTTCGACCGGATCGTCGCGCTCCTCACCGAGCTCGACTACCTCCGCGCGGACGAGGTCACGGACAACGGCAAGCGGCTCGCCCGGCTCTACGGCGAACTCGACCTCCTCGCCAGCGAGTGCCTCCGCGAGGGCGTCTGGGAGGGCCTCGACCCGGCCGAACTCGCCGCCTGCGTCTCCGCCCTGGTCTTCGAGGCCCGGCAGGCCGACGACGCCGTGGCACCGAAGGTGCCCGGCGGGCGGGCCAAGGCGGCGCTCGGCGAGATGGTCCGCATCTGGGGCCGTCTCGACGGCCTGGAGGAGGAGTTCAAGATCAACCAGGCGGAGGGCGTCGGGCAGCGCGAGCCCGACCTCGGCTTCGCCTGGGCCGCCTACCAGTGGGCCTCCGACAAGAGCCTCGACGAGGTGCTGCGCGAGGCCGAGATGCCGGCCGGTGACTTCGTCCGCTGGTGCAAGCAGGTCATCGACGTCCTCGGCCAGATCGCGGCGGCGGCGCCCAAGGAGAACAGCACGGTCTCGAAGAACGCGCGCAAGGCCGTGGACGCGCTGCTGCGGGGTGTGGTGGCGTACAGCTCGGTGAGCTGACACACCCTCAACCGGCTGTCGAAGGGCCCGCGGTGGACACCGCGGGCCCTTCGGCGTGAACCGGACCGTGAGCGAGGGAGGTTGTCCACAGGCGGTTGTCCACAGGGCTGGCGCGACCTTCGGGCTTCCGCTTGCATGGACCCGCACACAGGGACAGCGAGTGGGGGAGGGGACCTACGTGACCACGCACACCGGCACCGGTACCGAGGCCGGGACCGGCATCGTCGAAGGGCCGCGCGGAGTGCCGCTCCTCGGCAACCTTCCCGCCTTCGGCAAGAACCCCCTCGCCTTCTTCGAGCAGCTCCGCGAGCGGGGCGACGTCGTCCGCTGGCGCTTCGGACCCCGGCCCGCCCTCTTCATCGCCCACCCCGACGCCATCGGAGAACTCCTCACCGAGATCGAGCACACCTTCGACCAGCCCGACCTCGGCATCGCCATGCGCACCCTGCTCGGCGACGGCGTCGTCGTCGCCAAGGGCCGGGACTGGCGCCGCAAGCGCTCCCTGGTCCAGCCGTCCGTCCGCCCCAAGCAGGTCCGTTCCTACGCGGCCACCATGGCCGAGTGCGCCGTCGCCCTCGCCGACCGCTGGACCGACGGACAGCGGATCGACATCAAGAAGGAGATGGCGGCCCTCACCCAGCTCATCGCCGTCCGCACCATCTTCGGCACGGACACCGCCGCCGACGCCGAGGCGATCGGCCGGGCCATGGACGTCGCCCAGCAGGAGATCGGAGCCGAACTCAGCGGCGTCGGCGCCCTCCTGCCCGACTGGATCCCGACCCCCGGCCGCGCCCGCATCAAGCGCGCCACCGCCGTCATCGACGCCGAGGTCGCCCGCATCGTCGCCCGCCACCGCGACGGCGGAGAGGACCGTCCGGACCTCCTCAGCCGCCTCCTCACCGCCCGCGACGAGACCGGCGTCCCCCTCTCCGACCGTGAGATCCGCGACGAGACCGTCACCCTCTACGTCGGCGGCCACGAGACCACCAGCTCCACCCTCGTCTGGGCCTGGTACCTGCTCTCCCGCAACGAGGAGGCCAGGCGCGCCCTCGCCGGCGAACTCGACCGGGTCCTCGCCGGCGGCCGCGAGCCCGGCTACGACGACTACGCCTCCCTCACCTACGCCCAGGCCGTCGTCAAGGAGACCCTCCGCCTCTATCCGACGATCTGGCTCCTCACCGGCATCGCCAAGGAGGGCGCCACCCTGGCCGGCCGGCCCGTCCCGCCCGGCACCCGCGTCTGGTCCAGCCAGTGGTCCACCCACCGCGACCCCCGCTGGTACGCCGACCCCGACGCGTTCCGCCCCGAGCGCTGGCTCACCGACGCCGACGGCAGGCCCGCCGAGGAGATCCACGAATACGCCTGGTACCCGTTCGGCGGCGGCCCGCGCGTCTGCCTCGGCACCCGCTTCGCCCTCGTCGAAGCCGTCCTCGTCCTCGCCGTCCTCGCCCGCCGCTACCACCTGGACGTGGAGCCGGAGGAGATACGCCCGGTCCCGAGCCTCACCCTCCAGCCGGACCGCGAGGTCCTGGCCACGGTCCGGACCCGGGGGTGAGGGCGACGGCCAGCGCGCGGAGTTCGCCGACGCGCAGGACGCGGTCGCCGTAGCCGGGGAGCGGGACGTGCAGCGGGTCCGTCCAGCGCTCCGGGATCGCCCCGGCGCCGTACACGGCGCCGGCCAGCGTCCCGGTGACGGCCGCGACCGTGTCCGTGTCCCCGCCGAGGTCGACGGCGGCCACCAGGGCGTCCTCGAAGCCCGTGGTGGTGCGCAGCGCCCACAGGGCGGAGCCGAGACAGGGCCAGGCGGCGCCGTTGAACTCCGTGGCGTCCTCCGGCCGCCAGCCGGGCGCCAGGACCCTCGCCCAGCGTTCCCGCTCGCCCGCGTCCACCGCGGCCAGGGCCTCCGGGACGGCGGTCTGGGGGTCGTGGCCGAGCAGGGCCATGCGGACCAGTTCGTGCAGGAGGGCGGTGCCCTCCCAGGCGGCGGGGTGCCCGTGAGTGAGTGCGGCGAGCCGCCGGCCGGCCTCCATCGTGGCGGCGCGGCCGCGGGGAGCGAAGTGGACGGCGGAGGTGGAGGCCCGCATCAGACAGCCGTTGCCCGCGCCGCGGCCCTCCACCCGGAAGTCCGCGGCGGCGGCCCGGTCCCACGCCTCGCCGCCCAGCAGCACCCGTTCCGTCTGGAGGCCGATGTCCTTGGGATCGGCCTCCGCCCAGCGCCGGAAGCGGTCGAAGACGTCGGACAGGTCGAGCCCGCCGCGTTCGAGCAGCGATTCGCCGACGAGCACGGCCATCTGCGTGTCGTCCGTGGCCTCACCGGGATCCCACCCGCCGCCCCCGCACAACGCGCCGGTGCCGTCAGGGAACCGCTCCCGGAAGGCACCGGGCGGCCCGAACTCGAAGGGTGCGCCCAGGGCGTCGCCGACGGCGGAGCCGAGGACGGCGCCGATGGCGCGGTCGAGGGAGATCATGCCGCCAGGGTAGGCGGAGCTGGGGCGGGGTCCGGTGTGTGCGGCTGGGGGTGGAGGCTGGGGCTGAAGTGAGCGGGGGGGGAGGGGGGTCAGGCGGCCTGGGGGGGTTCCTGTTCGCGCTCTACCTGCTCGTTCCACTCGCGCTTGATCGCGCGCCAGCCCTCGTCGGTCTTGCCCAGGCGCCAGTAGCCGGAGATGGACAGCCGCTCGCGGTCGATGCGGCGCTCCATGCGGAGGTGGCGGCGGAGTTCCTTCACGAAGCCGGCCTCGCCGTGGACGAAGGCGTGCACGTCGCCCGCCGGGAACTCCAGCTCCCGCACGGCCTCGACCAGGGCTTCGCCGACCGGGCGGCCGGAGCGGTGCAGCCAGGTCACCTCGATGCCGGGCGCGGTCGCGAACTTCTGCTCGTCGGCGGCGTCCTCGATCTCCACGAAGGCGTGCACCCGCGCGCCCTCGGGAAGCCGCTCCAGCGCCACCGCGATCGCCGGCAGCGCGCTCTCGTCGCCGACGAGCAGGTGCCAGTCGGCGGCCGGGTCCGGGGCGTAGGCGCCACCCGGGCCGAGGAAGCGGACCGTCTCGCCCACCTGGGCGCGGGCCGCCCAGGGGCCGGCCAGGCCCTCGTCGCCGTGGACCACGAAGTCCAGGGTCAGCTCGCGGTGGACCGGGTCCCAGGCGCGGACCGTGTACGTGCGGGTGGTCGGCCACTCCTCGCGGGGCCGCTCGGCCCGGATCCGCTCCATGTCGAACGGTTCCGGGTAGGTCACCCCCTCGGGGGCGAAGAGCAGCTTCACGTAGTGGTCGGTGTACGCGCCGGCGTCGAACCCGTCGAGTCCGGGCCCGCCGAGGACGACCCGCACCATGTGCGGGGTGAGCCGCTCGGTGCGGACGACGTGCGCCTCGGTGGCCCGGGGGGCCTTGCGGACCGGCTGCTCTGCCACGGCGGGACTCTCCTGACTGCCTGGGGGTGCGCCGCAAGGCACACCTGAGACTTAGGTATGCCTAAGCTAGCACCCCGCGGGCGGTCGAGTCCCGGCACGGCCTCCCGGCGGCACCGGCAGCATCACCCGCCTGCACCGGCAACGCGTCCGCCGAATGGCCCGCGCCTCACAGCTCCTGGCGGCCGGCCGCCAGGACCGGGAGGAGGCGGCTGAGGGCTCCGCCGAGGTTCCAGCGGGTCGCCAATTCCTGGAGGGCCGCCGGGTCGCGCGGGAGGGCGGGCAGGGTCGGGTCGACGTCCGGCAGCGGGACGTCCCGCGCCACCCGGACCACCGTCGGCGCCACGTCCAGATAGGCCGCGGCCTCCACGATCCCGCGCCGCTTCGCGGGGGTCAGCTTGGAGGTGCGGTCCTCGGCCGCGGCCCGTACGCCCGCCAGGTCGCCGTACTCGGTGATCAGCTGCGCGGCCGTCTTCTCGCCGATGCCCTTCACGCCGGGCAGGCCGTCGCTGGCGTCGCCGCGGAGGGCGGCGAAGTCCGCGTACTGGTCGGGCCGCACCCCGTACTTCGTACGGATCATCTCGGAGTCCACCAGGTCGCAGTCGCCGACGCCCTTGCGCGGGTACAGCACCCGGACCGCCCGCTCGTCGTCCACCAGCTGGAAGAGGTCGCGGTCGCCGGTGACGATGTCCACCGGACCCTTCGCCCGCTCCGCCAGGGTGCCGATGACGTCGTCCGCCTCGTACCCGGCGGCCCCGATCCGGGCGATGCCGAGCGCCGCGAGGACGTCCTCGATCACCGGGACCTGCGGGGAGAGCGTGTCGGGGATCTCCTCCTCGTCCGGCCCGGTCTCCGTCTCCACGGCCACCCGGTGCGCCTTGTACGAGGGGATCAGGTCCACCCGCCACTGCGGACGCCAGTCCGCGTCCCAGCAGGCGACGAGCTCGTCGGGCCGGTGGTCCTGCACCAGCCGGCCGATGAAGTCGAGCAGGCCGCGCACGGCGTTGACCGGCGTCCCGTCCGGGGCCCGGACCGAGTCCGGCACGCCGAAGTACGCGCGGAAGTAGAGGCTGGCGGTGTCCAGGAGCATCAGGCGTCGCGTCACCCCCCGATCATGCCCCACCCCACCGACACCCGGCCCCCGCCGAGGCACCCGCGCGCCCCGGCGCCCGGACCGCCGCGCCGACCATCAACTCTCCCCGCCGCCGCACTCCCCGCCCCCGCCCCTCGCGCCACTCCACACGCTTCCGTGACCCCCGTCACCTTTGCGTTTGCCCCCAGGGGCGCAGGGAAGGCGCGTGCCCGGAGCGGACCCGGTAAGGGGCCCTGAGCAGTGGGCCCCGTACAGAACGGGTGGGCGGGCGGATCCCGTCGTGCTCCACGGCGCGTGCGCGGGGGTGACGGGCCGTCTTCCCTGCTACCCGTGAGGTGAATGTGTCCAGGCTCCAGGCCGACCACCTGTTCAAGGTGTTCGCCAGACGCCCCGCCGACGAGACCGAGGCCGTCCGTGCCCTCGCCGCCGGCGACGCCGACCGCGACGCGCTCCGCGAGGACGGCGTCACCGCCGCCGTCGTCGACGCGTCCTTCGTGGTCGAACCCGGCCAGATCTTCGTGGTCATGGGCCTCTCCGGATCCGGCAAGTCCACCCTCCTGCGCATGCTCAACGGCCTGCTGGAACCGACCGCGGGCCGCGTCCTCTACGACGGCGACGACCTCACCGCGCTCACCCCCCGCGCCCTGCGCGAGGTCCGTTCGCGCCGCATCAGCATGGTCTTCCAGCACTTCGCGCTGTTCCCGCACCGCACCGTCCTGGAGAACGCCGGCTACGGCCTGGAGGTCCAGGGCGTGCCGCGCGCCGAGCGCGAGAAGCGGGCCGCCGAGGCGCTGGAGCTGTGCGGCCTGGCCGGCTGGGAGAAGTCCTGGCCCGACGAGCTGTCCGGCGGCATGCAGCAGCGCGTGGGCCTGGCCCGGGCGCTCGCCACCGACGCCGACCTGCTCCTCATGGACGAGTCCTTCAGCGCCCTCGACCCGCTGATCCGCCGCGACATGCAGGACCAGCTGCTGGTGCTCCAGAAGCAGTTGAAGAAGACGATCGTCTTCATCACCCACGACCTCAACGAGGCCATGCGCCTCGGCGACCGCATCGCCGTGATGCGCGGCGGCCGGATCGTGCAGCTCGGCACCGCCGAGGACATCCTCGTCCGGCCCGCCGACGACTACGTGGCCTCCTTCATCCAGGACGTCGACCGCTCCCGGGTGCTCACCGCCTCCGCGGTCATGACGGCCGCCGACGGACCCGTCGACCCGGACGCCCCGGTCGCCGGCCCCGACACGCTCCTGGCCGACCTGTGCGCCCTCGCCGCCGCGGGCCCGCACCCGGTGACCGTCCGGGACGCCGGCGGCTCCGCCCTCGGAGTCGTACACAAGGAAAAGCTTCTCGCCGTGATGGGCGGGCTGACCGCCGAGGAGGTGACGCTCCATGCCTAGGCTTCCCCTCGGCTCCTGGGTCGACCGTTCCGTCGACTGGCTCCAGGCGCAGTTCTCCTGGCTGTTCGACGCCGTCAGCAGCGGCATCACCGGCCTGTACGACGGCGTCGACGCCGTCCTGTCGGCGCCGCAGCCGCTGCTGCTGGCCGGCATCCTCGCGGTCGTCGCCTGGTGGCTGCGCGGTCTCGCCGCCGGCCTGCTCGCCTTCGCCGGGCTCGCGCTGGTCGACTCCGTCCAGCTGTGGGACGAGGCGATGGCGACGCTGTCGCTGGTCCTCGTCGCCACCCTCGTCACCCTGGTGATCGCGGTCCCGCTGGGCATCTGGGCGGCCCGCTCGAAGACGGTCAGCACGGTGCTGCGGCCCGTTCTCGACTTCATGCAGACCATGCCGGCGATGGTCTACCTCATCCCCGGCATCATCTTCTTCGGCGTCGGCGTCGTCCCCGGCATCATCGCCACCATCGTCTTCGCGCTGCCGCCCGGCGTGCGGATGACCGAGCTCGGCATCCGCCAGGTGGACGCCGAACTCGTGGAGGCCGCCGAGGCGTTCGGCACCACTCCGCGCAACACCCTGCTCCGCGTCCAGCTGCCGCTCGCCGTGCCCACGATCATGGCCGGCGTCAACCAGGTCATCATGCTGGGCCTGTCCATGGTCGTCATCGCCGGCATGGTCGGCGGCGGCGGGCTCGGCGGCGCCGTCTACCGGGCCATCGGCAACGTCGACATCGGCCTCGGCTTCGAGGCCGGCGTCTCCATCGTCGTCCTCGCCATGTACCTGGACCGGATGACCGGCGCCCTCGGCCGCCAGGTCTCCCCGCTCGGCCGCCGCGCCCTCGCCAAGGCCCGCGCGGTCACCGCCCGCCGCCGCACCGCGCAGCTGTGGGCGCACCGCCCGCAGCCCGTGACCGCGCTCGTCGGCGTCGTCGTCCTGGCGCTCGTCGCCGGCGGCTCCGGCTTCCTCGGCGGCTCCGGCGCCACCTCGACGACCGCCTCCGGCGCGGGCGCCGGCCACGGCAAGAAGATCAGCATCGGCTACATCCCGTGGGACGAGGGCATCGCCTCCACCTATCTGTGGAAGGAGCTGCTGGAGCGCCGCGGTTACGAGGTCGAGACGCAACAGCTGGAGGCCGGCGCGCTCTACACCGGTCTGGCCGGCGGGCAGCTCGACTTCCAGACCGACGCCTGGCTGCCCGTCACCCACGCCCAGTACCTGGAGAAGTACGGGAACAAGCTGGAGGACCTGGGCTCCTGGTACGGCCCGACCTCGCTGGAGCTCAGCGTCCCCTCGTACGTGAAGGACGTGAAGTCGCTCGCCGACCTCAAGGGCAAGGGCGACCGCTTCAAGGGCCGCATCGTCGGCATCGAGCCGAGCGCCGGGATGATGGGCCTGCTGAAGGACAAGGTGCTGAAGGAGTACGGCCTGGAGGGCGAGTACGAGGTCGTGGACGGCTCCACGCCCGGCATGCTCGCCGAGCTGAAGCGGGCGTACGACCGCGAGGAGCCGGTCGTCGTCACCCTCTGGTCGCCGCACTGGGCCTACTCCGCGCACGACCTGACCAAGCTCGCCGACCCGAAGGGCGTCTGGGGCAAGGGCGACGGCGTGCACACCCTGGCCCGCAAGGGCTTCAGCGAGGAGAACCCCGAGGTGGGCGCCTGGCTGAAGGACTTCACGCTCACGGAGCAGCAGCTGACCGGCCTGGAGAAGGAGATCCAGGAGACCGGCAAGGGCAAGGAGCAGCAGGCGGTCCGCACCTGGCTGGACGCCCAGCCCGGACTCGCGGAGCGACTGGCCCCGCAGTAGCCGCGGTCCTCACCCGCCGGACAGGGGCGGTCGCCGGGCGTGACCGGCGGCCGCCCCTGTTCCGTGCCGTCACCGGCCCCTTTCCGCCTCCCTTTCCGGCACGACGCGAAACCCCGGCCCAAAGCTGCGTAAGGTGCAGGTAACCGGTCGGTACGCGACGAGGCAGCCGGCAGAGGGAGGGTGGCCATGGACGAGAAGGAAGCACCTCGCGTGGGCGCGGCCGTCAAGAGGCGCCGCCGGGCCCTCCAGCTCACCCTGGCCGTGGTCTCGGCCCGCAGCGGCCTCTCCGTCCCCTTCCTCAGCCAGATCGAGAACGAGCGGGCCCGGCCCAGCCGCCGCTCCCTGGAGCTGGTCGCCGAGGCCCTGCAGACCACCGCCGCCGACCTCCTCGCCGTCGCCGAGGCCGCCCGCACGGTCGACGTCGTCCGCGCCGGCGAGGGCGGCGCCGCCCTGCCGGAGGGCGTACGGCGCCTGGTGCGCGGCCGGCACCAGCTCCACGCCCTGGAGTTCACCGGCGAGCAGGACGCGGGCCGCGAGTTCCAGCACCGCAACGCCGAGCTGCTGTACGTCGCCGACGGCGCCGCCGAGGTCGAGGCCGAGGGCCGGGCGCACCGGCTGGGCCGCGGCGACTCCCTCTACCTCTCCGGCGGCGTACGGCACCGCTGGCGCGCCACCGAGCCCGGCACCCGGCTGCTCGTCGTCGCGGTCGCCGACCACGTCGAGGTCGAGGAGGAGTGACCGGGATCCGGGGCCGGACCCCGCGGGTCGTCTCCCTGGTGCCGTCGCTCACCGAGGCGGTCGCGGTGACCGCGCCGGGGCTGCTGGTCGGCGCGACCGACTGGTGCAGTCATCCGGCCGGGCTGTCCGTCGCCCGGATCGGCGGCACCAAGAACCCCGACGTGCCGGCGGTGCTGGCGCTCCGCCCCGATCTCGTCCTCGCCAACGAGGAGGAGAACCGGCCGGCCGACCTCGACGCCCTGCGGGACGCCGGCGCCGAGGTGCTGGTCACCGAGATCCGCACCCTGGAGCAGGGCCTGGCCGCCCTCGGCGATGTGCTCGCCGCCTGCGGCGCGCCCCGCCGGCCGCGCTGGCTGGCCGAGGCGGAGGAGGCGTGGGCCGGCGCGGAGCCCGCCGGCGACGGGGTGGCCGCCGTGGTGCCCGTCTGGCGGCGACCCTGGATGGTGCTCGGCCGGGACACCTTCGCGGGCGACCTGCTGGCCCGTCTCGGCGTCCGCAACTTGTACGCGGACCATCCCGAGCGCTATCCGAAGGTGCCGCTCGGCGAGCTGACCGCGGCCCGTCCGGAGCTGGTGGTCCTCCCGGACGAGCCGTACCGTTTCACCGCGGACGACGGCCCCGAGGCGTTCCCCGGGACCGCCGCGGCGCTCGTCGACGGGCGGATGCTCACCTGGTACGGGCCGTCGCTGGCGACGGCACCGCGGGTGCTGGGGCGGGCGCTGCGAGCAGCGCTCCGCTGAGCAGGCCGCGCGCGGTGTGGACGCCGGCCACCAGCCAGGCCGCGGCGAGGAGGACGTACAGGGCGACGGCGAGCCACCGGAAGGCGTCCAGGCCGGTGTGGCGGGCGAGCCCCTCGGCGCCGGTGACGACGGCGCCGACGGGGAAGGTGAAGGCCCACCAGGTCATCGCGAAGCCCATGCCGGCCCGCCGGGCCCGCACCACCATCGCCCCGGCGAGTGCCAGCCACAGCAGGGCGAATCCCGTGACGGGCACGCCGTAGAGGACGGCGAAGGCGGCGAAGCCGTGGGCGTACGGGTCGGCGAGGACGCCGGCGGCGGCGTCCGCGAACGCGTTGGCGGCGGTGGTCGACTGCCCGAGGGGGCCCAGGACGAGGAAGAGCGTCGGGGTGAGGGCGAGCGGCAGGGGGCCGTCGAGGACGAGCCGGCCGAAGACCAGCGGCAGCATCACGAGGGTCGCGAGCAGGCTGATGCCGAACATGGCGTAGCAGGCGATCAGGAGCGTCTGCCGGGCCTGGCCCTCGGGCAGGTGGGGGAGGAGCAGCGGGCCGAGCGCGGCGGACACCATGGGGGCGACGACGGGCAGCAGCCAGACCGGGGACGCCTGCTCGATCCGGTGCCGGACCACCATCAGATAGGGCACGGCGACGGCGGCGGCGAGACCCACCGCGGTGCCGGCGGTGAACAGGACGGCGTCGACGGCGACGGCGGCGGGCAGGCCGATCCAGTCCCGGCCGAGGGTGAGGGTGCCGCCGCCGACGGCGAGCAGCGCCATCGACAGACAGCCGTAGAAGGGCGCCACGGCCGGGTCGAGGAGATGGGCGCGGGCCTGGTCGCGGTGGCGGCGCCAGTGCGCGGCCCGCGCGGCCAGCAGGGTCAGCAGCATCGCGAGGGAGAGCGCCCAGACGGCGGTGCAGGCGGTACGGAGGCCGGGCACGGTGACGGGGAGCGCGGCGCCCGCGGTGCCGACGACGGAGGTGCCCATCACGGAGGCGTACCAGTTCGGGCCGAGGTGACGGACCGAGCGGGTCGCCCGGGCGCCGGGGGTGGTGGCGCGCAGGAGGGGGCGGGAGGGTGCGAGGCTTGCCATGCCTCCACCATCGCCGCAGGTCAGGGCCCCCACCAGGGAGCACGCGGCTATGACGTCATAAGCTGGCTTTATGAGCAGGGAGCGGGACGGCGGCGGTGGCGGGACGGAGCGGGGCACCGGCGGGGGCGCGGGCGCCGGGACGGAGCGGGGTACCGGCGGGGGCGCGGGCGCCGGGAGGGTGACGGCCGCGGCGGCCCTCGCCGCTCCGGGGTCAGGCCCCGGGGCGTGGGAGCCGGCGACCGCGCACCTCTCGCACCGGGTCCCCGACCTCGGCGCCCTGGAACTGCTCCTGGCCGTCGCCCGGCACGGCAGCCTCGGCGCCGCCGCCCGCGAGGTCGGCATCACCCAGCCGGCGGCGAGCAGCCGCATCCGCTCGATGGAGCGGCAGCTCGGCGTGGCGCTCGTGGACCGCTCGCCGCGCGGCTCCCGGCTCACCGACGCGGGCGCGCTCGTCACCGACTGGGCCCGGCGGATCGTGGAGTCCGCCGAGGCGTTCGACGCGGGCGTGCAGGCGCTGCGGGGGCGCCGGGACTCGCGGCTGCGGGTGGTCGCGTCCATGACGATCGCCGAGTACCTGCTGCCGGGCTGGCTGATCGCGCTGCGCGCCGAGCGGCCGGACACGGCGGTGTCGCTGCAGGCCGGGAACTCGGCGGTGGTCGCCGAGCGGCTGCTGGCGGGGGAGGCGGACCTCGGGTTCGTCGAGGGCCTGTCGGTGCCGGACGGGCTCGACGGCACGGTGGTCGCCCACGACCGGCTCGCGGTGGTGGCCGCGCCCTCGCACCCGTGGGCCCGCCGCCGGGCCCCGATCGACCCGGCGGAGCTGGCGGCGACCCCGCTGGTGCTGCGCGAGCACGGCTCGGGCACCCGGCAGGTCCTGGACGCGGCGCTCGCCGGACACGGCGGGCTGGCCCGCCCGCTGCTCGAACTGGCCTCCACGACCGCCGTGAAGGCGGCGGCGGTGAGCGGCGCGGGCCCGGCGGTCCTCAGCGAGCTGGCGATCGCCGAGGAGCTGGCGTCGCGCCGCCTGGTCGCCGTGCCGGTCGCCGGCGTCCGGCTCAGCCGCGACCTGCGGGCCGTCTGGCCGACCGGCCACCGGCCCACCGGCCCGGCCCGCGACCTCCTCACCCTGACGAGGGCCCGGCCCGGCGGCTGAGCCCCGCCGGGCCGGTCAGAGGCGGTCCGCCCGGTGGGTCACGCGGCCGTCGACGGCCGTCAGCAGCACCGGGACGGCGGCGAGTTCAGCGGGCGGCACGGTCAGCGGGTCGGCCCCGAGGACCGTGAGGTCGCCGTGGTGGCCGACGGCGAGCCGGCCGGAGCGGTGCTCCTCACCCGCCGCGTACGCCGGTCCCGTCGTCAGTCCGCGCAGCGCGTCCAGCGGGGTCAGCGCCTGCTCGGGCCCGTGCGGCGGCTGGGTCAGGTCCCGGGTCGGGCGGCGGTGCACGGCCCCGGCGAGCACGCCCAGCGGCGGGTACGGCGCGATCGGCCAGTCCGAGCCCAGCACCACGGTCGCGCCGGAGTCCACGAGGTCCCGGCAGCGCCAGGCGCGCCCGGCGCGCTCCTCGCCGAGCCGGCGCGACCAGTTGTCGGTGTGGTCGGCGCGGGTGAAGTCGCAGCAGTGGGTCGGCTGCATGGAGGCGACGACGCCCAGCCCGGCGAAGCGGCCGAGGGTGTCGTCGGGGACGGTCTCGATGTGCTCGACCCGGTGCCGTACGCCCGGGTCGCCGCCGGTCGCCCGGGCCTTCTCGACGGCGTCGAGGACGTGCCGCACGGCGGCGTCGCCGATGGCGTGGGTCGCCGTCGGCACCCCGGCGCGGTGCAGCGCGCCGATGATCTCCGTGTACGCCTCGGGGTCCGGCCAGAACGCGTGGGTGGACTCGCCGTGGCAGTCGGGCCGCTCCAGCCACGCGGTGCCGTTGTCGATGGTGCCGTCCATGAAGAGCTTCACGCCGGCCACCCGCCACAGCGCGCCGCCGCGGCCCTGGAGGGCGATCAGCTCCTCGACACCGGCGGCGTCGGTGCCGGGCTGGCACCAGGGCGCCACCCGGAGCCGCAGCGGCAGCCGGCCGGCGGCGTCGAGTTCGGCGAAGAGGTCGAGGCTGTCGCCGTTGGCGTCCATGACGTGCCCGCCGGTCAGCCCGGCCGCCGCCATCCCGTCCAGGGCGGCGGCCAGCCGCTCCACGCGCTCGGCGCGGGTCGGCTGCGGGGCGACGCGCTCGACGAGCGCGCACGCGGCGTCCTCCTGGAGCAGTCCGGTGGGGCGCCCGTCGGCGTCGCAGACGATCTCGGCGGACGCCTGGTCGAAGGTGCGCGGGCCGTCGATGCCGGCGAGTTCGAGGGCGCGGCGGGAGGCGAGCGCGGAGTGCGCGTCGAAGAGCAGCAGGAAGGCGGGCACCCCGTGCAGGACGGTGTCGAAGGGCGCGATGCCGACGGGCCGGTCGCCGAAGACGTTCGGGTCGAGCCCCCAGGCGAAGAGCCAGTCGCCGCGCCGCAGCCGGCGCGCCGCGCGGCCCAGCGCCTCGCGGACCTCGGCGAGGTCGGCGCAGCCGGAGAGGTCGAGGCCGCCGGTCAGTTCGGCGCCGGTGACGGGGTGCACGTGCCCGTCGACGAGGCCGGGGGTGACGACCGCGCCCTTCAGGTCGACGACGGTGGTGGCGGGTCCGGCGAGCGCCCGCACCTCGCGGTCGTCGCCGAGCGCGGCGATCCGCCCGTCCTCGCCCACGGCGAGCGCGCTCGCCTCCAGGAAGCCCCCGCTGCCGGGGTCGAGCAGGCGGGCGGAGTGCAGGACGAGTCGGGTGGACACGGGGGGCTCCTTGCGAGGTGGCGGGTGGTACGGGGGAGGGGGCGGCGCGCCGGCGGGCGGCGGGGCACAAGGGGGGTACGGCGGGGTAGCGGGGCGCGTACGGGCGCGCCGGGCGGCGGGTTCGGCGCGTCGCCGGGGCGTGCGAGGTGCGCCGCCAATTTGCGTCGGGGTGCGCCGCAGGGTCGCGGGGGACGCGCCGCCGTCAGGTCTCCGCGGGCGTCGGCGCCTCGGCCGCGGGGGCGCCGGCGGGCGGGGCGCCGGCCGCGGCGCCGGCCGCCACCGCCGCTTCCGCCGCGTCCGTCGGGGAGAACGCGAGCGGCAGGGTGCCGGTCGCGCCGGGGGCGTCGAGGGTGCCGTGGGGGAGGCCGAGGGCGCGTTCGGCGGTGCTGAGGGCGAGGCGGGTGACGGCCGGGGGCCGGTCGGTGCGGTCCGAGTTGGCGTGGGCGCCGAGGCCGTCGAGGACGACCAGGATCTGGATGGCGGCCGACCGGGGGTCGTCGGTGTGGAACTCGCCGCGCTCGACGCCGTCGCGGATCAGCCGCTCCAGGCGGTCGTCGGAGGCGAGTTCCATGCGGGTGACCCGGTCCCGCAGGACGGGCCGGTAGCGGCTGAGGTGACGGGCGTTGATCCAGAGGCGGCTGATGTCGTCGTACGCCTCGCCCGAGGACAGCGCGAAGTAGCGGGCGAGGTACTGGGCGGGGGTGCCGTCCGGGCGCTCGGCCGGCAGCAGCGCGTCGAGCTCGCCGAGGGCCGCGACCGCGAACGCCTCGGCCACCAGGTCCTCGGCCGACGGGAAGTAATGGCTGATCAGGCCGGGCCGCACGGCGAGCTCCTCGGCGACCCGCCGCAGGGTGACGCATTCGAGCCCTTCGGTCAGGGCGACGCGCGCGGCGGTCGCCACGATCTCCGCCCGCCGGGCCTCGGGGGATTTCCGGATCCGCTTGCGCTGAACGCTTGACGACATACCGGGGATGCTATTGAGTGTGCGACCAATAAGCAACCAGGTGGGCAATCACGCACCGGAGGGCCGCATGGCTTCCACGATCCCCGACCCGCGCCCCGGGACAGAGCGCGCGTCGGACCCCCTGCCGGCGGGCGGCCGGCCCGGCCGCGTCGAGGCCCACGGCATCGACCACATCCCGGACGCCGAACGCCACGGACACCCCCGCGAGCTGTTCTCCGTCTGGGCCGCGGCCAACGTCAACTACCTGAGTCTGGTCATCGGCGGCACCCTCGTCCTGATGGGCCTCACCCTGCCGCAGGCGATCGGCGTGATCGTCGCCGGCAACCTCTTCTGGGTCCTCACCGGCGTGCTCGCCACCTCAGGCCCGGCCGCCGGCGCGCCCAGCGAGGTCGTCACCCGCACCCTCTACGGCGTCCGCGGCAACCGCGTGAACAACGCGGTCGGCGGCTGGCTGGTCTCCGTCTGCTACTTCGCGCTCAACCTCGCCGCCGCCGCGACCGCCGCCTTCGCCCTCGTCGGGAAGACCGGCCTGCCGGTGAACACCCCGGTGAAGGTGGCGGTCGTCGTGGTCGTCGCCGCCGTCACCCTGGCCATCAGCGTCTACGGACACGCGCTGATCGTCCGGCTCTACCTGCCGGTCACGCTGGCGCTGAGCGGGGCGTTCGCCGTCGTCGCCCTCGCCGTGTTCCGGCACGCCGACTTCGCGTACGCCCCCGCCGAACGGCTCTCCGGCGCCGCCCTGTGGGCCGTGCTGCTCGCGGGCACCACGATGATCGCCTCGGGGCCGCTCTCGTACACCACGAGCGCCGACTTCTCCCGCTACCTGCCCCGGGACAGCTCCCCGCGCGCCATCGCGCTGTGGACCGCGCTCGGCGCGTTCGTGCCGAGTGTCGTGGTCAGTGCGCTGGGCGCCTTCGCCGCCACCGCCGTCGACATGACGGACCCCCAGACGGCGCTCCAGGGCATCCTGCCGGGCTGGTTCGTGCCGGTCTTCCTGCTGGCCCTGGTCCTCGGCACCGTCGCGATCAACGCCCTCACCGCGTACAGCGCGGGTCTCGCCCTCCAGGCCGTCGGCCTGCCGGTCCGCCGGACCGTCTCGGTCCTCCTCGACGGCGCGGTCGCGGTCGCGCTCACCCTGTACGGACTGCTGGTCTCCGACTTCCTGGACACCGTCAGCAACGCCCTCCAGGCGATCACCGTCCTCACCGGCCCGCTGATGTGCGTGTACGCGACGGACATCCTGCTCCGGCGCAACCGCTACGACGTGGCCGGGCTCGCCGACGAGACCCCCGGCAGCCCCTTCTGGTACACCGCCGGCGTCAACCCGGCCGGGGCGACCGCCCTGTTCGGCGGCGTCGCGGCCGGCGCCCTGTGCGTCGACAGCGTCTACACGGGACCGGTCGCCGCCGCCGTCGGCATGGACCTCTCGCTGCCCGCCGGCATGGCCGTCGCCACCGTCCTCTACCTGGTCCTCGGCCGGCGCCCGGTCGCGGCCACCCACCCTGCCGCCTGACCGCGGCCCCCGTACCGCGGGGCGGCCGGACCGCCCACCCCGGCCGCCCCGCCACCCCCGCCGTACGTCCGCGTTCTCCGGGACCGCCTCAGCCCCGTACGGCCGCCGCCGCCCGGACCAGCCCGCGGACGACCCTCGGGTCCTCGCCCATCTCCGGGTGCCACTGCACCCCGAGGGCCCAGCCCGCCCCCGCCAGCTCCACCGCCTCGACCGTGCCGTCCTCCGCGTACGCGGACGGCACCAGACCCGCGCCCAGCCGGTCCACGGCCTGGTGGTGGTAGGTCGGCACCTCGGCCTGCTCGGGGACGAGCGAGGCGTACAGCGTGCCCGGCACCGGCTTCACCGGATGCAGGCCCATCACCCCCTCGGCCTCCACGTGCCCGTCCAGGTGCTGCGTCAGCGTCCCGCCCAGCGCCACGTTGAGCAGCTGCATCCCCCGGCAGACCCCGAGCAGCGGGGTGCCCGCGGCGAGCGCCGCGTCGATCAGCGCCAGCTCCCACGCGTCCCGCTCCCGCGCCGGCGGGCCGGTCCGCGGATCGGGCTCGGCCCCGTACCGCGCGGGCTCCACGTCGGCGCCGCCCGCCACCACCAGACCGTCGAGCCGCGCCAGCACCGCCGCCGCGGCGGCCGGGGCGTCCGGCGGCAGCATCACCACCAGGCCGCCGCCGTCCCGCACGTACCGGGGGTACTGCGCGGGCAGCAGCGCCGCCGGCATGTCCCAGGCCCGCCAGCGCGCCCGGTCCAGATACGTCGTCACACCGATCAGCGGCTGGGCCACGGGACTGCCTCCAGGAGGTCGCGGGGGGACACCTGGCGCCGACTCTAGAACGCTCCGGGCGCCCTCCGCGGCTCAATGGACCGGCGACATACCTTTCACGCCAGAAAGCCGCGCAGCAGCGCGGCGGTCCCCGCGCAGTGCTCCCGCGCCACCGCGCGCGCCGCCTCCGCGTCCCCGTCCAGGACCGCCTCCACCAGCGCCGTGTGCTGGTGCTGCGAATGCTCCAGGTTGCGGACCAGGAGCGGGATGCAGTCCAGCAGGTCGTTGACGGTCGCCCGGACCGCCGCGTACTGCGCCGCCAGACTGGGGGAGCCGGACAGCTCGGCCAGCGTGAGGTGCAGCAGGGTGTCCCGGCGGCGGTAGCCGGCCAGCGGCGCGTCATGGGTGGCCGCGAGCGCCGCCCGCAGCCGGTCCGCGCCCGCCGCGTCCAGGCCGTGCGCCGCGCACAGCCCGGCCGCGCCCTCCTCCAGGACCTCCCGGAAGCGCAGCGCGTCCTCCATGTCGACCGCGGCGATCCGGCGGCGCAGCTCCGCCCCGTCCGGGTCCCGCGGGCGCGGGCGCACGAACGTTCCGCCGTACCGGCCGCGCCGGCTCTCCACCAGCCCCTGCTCCTGGAGCACCTTCAGCACCTCGCGGAGCGTGACCCGGCTGATCCCCAGCCGCTCCGCCAGCTCCCGCTCGGCGGGCAGCCGCCCGCCGTCCGGGACCAGGCCCAGCCGCACCACCTGGAGCAGCTGCTCCAGGGCCTCCTCGAAGCCGTTGCCGGCCCGGACCGGGCGCAGCACCGGCGTCAACCGGTCGACGGAACCGGTCGGTTCACTCGTACGGACCACTTCGCGCCGCCCCTTCCCCTGACACTTCCCAAGCAATGGTCTCGCCCCATACCTTATGACTCCCGGCAGGCCGAACGAGGAGAGTCGTCCCGTGGCAGACCGCACACCCCCGCTCACCGTCGAGGAACTGCGCTCCCTCGTGGCGACCGGCGAGATCGACACCGTCGTCCTGGCCTTCCCGGACATGCAGGGCCGGCTCCAGGGCAAGCGGTTCGCCGCCCCCTTCTTCCTCGGCGACGTCCTCGACCACGGCACCGAGGGCTGCAACTACCTCCTCGCCGTCGACACCGAGATGAACACCGTCGACGGCTACGCGATGTCCTCCTGGGAGCGCGGCTACGGCGACTTCGCCATGCGCCCCGACCTCGCCACCCTCCGCCGCGTCCCCTGGAACGAGGCCACCGCCCTGGTCACCGCCGACCTGACCTGGGCCGACGGCTCACCCGTCGCCGCCGCGCCCCGCCAGATCCTCCGCCGGCAGCTCGACCGGCTCGCCGCCCTCGGCCTCACCGCCCACGTCGGGACCGAGCTGGAGTTCATCGTCTTCCGGGACACCTACGAGCAGGCGTGGGACGCCGGCTACCGCGGCCTGACGCCGGCCAACCAGTACAACGTCGACTACTCCGTCCTCGGCACCGGCCGCGTCGAACCCCTGCTGCGCCGCATCCGCAACGAGATGACCGCCGCCGGCCTCACCGTCGAGTCCGCCAAGGGCGAGTGCAACCCCGGCCAGCACGAGATCGCCTTCCGCTACGACGAGGCCCTCGTCACCTGCGACCAGCACGCCGTCTACAAGACAGGCGCCAAGGAGATCGCCTCCCAGGAGGGCGTCGCGCTCACCTTCATGGCCAAGTACAACGAGCGCGAGGGCAACTCCTGCCACATCCACCTCTCCCTCCAGGACGCCTCCGGCACCAACGTCATGGCCGGCGACGACCCGCACGGCATGTCCCCGGTCATGCGGCACTTCCTCGCCGGACAGCTCGCCGCCCTCCGTGACCTCTCCCTGCTCCTCGCCCCCAACATCAACTCCTACAAGCGCTTCCAGCCCGGCTCCTTCGCCCCGACCGCCGTCGCCTGGGGCCACGACAACCGCACCTGCGCCTACCGGATCGTCGGCCACGGCCCCTCCACGCGCTTCGAGAACCGGGTCCCCGGCGGCGACGTCAACCCCTACCTCGCCGTCGCCGCGATGGTCGCCGCCGGCCTCCACGGCATCGAGCGGGGCCTCGAACTCCCGCCGCCCTGCACCGGGAACGCCTACACCGCCGACCACGCCCACGTCCCCACCACCCTGCGCGAGGCCGCCGAACTCTGGGAGACCAGCGAGATCGCCAAGGAGGCCTTCGGCGCCGAGGTCGTCGCCCACTACCTCAACATGGCCCGGGTCGAACTCGCCGCCTTCGAGGCGGCCGTCACGGACTGGGAACTGCGCCGCTCCTTCGAACGCCACTGAGAGGACCGAGCCCCCTTGCCCACCGCACTCCAGGTACTGAACCCGGCGACGGAGGAACACGTCGCCACCGTCCCCGCCGCGAGCCGCGCCGACGTCGACGCCGCCGTCACCCGCGCCGCCGCCGCCCAGCGCGCCTGGGCCGCCGCCGCCCCCGCCGACCGGGCCCGGCTGCTCCGCCGGTTCGCCTCCGCCGTCGACGCCCACACCGAGGAACTGGCCCTCCTGGAGGTCCGCGAGGCCGGCCACACGATCGGCAACGCCCGCTGGGAGGCCGGGAACGTCCGCGACCTCCTCGACTACGCGGCCGGCGGCGCCGAGCGCCTGAACGGGCGCCAGATCCCGGTCGCCGGCGGCCTCGACGTCACCCTCCTCGAACCCCTCGGCGTGATCGGTGTCATCGCGCCCTGGAACTTCCCCATGCCCATCGCCGCCTGGGCCACCGCCCCCGCCCTCGCCGCCGGCAACGCCGTGATCCTCAAACCCGCCGAGACCACCCCGCTCACCGCGCTCCGCCTCGCCGAACTCGCCCTGGAGGCCGGCCTCCCCGAGCATCTCTTCCAGGTCCTCCCCGGCGAGGGGCCCGTCGCCGGCGACGCCCTCGTCACCCACCCCGGCGTCGCCAAGATCGTCTTCACCGGCTCCACCCGCACCGGCAAGACGATCATGGCCAAGGCCGCCGACCAGGTGAAACGGCTCACCCTCGAACTCGGCGGCAAGAGCCCCAACATCGTCTTCGCCGACGCCGACATCGAGGCCGCCGCCGCCGCGGCCCCCCTGGCCTTCCTCGACAACAGCGGCCAGGACTGCTGCGCCCGCACCCGGATCCTCGTGCAGCGCAGCGCGTACGACCGCTTCCTGGAACTCCTCGCCCCGGCGATCGAGGAGACCGTCGTCGGCGACCCGCTCGACGAGCGCACCCAGATGGGCCCGCTCATCTCCCGCGCCCAGCTCGACCGCGTCCGCGGCTACGTCCCCGAGGACGCCGAGGCCATCCGCGGCAAGGCGCCCGAGGGCCCCGGCTTCTGGTTCCCGCCGACCGTCCTCACCGGCGTCCCCGAGGACGCCCCCTGCGCCGTCGAGGAGATCTTCGGCCCCGTCGCCGTCGTCCTCCCCTTCGAGGACGAGGCCGACGCGATCCGGCTCGCCAACGCCACCCCGTACGGCCTGTCCGGCTCGATCTGGACCCGTGACGTCGGCCGCGCCCTGCGCGCCTCCCGCGCCGTCCGGGCCGGCAACCTCTCCGTCAACTCCCACTCCAGCGTCCGCTACTGGACCCCGTTCGGCGGCTTCCGTCAGTCCGGGCTCGGCCGCGAACTCGGCCCGGACGCCCTGACCGCCTTCACCGAGACCAAGAACGTCTTCATCAGCACGGAAGGCTGACCATGACCACCGAAGAGATCATCTGCCGCCGGCTCGTCGGCCGCACCGCCGTCATCACCGGCGCCGGCAGCGGCATCGGCCTCGCCACCGCCCGCCGCCTCGCCTCCGAAGGGGCGAACGTCGTCTGCGGCGACATCGACGAACGGGCCGGGAAGGCCGCCGCCGAGGCCGTCGGCGGCACCTTCGTCCAGGTCGACGTCACCGACCCCGAGGAGGTCGAGAACCTCTTCCGGGTCGCCTTCGAGACCTACGGCTCCGTCGACGTCGCCTTCAACAACGCCGGCATCTCCCCGCCCGACGACGACTCCATCCTGGAGACCGGCCTGGAGGCGTGGAAGCGCGTCCAGGACGTCAACCTCACCTCCGTCTACCTCTGCTGCAAGGCCGCCCTCCCGTACATGCGGCGCCAGGGCAAGGGCTCCATCATCAACACCGCCTCCTTCGTCGCGATCATGGGCGCGGCCACCAGCCAGATCTCGTACACCGCCTCCAAGGGCGGCGTCCTCGCCATGTCCCGCGAACTCGGCGTACAGTTCGCCCGCGAGGGCATCCGGGTCAACGCGCTCTGCCCCGGACCCGTCAACACCCCGCTCCTCCAGGAGCTGTTCGCCAAGGACCCGGAGCGCGCCGCCCGCCGGCTCGTGCACATCCCGGTGGGCCGGTTCGCCGAGGCCGACGAGATCGCGGCGGCCGTCGCCTTCCTCGCCAGCGACGACTCCTCCTTCGTCAACGCCTCCGACTTCCTCGTCGACGGCGGCATCTCCGGCGCGTACGTCACCCCGCTGTAGCGGTCACAGGAAGGTCCGGCCCTCGCCCCGGTACGTGGGGACCGTGTCCACCACGCGGTCCCCCTCCACCAGGCGCAGCACGTCGAACCGCTCACACAGCTCACCGGCCTTCGCGTGCCGGAACCACACCTTGTCGCCGATCCGCAGGTCGTCCGCCGGCGAGCCCAGCAGCGGCGTCTGCACCTCGCCCGGCCCCTCCCGCGGGTCGTACCGCAGCCCCTCCGGCAGGTACGGGACGGGCAGCCGGTCCCGCCCGGCCGCACCGGACGCCGGATAGCCGCCGCCGAGCACCGTGACGCAGCCGACGCCGGGCCGCCGCACCACGGGCAGCGCGAACAGCGCCGCCGGACGGCCGGTGAAGGACGCGTAGTCGTCGAAGAGCCGCGGCACGTACAGCCCCGAGCCCGCCGCCACCTCGGTGACCGCCGCCTCCGCCGCCGTGTGCTGCACGCTGCCGGTGCCGCCGCCGTTCACGAACTCCAGGTCCGGCGCCACCGCCCGTACGGCCCCGACCACCGCCGCCCGCCGCTCCGCCAGCTCCCGCCGCGCCACCGCCTGCATCGCCCGGACCGCCCGCGACCGCAGCGGCCGGCCGGCCACCGCGTCCCCGACCCCCGCCACGTGCCCCTCGTACGCCATCAGGCCGACCAGCCGGAACCCCGGCCGCCGCACCACCGACCGGGCCAGCTCCGCCAGCTGCGCCGGGCTCCGCAGCGGCGACCGCCGGGCCCCGATCCGCACCCGGCCGCCGAGCAGCCGCAGCGCCGTGTCCATCTCCAGGCAGACCCGGATCTCCTCCGCGCCGCCGGCCCGGGCCGCGTCCACCAGATCGAGCTGCGCCACGTCGTCGACCATCACCGTCACGGCGGCGGCGAGCTTCGGATCCCGGGCGAGCTCGGCGTAACCGGCCCGGTCCGCCGACGGATAGGCGAGCAGCACGTCCTCGAACCCCGCCCGGGCCAGCCACAGCGACTCGGCGAGCGTGAACGACATCACCCCGGCGAAGCCGTCCCGCGCCAGCACCCGCTCCAGCAGCGCCCGGCACCGCACCGACTTGCTCGCCACCCGGACCGGCTTCCCGCCCGCCCGGCGGACCAGATCGTCCGCGTTCGCGTCGAACGCCTCCAGATCGACCAGCGCGAGCGGCGCGTCGAGGGCGGCGGTGGCCCGGTCGTACCGGGCGCGGTCGGCGGCACGAGGAGTCATGGCCCGAGCTTGCCAGACCGTCAGGGGGGTGGGTACCCCTGAGTTCCCGCGCGGCGGGGAACAGCCCGTAGAGTGACGGGCATTGTCGGCAGGAGCAGGGGGCGGGATGAGCAGCGAGCAGAACCCCCGCGCGCCCCGCACCACCAGGACCCTCCCCCCGCCGGAGACCCCCGCACCCGCGCCGGACGACACCCCCGCGTCCGCTCCCGCCGAACCCGAGGGACGGATCCCCGCCTCCGCTCCCGCCGAGCCCGAGGGACGGGCCTCGGTGAGCGGCCCGGAGGCGGCCGGGCCCGGCGGCCGGACGCCCCCGAAGGCCCCCGCCGACCGGCCCACGAGCGCCCTCTCGTCCCTCACCACGGACCTGACCCCGCCCCGCCCGTCCGCCCCGGCCCGCCCCCCGGCGCAGACACCCCCGCGCCCGGCCGCCACCCCGCCGCGCCCGTCCGGTCCCGCCGCCACCCCGCCGCCGCCGGCGGCGCCCCCGCGGCCCGCCGCCGGTGC
>NZ_JBHVMF010000020.1:0-163375 GCF_042797055.1 Streptomyces sp. NPDC057854
CCCCAGACCCAGCCGCGGCTCCCGCCCGCGCCCCCGGCCTCCGCTCCCGCCACGCCGCCCGTCCCTCCGGCGCACGCCGCTCCGGCCGCGGCGCCGGAGCCGGCGATGGCGGCCTCCGGCGGCGGCGCCTGGCCGCCGGCCCCGCCGACCGTACCGGCCTGGGGCGAGCCCGTCCCCGCGCAGCCGGCCGCGCCGCGCAAGCGCTCCGGCGGCCTCGTCGCCGCCGTCCTGGTGGCGGCGCTCGTGGCCGGCGGCATCGGCGGCGGCATCGGCTTCTGGGCCGCCGAGCGCGAGGACGGCGGCACGGCGTCCACGACGGTCTCCTCGGGCGAGGCCCCGGCGTCCTTCAAGCGGGAGCCGGGCACGGTCGCCGCGGTCGCCGCGAAGGCGCTGCCGAGCGTCGTCACCATCCAGGCGAAGTCGGGCGACTCCCAGGGCGACGGCGGCACCGGCACCGGCTTCGTCTACGACCAGCAGGGCCACATCGTCACCAACAACCACGTGGTGGCCTCGGCGGCGGAGGGCGGCACCCTCTCCGCGACCTTCTCGGACGGCAGGACGTACGACGCGGAGGTCGTCGGCCGGGCCGAGGGCTACGACGTGGCCGTGCTCAAGCTGAAGAACCCCCCGAAGGGGCTGAAGCCGCTGCCGCTCGGCGACTCCGACAAGGTGGCGGTCGGCGACTCGACGATCGCGATCGGCGCGCCCTTCGGCCTCTCCAACACGGTGACGACCGGCATCATCAGCGCCAAGAACCGCCCGGTGGCCTCCGGCGACGGCGGCGGCAGCAACTCGTACATGAGCGCCCTGCAGACCGACGCGTCGATCAACCCGGGCAACTCGGGCGGCCCGCTGCTGGACGCGAGCGGCGCGGTGATCGGCATCAACTCGGCGATCCAGTCGACCGGCGGCGGCTTCGGCCAGTCGCAGGCGGGCTCGATCGGCCTCGGCTTCGCGATCCCGGTCAACCAGGCGAAGACCGTCGCCGAGCAGCTGATCAAGACCGGCAAGCCGGTCTACCCGGTGATCGGCGCGACCGTGAACATGAACGACAGGGGCGAGGGCGCGACCATCGCCGAGCAGGGCGCGGGCGGCACGGCGTCGGTGACGCCGGACGGCCCGGCGGCCAAGGCGGGGCTGCGGGCCGGTGACGTGATCACGGGCTTCGGCGGCCACCCGATCGACAGCGGCCCGTCGCTCATCAGCGAGATCTGGACCCACAAGCCGGGCGACTCGGTGGAGATCACCTACGAGCGCGACGGCAAGGAGGCGAAGACGACGGTGGTCCTCGGCGAGCGCACCGGCGACAGCTGACCCACGCGCGCGTGGAGCACGTCCCCGGCGCCGGGCACCCCCCGGCGCCGTCCCGTCGCCGCCCGCCCCGCCTTCCACCCGGTACGCTGGTGCCCGCTCCGGCCCAAGCGGACGGGAGCGCAGGTGGGTTGCCCGAGCGGCCTAAGGGAACGGTCTTGAAAACCGTCGTGGCGCGAGTCACCGTGGGTTCAAATCCCACACCCACCGCAGCGGATGAGAAACAGCAGGTCGGAGGGCGGTCCCGGGTTCCGGGGCCGCCCTCCGGCGTATGTCGCGGCGGGACGGTGGGCCGTGTGAGGTGCCGGAGGAGGCTGTCGTGGTCAGGATCGTGCTCGTGCAGGGGGACATCACCGCCGAGGCGGTGGACGCGGTGGTCAACGCCGCGAACTCGTCGCTGCTCGGCGGCGGTGGGGTCGACGGGGCCATCCACCGGAAGGGCGGCCCGGAGATCCTCGCCGCCTGCGAGGACCTCCGCCGGTCGCACTACGGCAAGGGCCTGCCGACCGGACGCGCGGTCGCGACGACGGCCGGGCGGCTGCCGGCGCGGCACGTGATCCACACGGTGGGGCCGGTCTGGTCGGCGGACGAGGACCGTTCCGCGCTGCTGGCCTCCTGCTACCGGGAGTCGCTGGCGGTGGCCGACGGACTCGGAGCCCGTACGGTCGCCTTCCCCGCCATCTCCACGGGGATCTACGGCTGGCCGATCGACGACGGCGCGCGGATCGCCGTCGAGGCCGTCCGGGCGGCCGGCGCCGCGGGGACGAAGGTCGAGGAGGTGCGCTTCGTGCTCTTCGACGCGACCGCGTACGCCGCTTTCGAGGCCGCTGTGGCGGCCGAGGGGTAGTCGCCCCTCCTGGCTGCCACGTCGATCCGGGTCGACCCGCAGCCGCCCCGAGGCCGGTTCGAAAGTCTGCGCTACTCCTTCTGGGGCTGTTCGAAGCCGGGTGGCTCCGTCGCGCCGCCTCGCGTCCGGTTTGTCGGGGGTTCTGGCGAAACGCTTCCTCTCTTGCGACGTAACGGATCCGGGGGGCGCCGGCCGACCCCTGTCCTCCTGACCTGGAGGTTTCTCCGGGGTGGAGGGTTTATCGGCTTGTCCTCACGCTTGCGGGGGAATCGGGGGCTCCGGGGTGGTTCGCCGGGGATTCGGTGGGCAACTCTGGATTCGCGACGTCGAGCAGAAAACGACCGGGGCGGTCGGCCAACTTCCCTGGTCAAGGCCGGAGTTCACGGCCTTCCTTCAGAGATCGATCATTCCGTGCACAGCAGACTGGCTTCAGTTCCCGGAGGAACAGACATGGCAAGCATCCGTACCGCCCGCATCGCCGCCGCCGTCGCCGCCCTGCCGCTCGCCGCCGCCCTCTTCGGCGGAGTGGCGCAGGCCGACAACGGCGGTTTCGCGGACGACGGATCGAACACCAGCGTCGCCACCATCATCGGCAGCGGCGTGGGCGGCGACAACAACGGCAACTCGACCACCACGCAGCAGGTGGCGACCGGTTCCGGTGCCTCCAACCAGAACAACACCGCGAGCGTGAACGGCTCCGCGTTCACCCACATCTCGCAGGCGAACAACACGGTCAACTTCCACCCGTGGTGGTGACGACCCCACGGGGCCGGCCCGAGGGGGCGTGACCGCGGTGTGAACGGCGGCCCGCGCGACGGTACTTCGGTACCGGACGCGCGGGCCTTCTCCGCTTTCCAGGAGCCGGGGGGCAGCGCTTCCAAGGAGTCGGGGGCAGCGCTTTCCAGGAGTCGGGGGCGGCGGCATCCTTGACACGACGAACGCATCTGACGGACAGTCAGAAACCCTCGTCGTCGCCCCGGGAGGCCGTCCCGTGCACCTCGCCCCGACCGAGCGGCAGCTCCGGCTGCGCGCCGAACTCCGCGCGTACTTCCGCGAGACGATGCCCGACGGGCCGCCGCCGGCGACCGACGGCGCCGCGCAGCGCCGGCTGCTGCGGCGGATCGGGGCGGACGGGCTGCTCGGCCTCGGCTGGCCGGAGGAGTACGGCGGGCAGGGCCGCGGCCCCGACGAGCAGTTCGTCTTCTTCGACGAGGCGTACCGGGCCGGCGCGCCCGTCTCGATGGTCACGCTGAACACGGTCGGCCCCACCCTCATGCGGTACGGCACCGAGGAGCAGAAGGCCGTCTTCCTGCCCCGGATCCTGCGCGGCGAGTGCGTCTTCGCGATCGGCTACAGCGAGCCCGAGGCCGGCACCGACCTGGCGTCGCTGCGGACGCGGGCGGTGCGCGACGGCGACTCCTGGGTGATCGACGGCCAGAAGGTCTTCACCTCCAACGCGCAGAACGCCGACTGGATCTGGCTCGCCTGCCGCACCGACCCCGAGGTGCCGCCGCACCGCGGCATCTCCCTCCTCCTCGTCCCGACCGACGCCCCCGGCTTCTCGTGGACGCCGATCGAGACCGTCGGAGGGCTCACCACCACCGCGACCTACTACGACGGGATCCGGGTCCCGGCCGGGAACCTGGTCGGCGAGGAGAACGGCGGCTGGGGCCTCATCACCGAGCAGCTCAACCACGAGCGCGTCGCCCTGGCCGCGATCGGCATGCAGGCGGAGGAGTTCTTCACCGCTGCCCTCGACCGCGCCCGTACACCCGATCCGGTGACCGGGCGGCGCCGGATTGACGAGCCGTGGGTGCGGATCCGGGCGGCCGAGGCGCACGCCCGGCTGGCCGCGACACGCCTGCTGAACTGGCGACTCGTCGGGGACGTGGGGGCCGGCCGGCTGTCCCCGGGGGACGCCAGCGGCGTGAAGTTCGCGGGAACCGAATCGGCGGTGGAGGTGTATCGAATATGTCAGGAAATCGCGGGTGACGCGGGGACGGTGCGAGCGGGATCGCCGGGGGAGCGGGACGGCGGCGAGCTGGAGCGCATGAACCGCGCCGCCCAGATCAACACCTTCGGGGGAGGGGTGAGCGAGGTGCAGCGGGAGATCGTCGCGCGGGCACGGCTCGGCATGAAGGGAAGGGGGCGGCGGTGAGCGGGGACGGGCAGGAGGAGCTGTACGCCCGGCTGAAGGCGTACGAGGGGCGGCCGGCCGCGACCGGCGGGCGCGGCAAGGACCCGGTGAACCTGCCGATGATCCGGCACTGGTGCGAGGCCATGGGGGACGCGCACCCGGCGTACCGGGGACCGGACGCGGTGGCGCCGCCGACCATGCTCCAGGCGTGGACGATGGGCGGGCTCTCCGGGCACGAGGACCGCTCGGAGGCGTACGGGGAGCTGCTCGCCCTCCTCGACGGCGCCGGGTACACCTCGGTGGTCGCCACCGACTGCGAGCAGGAGTACCTGCGCCCGCTCCGGCCCGGCGACGAGATCACCTTCGACGCCGTCGTCGAGTCCGTCTCGCCGCGCAAGACCACCCGGCTCGGCACCGGCCACTTCGTGACCACGCGGATGGACGTCCGGGCCGGCGGCGAGCTCGCCGGCACCCACCGCTTCCGGATCCTCAAGTACGCCCCCGCCGCCCGTCCCGCGCCACCGCCGGAGCGGCCCCGGCGGCCCCGCCCGGTGATCAACCGGGACAACGCCGGGTTCTGGGAGGGCGTCGCCGCCCACCGGCTGCTGATCCAGCGGTGCACGGCCTGCGGCACGCTCCGCTTCCCGTGGCTGCCGGGATGCCACGCGTGCGGGTCGCCCAGGTGGGAGACCGTCGAGGCGAGCGGGGACGGCACGGTCTTCTCGTACGTGGTCATGCACCACCCGCCCTTCCCCGCCTTCGACCCGCCGTACGCGGTCGGGCTGATCGAACTGGCCGAGGGCGTCCGGATGATCAGCGACGTGGTCGGGGTGCCGTACGACAAGGTCCGGATCGGGATGCCGGTCCGGCTGGAGTTCCAGCGGGTCGACGACGAGCTGGAGCTGCCCGTCTTCCGCGCCGTGGACCGGCCGGACACCGGGGGAGGGGAGCGCTGACATGAACTTCACGCCCACCGAGGAGCAGCAGGCCGCGCGGGAGCTGGCCGCCCGGATCCTCGGCGACCTCGCCACGCACGAACGGCTCGCCGCCGCCGGCGGCGGCACGGACGCCGAGCTGTGGAAGGCGCTGTGTGACGCCGGACTGCCCGCCGCCGTCGAGGAGATCGGCCTGCTCGGCCTCGTCCTGCTGCTGGAGGAGCAGGGCCGGGTGACGGCCCAGGTGCCGCTCGCCGCGACCGGGGTGTACGGGATCCTCGCCGTCGCCCGGCACGGCACCGGCGAGCAGCGCGCCCGCCTGCTGCCGGGGCTCCGCGCCGGGACGGCCGTCGCGACCGGCGCCTTCCCGGCGAGCGGCGCGGTCACGGCGCGGGACGGGCGGCTCACCGGGGCCGTCACCTGGGTGCCCTGGCTGCGGGACGCCGACCACGTCCTCGTCCCGGACGCGGACCGGACGCTGTGGCTGGTGCGGGCAAGGGACGCCGAGGTCGAGCCCGTCGAGCTGACCGCGCCCTGGTCGGCGGGGCGGCTGGTGCTCGCCGGGACGCCCGCCGAACGGCTCGGCGACGGGACCGGCACGGGCGCGTACGAGGACGTGCTGGCCGCCGCCCGCACGGCCTTCGCCGGTCTGCAGGCGGGCGTCTGCGCCGGTTCGCTGGCGCGGGCCGTCGCGCACACCTCCGTACGGGAGCAGTTCGGGCGCCCGCTGGCCACCCGGCAGGCGGTGCAACTGCGCGCCGCCGACGCGCACATGGACACCGAGTCCATCCGGGTCACCGCCTACGAGGCGGCCTGGCGGTCCGACGCGGGGCTGGACTGCGCCGGGGCGGCCCTCACGGCCGCCTGGTGGGCGTCCGAGGCGGGCAAGCGGGTCGTGCACAGCGGCCAGCACCTGCACGGCGGCACGGGCGCCGACCTCGACCACCCTGTCCACCGGCACTTCCTGTGGGGCCGGCAGCTCGACGCCTACCTGGGCGCCGGCACCGAACTCCTCGCCGAACTCGGCGATCTGCTCGCGAAGGGGGAGACGGCATGACGCCGCCGCAGGCCGGGGACGCGCTGCCGCCGCTGGAGATCCCGGTGACCCGCACGCTCGTCGTCGCCGGGGCCGTCGCGTCCCGCGACTACCAGGACGTGCACCACGACGCCGAGGCCGCCCGGGCCAAGGGCTCCCCGGACGTCTTCATGAACATCCTCACGACCAACGGCCTCGTCGGCCGGTACGTCACCGACCACTTCGGCCCGCACGCCGTGCTCCGCAAGGTCGCCATCCGGCTCGGCGCCCCCAACCACCCCGGTGACACCATGGTGTTGACCGGCACCGTCGCCGAGGTGACGGACGGCCCGGACGGCACCGCCACCGCGCTCGTGCGCGTCACCGGGGCCAACGGCCTCGGCCACCACGTCACCGGCACGGTCACCGTGGAGGTGCCCCGATGAGCCTGCGCCACCCCGACGGCCTCGGCGGCCGGGCCGCCGTCGCCGGCATCGGCGCGACCGCGTTCACCAAGGACTCCGGCCGCAGCGAACTGTCCCTCGCCGTCGAAGCGGTGCGGGCCGCCCTCGACGACGCCGGGCTCACCCCCGGCGACGTGGACGGGCTGGTCACCTTCACCATGGACACCAACCCCGAGATCACCGTCGCCCAGGCGGCCGGCATCGGCGAGCTCTCCTTCTTCTCCCGCGTCCACTACGGCGGCGGCGCGGCCTGCGCCACCGTCCAGCAGGCCGCCCTCGCCGTCGCCACCGGCATCGCCGAGGTCGTCGTCTGCTACCGGGCCTTCAACGAGCGGTCCGGCCGCCGCTTCGGCTCCGGGGTGCAGCAGCGGGAGCCGTCCGCCGAAGGCGCGGCGCTCGGCTGGCAGCTGCCGTTCGGGCTGCTGACCCCCGCCTCCTGGGTGGCCATGGCCGCCCAGCGCTATCTGCACGCGTACGGGCTCGCTCCGGAGGTCTTCGGCCACGTCGCCGTCACCGACCGCCGCCACGCGGCCACCAATCCCGCCGCCTGGTTCCACGGCAAGCCGATCACGCTCGCCGACCACGCCGCCTCCCGCTGGATCGCGGAGCCGCTCCGGCTCCTCGACTGCTGCCAGGAGACCGACGGCGGCCAGGCGATCGTCGTCACCACCCCCGAGCGCGCCCGCGACCTGCGGCACCCGCCGGCCGTCGTCCTCGCCGCCGCCCAGGGCGCGGGCCGCCGGCAGGAGGTCATGACCAGCTTCTACCGGGACGGGCTGACCGGACTGCCCGAGATGGGGGTGGTGGCCCGGCAGTTGTGGCGGACCTCGGGGCTGCGGCCCGCCGACATCGACGTGGGCATCCTCTACGACCACTTCACCCCGTTCGTGCTCATGCAGCTGGAGGAGTTCGGGTTCTGCGCGCCGGGCGAGGGCGGCGACTTCGTCGCGGCGGACGCGCTGCCGCTCAACACCCACGGCGGGCAGCTCGGCGAGGCGTACCTCCACGGCATGAACGGCATCGCGGAGGCGGTACGGCAGGTGCGGGGCAGCGCGGTGAACCAGATACCCGGCGCGGCCCGCGTCCTGGTCACGGCCGGCACCGGCGTCCCCACCTCGGGCCTGGTACTGGGCGCGGACGGCTGACAGCCGCGGGGGCCGCAGGGGCAGGGATGCGGAGGGCGGGGTTCCCCGGCGGGACCCTGACGCTCGGCTGATGGCGGCTCCACCCAGAGGAGGTGGGGGCGGCCCGACGACTCCGACCTGAGAGGGAGCCGGGTTCGGGACCTGGGGCCGATCCCTCCGGCACCCCTCCGCTCCTAGCGTGGAGCCATGACTCCGCCACCCACTGGCCCCGTCTGCGCCGGCGCCTCGACGGCCGTCACCCGGCCCGCAGAGCGCACGGCCCCGCGCACGTCGCCGCGTCCGGGCCCGCGCCCGTTCGCGTACCCCTCGTTCTCCTCGTTCGTGAGGGCGCGCGGGCCGCTGCTGCTGCGGACCGCCCGCTCGCTGACCGCGAACCCGAGCGACGCCGAGGACCTGCTCCAGACCGCGCTCGCCAAGACCTTCGTGGCCTGGGAGCGGATCGAGGACCACCGGGCCCTCGACGGGTACGTGCGCCGGGCGCTGGTGAACACCCGCACCTCGCAGTGGCGCAAGCGCAAGGTCGACGAGTTCGTCTGCGACGAGCTGCCCGAGCCCGCTGGCCTGCCCGAACCGGACCCGGCCGAGCGCCAGGTCCTGCACGACGCCATGTGGCGCGCCGTCATGCGGCTCCCCGAGCGGCAGCGGCAGATGGTCGTCCTGCGGTACTACGAGGACCTGAGCGAGGCGCAGACCGCCGAGCTGCTCGGGGTCTCCGTGGGGACGGTGAAGAGCGCGGTCTCCCGCGCCCTCGGCCGCCTCCGCGAGGACCCGGACCTCACGGCGGGCGTCGCGGCCTGAGGGCGGGCGTCGCAGCCTCACCGCGGGTGTCTCGGCCCGACGGCCCGCGCCGTCAGCGGTGACGCCCCTGCCCGGCAGGTGAGGGGCGCCGGCCCTCCCCGGCGCCCCCTCCTCGCCGCTTCCGCCAGCGATCACTGGCAATTTCCGTACTCCCGGGTAGTGACATACCGCGCGGTACGTGCGCAGAATCTGCACATCCTTACTGCCACGTAGCGCCCACCGGGAGGACGCCCCGTGTACAGCACCATGCAGGACGTACAGCTCACCATCAGCCGGATCCTCGAACACGGCAGGCGGGTGCACGGCAAGTCCACCGTCACGACCTGGACCGGCGAGCCGGAGCCGCACCGCCGCAGCTACGCCGAGATCGGCGACCGCGCCGCGCAGCTCGCCAACGCGCTGCGCGACGAGCTCGGCGTCCAGACCGGCGAGGCCACGGCGACGCTGATGTGGAACAACGCCGAGCACGTCGAGGCGTACTTCGCGATCCCTTCCATGGGCGCCGTCCTGCACACCCTCAACCTGCGGCTCCCTCCCGAGCAGCTGGTCTTCATCGTCAACCACGCCGCCGACCGCGTCGTCCTCGTCAACGGCTCGCTGCTGCCGCTGCTCGCCCCGCTTCTGCCGCACCTGCCGACGGTCGAGCACGTCGTCGTCGCCGGCCCCGGCGACCGCTCCCTCCTGGAGGGCGCCGCCCCGCGCGTCCACGAGTACGAGGAGCTGATCGCGGGCCGCCCGACCACGTACGACTGGCCCGAGCTGGACGAGCGCGCCGCCGCCGCCATGTGCTACACCTCCGGCACCACGGGCGACCCGAAGGGCGTCGTCTACTCCCACCGTTCGATCTACCTGCACTCCATGCAGGTCAACATGGCCGAGTCGATGGGCCTGACCGACCGCGACACGACCCTGGTCGTCGTCCCGCAGTTCCACGTCAACGCCTGGGGCCTGCCGCACGCCACCTTCATGACCGGCATCAACATGCTCATGCCGGACCGTTTCCTCCAGCCCGCCCCGCTCGCCGAGATGATCGAGCGCGAGAAGCCGAGCCACGCCGCCGCCGTCCCCACCATCTGGCAGGGCCTGCTCGCCGAGGTCACCGCCCACCCGCGCGACCTCTCCTCCATGAAGCAGGTCACCATCGGCGGGGCCGCCTGCCCGCCCTCCCTCATGGAGGCGTACGACCGGCTCGGCGTCCGGCTCTGCCACGCCTGGGGCATGACGGAGACCTCCCCGCTCGGCACGATGGCGCACCCGCCGGCCGGGATGACGGCGGAGGAGGAGTGGCCGTACCGCGTCACCCAGGGCCGGTTCCCCGCCGGCGTCGAGGCCCGGCTCGTCGGCCCCTCCGGCGAGCACCTGCCGTGGGACGGCGAGTCGGCCGGCGAGCTGGAGGTGCGCGGCACCTGGATCGCGGGCGCGTACTTCGGCGGTGTCGGCGCGGAGCCGATCCGGCCCGAGGACAAGTTCAGCGAGGACGGCTGGCTGAAGACCGGCGACGTCGGCGTGATCAGCCCCGACGGCTACCTCACCCTCACCGACCGGGCCAAGGACGTCATCAAGTCCGGCGGCGAGTGGATCTCCAGCGTCGAGCTGGAAAACGCGATCATGGCGCACCCGGCCGTCGCCGAGGCCGCCGTCGTCGCCGTCCCGGACGAGAAGTGGGGCGAGCGCCCGCTCGCGACCGTCGTCCTCAAGGAGGGCGAGACCGCCGACTACACGACCCTGCGGGACTTCCTCGCCACCGAGGGCGGCATCGCCAAGTGGCAGCTGCCGGAGCGCTGGGCGCTCGTGCCGGCGGTCCCGAAGACCAGCGTCGGCAAGTTCGACAAGAAGGTGATCCGCCGGCAGTACGCGGACGGCGAGCTGGAGGTCACCCAGCTCTGACGGGACCGGAGCGGTGAAGCGGAGGGGAGGGTCGAAGCGACCCTCCCCTCCCCTCAGTTGGTGCCGATCTTCGCCAGCAGGTCGACGATCCGGGCCTGGACCTCCGGGGTGTTGGCGCGCTCGGCGAGGAAGAGGACGGTCTCGCCGGAGGACAGCTCCGGCAGCTTCGCCTCGTCGAGGTCGGCCGAGGTGTAGACGACCAGCGGGGTGCGGTTGAGCTGTCCGTTCGCCCGCAGCCAGTCGATGATCCCGGCCCGCCGGCGGCGCACCTGCATGAGGTCCATGACCACCAGGTTCGGCCGGGTCTCACCGGCCAGCGCCACCGCCTCGCTGTCCGTGGCCGCCCGTACCACCTGCATCCCGCGCCGCTCCAGCGTGGCGGCGAGCGCGCCGGCGATGTGCTCGTTCTCCTCGATGACCAGGACCCGCGAGGGGTGCTGCTCGCTGTCGCGCGGCGCGAGCGCCTTGAGCAGGACGGCGGGATCGGCGCCGTACGCCTCCTCCCGGCCCGCCTGGCCGAGCCCGGCCGCGAGCAGCACCGGCACCTCGGCGGCGACGGCCGCCTGCCGCAGCGACTGGAGCGCGGTCCGGGTGATCGGCCCGGTCAGCGGGTCGACGAAGAGCGCGGCCGGGAAGGCGGCGATCTGCGCGTCGACCTCCTCGCGGGAGTGCACGATCACCGGCCGGTAGCCGCGGTCGCTCAGCGCCTGCTGGGTGGTGACGTCCGGCGCGGGCCAGACGAGCAGCCGGCGCGGGTTGTCGAGCGGCTCCGGGGGCAGTTCGTCGTCCACGGGCAGCGGGGTCGGCCGGTTGACGACCTCGACCGCGCCCCCGGGCCCGTCGAGCGGCTCGGGCCCCTCGGCGGAACCCTCCGCGGGCGCCCCTATCGCGTACGCGCGCCCCCGCCCCTCCGAGTCTGCGGCGGGCGCGGCGGGCACCGGCGCGGGAACAGGTCCGGGCATCGGAGCCGGTGCCGGAGCCGGTGCCGGGGCGGGCGGGTCGAGCTCCGGCGGCGTCGCGAGCTTGCGGCGGCGTCCCGAACCGCTCGACGGCGCGGCGACGGGCGTCCCGGCCTGCGCCGGCGGCGCGAACGGCACGCCCTGCCCGAGCGTCCGCACACTGAACGCCCGCCCCTGCGTCGAGTCCTTCGGCACCGAGGCCGCGCCGGGCGCGGAAACGGGTGCGGGTGCGGGAGCGGCCTTGGCGTGCGGCATCGGCAGCTCGGGAGGCAGCGGTACGGAACCGGTGCCGGTCCCGTTCGCCGGCGTCGCGGTCGTCGGCGTCGGCGTCGTCGCCGTCGTCGCCGGAGTGGGCGGTACGACCCCGGGGGCGGCGCCCGGCACGAGACCGGCGGGCGGAACGGGCCCGGCGGGCGGAACGGGCGGCACCGGGCCGGCGGGAGCGGGCCCGGCCGGGGCGGGGTGCGGCTGCGGCGGCGTGTGGCCGGCCCCGGCGGGGACGTCCCGTACGGCTACGTGCCCCTGCTCCTCCGGTACGGCGGCGGGTACGGCCTCCGGGCCGTCCTCGCGGTCGGTACCGGCCGGCGGCAGCGCGAATGGGGTCCGCGGGCCGGCCTCGGCCGCCGCCGCACGCTCCTGCGCGGCGGCCAGCGCACGGCGCCGGCGCCCGGTCGGACGCTCGCTCCCGCCCGGCTCGCCGTGCACGGCGACCACGCCGCCCTGCGGCGCGGCCGGCAGAGCAGGCGCGGGCGCGGGGGTCGACGGTTCGACGGCGACGCCCTGCGGCGGCACGGCGGCACCGAGCGCGGCCCGCTCCTGGGCGCCCTCGGCGGCGGTCACCACGGAGCCCTCCGCCGGGCGGCCCCGGCGGCGTCCGGTCGGCTCGACGCCGGAGGACTGCTGGGCGGGGATCAGTTCGGCGGGTCCCGCGGCCTCTTCCGTACGGGCGCGGCGGCGTCCGCCACCGGTGGCCGGCAGGGCCATCGCCCCGGCACCGTCCTCCGGCGCCGTCGGGCTCTCCAGGAAGGCGTCGGTCGACGGGCGCCGGGCCCGGCGCCGGCCGGAACCGCCCGAGGTCCCGCCGTCCGCGGCACCGGACGGCTGCGCGGGCACCTCCGGCACCCCCGCCGACGGCACGGGCGCGCCTGCCGACGGCACGGGCGCGCCCGCCGGAAGCCCAGGACCCCCCGCCGGAACCCCAGAGCTCCCCGGCGGCAGCCCGGGCATCCCGCCCGGCTCGCCCCGCCCGGAACCACCGGCCGCCTCCACGGCCTTGGCCGCGGGCTCCAGTTCCTTCGCGCCCCCGCGACCGGAAGCCGCACCGGCGCCCGCGCCAGCAGCCGCAGCAGCGGGAACGGTTCCCCGGCCCGCGCCGATCGGCACCTCCAGCACGTACGCGCCGCCGCTCGTCCCCGGCACCTCGTGGGTCTGCACGACACCGCCGTGCGCCGACACGATCCCGCGCACGATCGGCCCGTGGACCGGGTCGCCGCCCGCGTACGGGCCGCGCACCTCGATGCGGACGACGTCGCCGCGCTGCGCCGCCGCGACCACGATCGTCGAGTCGGCGGGGGCGCCCTGCGCCGAGGCGCGGGTCTTGCCGGTGGCGTCCACCCCGGCGACGTCGGCGACGAGGTGGGCGAGCGCGGTCGTCAGCCGGCCCGCGTCGACCTCGGCCTCGATCGGCGGCGCGTGCACGGCGAACTGCGCGCGGCCCGGCCCGATCAGCTCCACGGCCGCGTCGATGCCGCCGGCCACGATCTCGTCGAGCAGCGCGACCTTCCGGTCCAGCTGCTCCTCGCCGGCGTCCAGGCGCTGGTAGCCGAGGACGTTGTCGACGAGCGCGGTCATCCGGGCGTACCCGGCGACGAGGTGGTGCAGGACCTGGTTGGCCTCGGGCCACAGCTGCACGCCGTCGTCGGCGGCCAGCGAACCCAGCTCGGTCCGCAGCTCCTCCAGCGGCCCGCGCAGCGACTCGGCCAGCACGGCGGTCAGCTGGGCGTGCCGGGCGGCGAGGGCCGCGTACTTCTCCGCCTGCGCCTCGCGCTCGGCGGCGTGCCGCTCGGCCCGGTCGGCGAGCTCGGCCGCGTGCTTCTCGGCCAGCTGCTCGTACGGCCGGCGGTCGGTGAACGTCATCACCGCGCCGACCAGCTGGTCGCCGTCCCGCACCGGCGCCGTCGTCAGGTCGACGGGCACCCGCTCGCCGCCCTTCGACCAGAGCACCTGGCCGCGCACCCGGTGCTTGCGCCCGGACTTCAGGGTGTCGGCGAGCGGGGACTCCTCGTACGGGAAGGGGGTGCCGTCGGCGCGCTTGGCGAGGATCAGCGGGTGCAGCTCGGCGCCGCCCAGCTCGCCCGCGCGGTAGCCGAGGATCTGCGCGAAGGCGGGGTTCACGAGGACGACCCGGCCGTCGGTGTCCGTGCCGACGACGCCCTCGGAGGCGGCCCGCAGGATCATCTCGGTCTGGCGCTGCGAGCGGGCCAGCTCGGCCTCGGTGTCGACGGTGCCGGTGAGGTCGCGGACCACGAGCATCAGCAGCTCGTCGCCGGTGTAGCCGCTGTAGGAGTCGTACGCCTCGCGCCCGTCCTCCAGGCTGGCGCTGGTGACCTCGACCGGGAACTCGCCGCCGTCGGTACGGCGGGCGATCATCCGCATCGGCTTGGTGCGGCCCCGCTCGTCCGCGGGATCGGGGCGGCGCATCGAGCCGGGGATCAGGCGCGAGTCGAAGTCCGGCAGCAGGTCGAGCAGCCCGCGCCCGACGAGCGCGGTGCCGGGGGTCTCGAACATGCCGAGGGCGATGGTGTTGGCGTTGACGACCGTGCCGTTGCAGTTGACGAGCACGAGACCGTCGGGGAGGGCGTCGAGTATGGCTGCGAGGCGAGCAGCGCCTCGGGATGGCCTGCTGCTCACGACGACGCTTCCTCCCTGACGCCTGCAATTGCCCGCGCGCTGTGCCCGCGGTGTGCGCCGCCCGGCATGTGCCGTGACGGCGGGCCGGCCCCATCTTGCCCCTCGGGCGGCGGCCCTGTCACTGAGGGAGTCTAACGGCGCCCCCGTCCGTCAGGCCCGGACGCTCGGAAGGAGGGGTTCCGCGTTCTCCCAGCGGTCGATCTCGCAGCCGTTCGCCCGGGAGAAGCGGGCGTCGATCCGGCGCCCCTGCCAGGTGCCGGTCACCTGGGCGGTGACCGGCCCGCCGAACTCCTGGGTGCACATCCGGTCCGCCGGCACCGGCGCGAAGGGGTTCTCCCCGGCGCGCGCGAAGCCCTCCAGGCGCTCGCACGCCCGCTCCGCCGCCGGGTGGTCGCCCGCCGCCCGCCCGTCGCAGGTCAGCGTCCAGCTGCCGTCGGCCTCCGGGTTCCCGCTCCCGGAGACGGTCACCGTCAGCGAGTCGGGCGGCGAGATCAGCGGCAGCGGCGGCAGCGGCACGGCGGAGGCGGCGCCGGCGGAGACGCCGGCGAGCCCGGTGACGAGGACGGTGGCGAGAACGAGGCGGCGCAGCGGCATGGAACGACTCCGGGAAGACGGGACGGGGTACGAGGCGGGAGCCGGGCCCGGACGCGAGCGAACCGCGCGGGAGCCCACCCCTCCTCTAACGCTCCGGCCCGGCGGGCGTTGCGCAACCGGGGTACGCCGGGCGGGGGGCGCACGCGGTGCGGGGACGCGCCGAGCCCTTTGCCGTGGGCCCCGCCCGCCTAGTACGGTGAAAGCGATTGGTGACACGAGGCTCGCCTGTGTCATCATCTGCACGCACCGTCCGCGCATGCGCGGGGGTGCGAGGAGGCGTCGCCTAGTCCGGTCTATGGCGCCGCACTGCTAATGCGGTTTGGGCTTTATCGCCCATCGAGGGTTCAAATCCCTCCGCCTCCGCCCCACAGGAAGCCCCGGCCCCACGGCCGGGGCTTCCGCCGTTCCCGCCCCGCCCGCCGCCACACCACCTGTGACCCCGGTCTCTTTCGGCACCCCCAGCCCCGTTCCACCCCCTGGAACCCCCGGCTCCACCCCACCGTCCGCCACCGCCCCCGAGCGCGTTTCCGCAGGTCAGAGGGGGTGGGCTAATCGGATTTCACAGGACGGCGGCAGTCATGTAATGTTCTTCCTGTCGCCGGGACAGCGGGCCGAAAGGGCCGGGAAACGGAGACGAGAACAAAAGAACAAGCACTCGTAGCTTAACGGATAGAGCATCTGACTACGGATCAGAAGGTTGCAGGTTCGAATCCTGCCGAGTGCACACAGGCAAGAGGCCCGGACGATAGTCCGGGCCTCTTGCGTTGCGTGGTGCGTCTACGTGGCGGAGGGGGAGTTCCTGCGCGGGCGGGGCGGGCGGTGGCGGAGGGTGTGGAGGAGGGCGCCCAGGGCGAAGGACTGGATCAGGGCGCTGAGGGTGACGCCGGCGGCGAGGGTCCAGAGCGGGGCGTCCAGGCCCCAGGTCGCCTGGGTGAGGTTCGTGGCCAGGAGGGAGAACGGGGCCGTGAGGAGGAACGGCCAGATGCCGACGATGCCGGGATCGCCGAAGACGGCCGCCGCCGTCTCGAACGCGACGGACGCGCCGACGAGGCCCAGGTACGCGGCGGAGGCCGGGTTGGCGAAGGTCAGGCGGAGCAGGGTGCGGGCGTTCATCGATTCCCCTGGTGACGTGGTGACGTGGTGACCTCATGGTGGGGGCGGGGGCGCCGGGGGGCTTGAGTAGCGGTACTCAGGGCGGGCGGCTCGGGTGCGGGGGTCGTGGGGCGTTGCCAGCGGCCGGGTGCGTGGGGTTAGGTTCGGGTGATCGTATTTTTTGACGGAAAAGTGGGGGTAGGGCCATGGCGCTCTTCGGGAACGCGCACGCGATCGACCCGGCGCAGGCGCAGCAGGACTACGCGCGGCTGCTCGGGCAGGGGGAGCAGGTGCACGCCGCGTACCTGCTGATCCGCGACGTCATCTTCTTCACGGACCGGCGGCTCGTGCTCGTCGACAAGCAGGGCATCACCGGCAAGAAGGTCGAGTACCACTCGGTCCCGTACCGGAGCATCACGCACTTCGCCGTCGAGACGGCCGGCACCTTCGACCTCGACGCCGAGCTGAAGATCTGGATCTCCGGCCAGGCGCTGCCCGTCACCAAGACGTTCACCAAGGGCGTGGACATCTACGAGGTGCAGGCGATCCTCACGCAGTTCGTCGCCCGCTGAGCGGTGCGCCGGCCGGCCTGAAGGTGAAGGCCCCGGGCGGCTCCCCGCCCGGGGCCTTTCCCGTTCGCCCAGGGCTCTCTGTCCACCCCGGGCCTTTTTTGTTTGCCCGGAGGTTTCCCCTTTCGGGTGAACTCCACCGATCTGCATGTCAGTTGAATATGCCTTCGGCTTAGCGTGCCGGTGGAGGTGATGATCGTTGGACGCGATCGACATCGATGACTTCGTACGGGCCGCCGCCGGAGGCCGGCTGCGGCGGCTGACCGCCGTCGACGGGGCGCACTGGTTCCCCGTCGTGGACGTGGCCCGGAGGCTCGGGTACGCGGGGCCGCGCGAGGCGCTGCGGAGCGTGGCGCTGCCGGCCTGGTGCCTGGCGCCGGCCCGGGAGCTGGCGCCGAGCCCGGACATACTCGCGCGCAGCGGCATCCGCGGCACCGCGCGGATGGTCAGCCTCCCCGGCCTCGTCCAGCTCGTCACCGCCTGCCGTTCGCCCGAGGCCGGGCCGTTCCGGACCTGGGTGGGCGAGCTGGTGGCCGAGGTGCAGCGGCACGGCTGCTACGGACTCGAACCCGCCCCGGCCCACGACGGGTTCGTGCTGCCGCCCGAACTCGTCGACGTCCTCGTCCGCCTGGAGGGGCAGCTCGACGAGAGCGCCGCGGGCCTCTCCGGACAGACCGGCTACGCGGAGCTGTTGCGGGAGACGCGGCTCAGCCTCTCAAGGGTCGCCGACTCCCTTGAGCGCACCTTCGCCGTCCCCCGGCAGCGCGGCGGCGAGGAAGGACCCCGGCTCAGCGCGCAGGAGCTCGTCGAGTCCTGGGAGATCAGCGGCGACATGCGGGCCGTCGCCAGCTTCCTCGCCCCCGCCCTCGTGCGCGGCGGCGTCCGCTGCCGGCCTCAGGACGTCACCCGCCGCACCGGGCTCTCCGGCGAGCGCGTCCGCGACTGCGTCCGGCTGCTCATCGAGCGGGGCTGCATGCGGGAGGTCGGCGACCCCGGACCGGACGGGACCCGGATCTACGTCCTGCCCTGACGACGTGGGGGATCCGTGGGACGGCGAGGGAGGATGGGGAGCGCGGGGAGGCGTACGTGGGAGGCGGGACGGGCGTGTGGCGGAGCGGGGGCGTCGGGTGGAGCGGGGGCTCGCCCGGACTGCGCTGGTGGGGCGGGCGGGTGAGTCCCGTCGGGTACGGGCAGCCGCTCGGCTTCCGGGCCGTCGGCGGCCGGCTCTGCGCGGGCGCGCGGGGCAACGGCTGCCCCGTCGGCGCGCCGGTGCCCGGGCGGTCCACCGGCGGACTGTGCCCCGACTGCGCGCGCCTCGACCGCGCCCACTCCGTCGCCGCCGACACCTTCGCCGACGACCCTCGGCCCTACCGCGTCTACCTCGCCTGGTTCGGGCCCGGCACCGTCAAGGTCGGCATCACCGGGGAGCACCGGGGCGCCGCCCGGCTACGCGAACAGGGCGCCGTCGCCTTCTGCTGGCTCGGCCGGGGGCCGCTGATGGCCGCCCGGCGGACCGAGGAGGTGCTGCGGCAGGCGCTCGGCGTGCCCGACCGGGTGGCGTACGAGCGCAAGCGGGCGCTGCGGGTCGGGCTGCCGGACGCCGGCGCCCGGGCCGCGGAGGTCGAGGAGCTGTACGGGCGGGCCCTCGGCGTCGGCGGCTGGCGCGAGACGCTGGAGGCGCTGCCGTTCACCGCGTACGACCACGGGGAGCTCTTCGGGCTGGGCGGGCTGCCCGCGCTCGACGGGACCGTCACGGAGCTGGTCGAGGGCGGGGTCGTCACCGGCCGGGTGCTCGCCGCTGCCGGTCCCGATCTGCACCTGGGCGATCGCGGTGGGCGCCATCTGGTGCTCGACGGGCGGCTGCTCGGCGGCTGGGGGCTCGAACGGTGCGGGGCGGACGACGCCTGGAGCGTGCCGGTCGGCGGCGCGCCGGCGGCCGGGAGCCACGCGGGCCAGGAAGGGCTGTTCTGAGCGCGCGGGTCCGTCCTTCGTAAAGTCTTGGATCCCTTCGGCCGGGAGCCGTGGACACGGTCCCGTCCGTCCGGCGAGGGTGACCGCATGACGCAGAAGCCGATCTCCGGTCTCGAACCCCCCTACTACACCGCCGTGTTCACCTCCGTCCGGCCCGACGCCCCCGAGGGGTACGCCGACACCCTCGCCGAGCTGCGCGAACGGGTCGCCGGCGTGCCCGGCTTCCTCGGGTACGAGTCGGCCCGTACGCCCGGCGGCCTGGGCATCACCGTCGCCTACTTCCGGGACCTGGAGGCGCTCGACGCCTGGCGCCTGGACCCCGCGCACGCGGCGGCGAAGCAGCACGGGCGGGAGCACTGGTACGAGGCGTACAGCGTCCACATCGGGAAGGTCGAGCGGAGTTACGGCCATGAGCGCGGGTGACGTGAACGCGGGTGGCGAGAGGGTGGGCGACGTGAACACGGGCGGCATGAGCGCGGCGGGCGAGAGCGCGGTCGTCCGCGCGCTGACCGGCCGGCTCGGGCTGCCCGGACTCGTGGACGTGCACACCCACTTCATGCCGAAGAACGTCCTCGACAAGGTGTGGGCGTACTTCGACGCCGTCGGGCCGCTGACCGGCCGGCCCTGGCCCATCACCTACCGCGAGGAGGAGGACCGGAGGGTCGAGCTGCTGCGCGGCTTCGGCGTGCTCGCCTTCACCTCGATGCTCTACCCGCACAAGCCCGGCATGGGCGCCTGGCTCAACGCCTGGGCCGCCGGGTTCGCCGCGCGGACGCCCGATTGCCTGCACACGGCGACCTTCTTCCCCGAGCCCGGCGCCGCGGAGTACGTGCGGCGGGCGCTGGACGAGGGGGCCCGGGTCTTCAAGGTGCACCTCCAGGTCGGCGGCTTCGACCCGAACGATCCGCTGCTCGACGCGGTGTGGGGGCTGCTCGCCGAGAGCGGGACGCCGGTCGTCGTCCACTGCGGCTCCGGGCCGGCGCCCGGCGCGTTCACCGGGCCGGGACCGGCCGGGAAGCTGCTCGCCCGGCATCCGCGGCTGCGGATGATCGTCGCGCACATGGGGATGCCGGAGTACGAGGACTTCCTCGGGCTGGCGGAGCGGTACGAGGGCGTGCACCTGGACACCACCATGGCGTTCACGGACTTCAGCGAACGGCTCGCGCCCTTCCCGCGCGACGCGCTCAAGCGGCTGGCCGGCCTCCAGGACCGGATCCTGCTCGGCTCCGACTTCCCGAACATCCCGTACCCGTACGTCCACCAGCTCGACGCCCTCGAACGGCTCGGACTCGGCGACGACTGGCTGCGGGCGGTCCTGTACGGCAACGGCGCCGCGATGTTTCACGTGAAACCGTGAGCTCTCGACGCGGGAGTTCGGCGTCCCACCGGGCCGCCGCGGCTTTCTCAGGGAATTCACAGAAAAGCGCAAGAGGGATCTCAGCGGCGGCGGCGAGCGTGGGGCCATGACCGTCACCACTCGCAGCACTTCAGCCCGCCGCGGCACCCGCGCCGATCTGCTCCGTGCCGACGGCACCGCCGTCCGCGTCCTCGTCGTCGACGACGAGGCGTCCCTCTCCGAACTGCTCTCGATGGCCCTGCGCTACGAGGGCTGGCAGGTCCGCAGCGCCGGTGATGGGGCCGGTGCCCTGCGGGCCGTGCGGGAGTTCCGGCCGGACGTCGTGATCCTGGACGTCATGCTGCCCGACGTCGACGGGCTCAGCCTGCTCGGCTCCGTCCGGCGCGAGCTGCCCGAGGTGCCGGTCCTCTTCCTGACCGCGAAGGACGCCGTCGAGGACCGGATCGCCGGACTCACCGCCGGCGGCGACGACTACGTCACCAAGCCGTTCAGCCTGGAGGAGGTCGTCGCCCGGCTGCGCGGCCTGATCCGGCGCTCCGGCGCCGCCCAGGCCCGCAGCGAGTCGCTGCTGACCGTCGGCGACCTCACCCTGGACGAGGACAGCCACGAGGTCACCCGGGGCGGCGTGTCGATCCACCTCACCGCGACCGAGTTCGAGCTGCTGCGGTACCTGATGCGCAACCCGCGCCGGGTGCTCAGCAAGGCGCAGATCCTCGACCGCGTGTGGTCGTACGACTTCGGCGGCCAGGCCAACGTCGTCGAGCTCTACATCTCCTATCTGCGGCGGAAGATCGACGCCGGCCGCTCGCCGATGATCCACACCCGGCGGGGGGCCGGCTACCTCATCAAGCCGGGGGAGTAACCCCCGATGCGTCTCCGCTCCCGGCGGCCGTGGTCGCTGCGGACGCGGCTCGTGGTCTCCGCCGTCGCGCTCATCGCCGTCGTCGCGGCCGTCATCGGCACCGTCACCACCATCGCGTACCGCTCCTACCTGTACGACCGGGCCGACGAGCAGCTGACCGGGCTCGGCCGACGGGCCGCCGGGCCCCCCGTCCCGCCGCCCGGAGTCGATCCGGGCCGGGACCGGCCCGCGCTGTCCGTCCTCGGCGACCCGGGCTCGCCGATCGGCACCCTCGCCGCCGTCGTCCGGGACGGCCGGGTCACCGAGGGCGGCTACTCGACGGAGACGGCCGGCAGCGTCACCGGCGAGCCCTTCCCCGTCGAGAAGCTGGACGCCGCCCAGCAGGACGCGCTCGCCGCCGTGCCCCGGGACGGGCGGGCGCACACCGTCGACCTGCCCGGCGGGCTCGGCTCGTACCGGGTCGTCCTCACCGAGGGCGCGCGCGGCACCTACCTCACCGGCATCCCGCTCGCCGAGGTCGAGAACGCCCTCTCCACCCTCGTCCTCGTCGAACTCAGTCTCACCGGCGCCTCCCTGGCCGCCGCCTCGCTCGCCGGGACGGTGCTGGTCCGGATCGCGCTGCGCCCGCTGCGCCGGGTCGCCGGCACCGCCGCCCAGGTCGCCCGGCTGCCGCTGCACAGCGGCGAGGTGGCCCTCCACCAGCGGGTCCCGGAGGCTGAGGCCGATCCGCGGACCGAGGTCGGACAGGTCGGCGCCGCCCTCAACCGGATGCTCGACCACGTCCACGCCGCCCTCGACGCCCGCCAGCAGAGCGAGACCCGGGTCCGGCAGTTCGTCGCCGACGCCAGCCACGAACTGCGCACCCCGCTCGCCTCCATCCGCGGCTACGCCGAACTCACCCGGCGCGGACGGGAGGAGTGCGGGCCCGACACCCGGCACGCGCTCGGCCGGATCGAGTCCGAGGCCACCCGGATGACAGGCCTGGTCGAGGACCTGCTGCTGCTCGCCCGGCTCGACGCCGGACGCCCCCTCTCGTACGAGCCCACCGACCTCGTCCCGCTGGTCGTGGACGCGCTCGGGGACGCCCGCGCCGCCGGGCCCGGCCACCACTGGCGGCTCGAACTGCCGGGCGACGGGCGGGAGACGGCGGTACGCGGCGACCCGGCCCGGCTCCAGCAGGTGCTGCTCAACCTGCTGGCCAACGCCCGCACCCACACCCCGCCCGGCACCACCGTCACCGCCCGCGTGCGCGGCGAGGGCGCGTCGGTCGTCGTGGAGGTCCGGGACGACGGGCCCGGCATCCCGCCCGGGCTGCTGCCCACCGTGTTCGAGCGGTTCGCGCGCGGCGACGCCTCCCGCTCCCGGCAGGCCGGCTCCACCGGGCTCGGCCTCGCCATCGTGCGGGCCGTCGTCACCGCCCACGGCGGCGACGTGACCGTCACGTCGGTTCCCGGGCGGACCGTCTTCGCGGTGACGCTGCCCGCCGCGACCGGCTCACAGGCCTGCCACAGGCTGATCACACAGCCGTGACAGGGCGCCCCGCGAGGGTCGGGGCCATGCGAACCCACACCCTCGCGGGGCCCGCGACCGAGGCCCCCGGCACCCTCCCCGCCCGGGAGCACCTGCCGGTGAGCGACGCGGGCCGGGCCGTTCTGGACGTGGTCATCCCCGTCTACAACGAGGAGAAGGACCTGGAGCCGTGCGTCCGCCGGCTCCACGCGCACCTGAAGCGCACCTTCCCGTACGGCTTCCGCGTCACCGTCGCCGACAACGCCTCCACCGACGCCACGCCCGCCATCGCCGCCGCCCTCGCCGCCGAGGTGCCCGAGGTGCGGTCGGTCCGGCTCGAACAGAAGGGGCGCGGGCGGGCGCTGCGGACCGTGTGGTCGGCGTCCGACGCGCCCGTCCTCGCCTACATGGACGTGGACCTGTCCACCGACCTCAACGCGCTCCTCCCGCTCGTCGCGCCGCTCATCTCCGGCCACTCCGACCTCGCCATAGGCTCCCGGCTCAGCCGCTCCTCGCGGGTGGTGCGCGGCCCGAAGCGGGAGTTCGTCTCGCGGGCGTACAACCTGATCCTGCGCGGCTCGCTCGCCGCCCGCTTCTCCGACGCCCAGTGCGGCTTCAAGGCGATCCGGCGCGAGGTCGCCGAGCGGCTGCTGCCGATGGTCGAGGACACCGGCTGGTTCTTCGACACCGAGATGCTGGTGCTCGCCGAGCGGGCCGGGCTGCGGATCCACGAGGTGCCGGTCGACTGGGTCGACGACCCGGACTCGACCGTGGACCTCGTGCGGACCGCCACCGACGACCTGAAGGGCGTGTGGCGGGTCGGGCGGGCCCTCGCGACGGGTTCGCTGCCGCTGGACCGGCTCGCCCGGCCCTTCGGCGACGACCCGCGCGACCGCGAACTCGCCGGGGTGCCCGGCGGACTCGCCCGCCAGCTCGTCGGCTTCTGCGCGGTCGGCGTGCTCTCCACGCTCTGCTACCTCGCGCTCTACTCCCTCTTCCGGCTCGGCGCCGGAGCCCAGGCCGCCAACGCCGCCGCCCTGCTCGTCTCCGCCGTCGCCAACACCGCCGCGAACCGCCGGCTCACCTTCGGCGTCCGGGGTCGCGACCGGGCCGTCCGCCACCAGGCGCAGGGGCTCGTGGTCTTCGCCATCGGCCTCGCCCTGACCAGCGGCTCGCTCGCGGCGCTCGGCGCGGCGACCGGCGACCCGGCGCACTCCACCGAACTCGCCGTGCTCGTCGTCGCCAACCTCGCCGCGACCGTGCTGCGCTTCCTGCTCTTCCGGCTCTGGGTCTTCCCGGACCGCCGGCCCGCCCCGGAGGACGCCCGATGACCACCCCGACCCCTCCGCCCGCCGCGCCCGGGGCGACGCCCGGACGGCTCGCCCGGCTGTGGCGCGGCCGGCCCGAGGACGCCCGCTGGGTCCGCCCCGCGTTCCTCGGCCTGCTCGCCGCCACCACCACGCTCTACCTGTGGAACCTGACCGCATCCGGCTACGCCAACTCCTTCTACTCGGCGGCCGTCCAGGCGGGCGCCGAGAGCTGGAAGGCGTTCTTCTTCGGCTCCCTCGACGCCGCCAACGCCATCACCGTCGACAAGCCGCCCGCCGCGCTGTGGCCGATGGCGCTCTCCGTCCGCCTCTTCGGCCTCGGCTCCTGGCAGATCCTGCTGCCCGAGGTGCTGATGGGCACGGCCACGGTCACCGTGCTGTACGCGGCGGTCCGCCGCCGCTTCGGCGCGGGCGCCGGACTGCTCGCGGGCACGGTGCTCGCGCTGACGCCGGTCGCCGCGCTGATGTTCCGCTTCAACAACCCGGACGCGCTGCTCGCGCTGCTCATGACCGTCGCCGTGTACGCGGTGCTGCGGGCCCTGGAACGGGCCGAGGGGGGCGCGCGGTGGCTGGTCGCGGCGGGCGTCGCGTTCGGCTTCGCGTTCCTGACGAAGACCCTCCAGGCGTTCCTGATCCTGCCGCCGCTCGCGCTCGTGTACGCGGTGTGCGCCCCGGTCCGGCCGCTGCGGCGGTTCGGGCAACTGGGCCTCGCCGGGCTCGCGCTGCTCGTCTCCGGCGGCTGGTGGGTGGCGCTCGTCGAACTCTGGCCGGCGGCCTCGCGCCCGTACGTCGGCGGCTCGCAGAGCAACAGCTTCCTGGAGCTGACCTTCGGCTACAACGGCCTCGGCCGGATCAACGGCAACGAGGTCGGCAGCGTCGGCGGCGGCGGGCGCGGCGGCGGTCAGGGCGGCGGCTGGGGCGAGACCGGCCTGCTGCGCATGTTCAACGACTCCGTCGGCGGGCAGATCTCGTGGCTGCTTCCGGCGGCGCTGGTCCTGCTGGCCGCCGGGCTCGCCGTCACCCGGAGGGCGCCGCGCACGGACACGGCGCGGGCCGCGTTCCTGGCGTGGGGCGGGTCGCTGCTGATGACGCTGGCCGTCTTCAGCTTCATGGCCGGCATCTTCCACGAGTACTACACGGTGGCGCTGGCCCCGTATCTCGCCGCCCTGATCGGCATGGGCGTGGCGGTGCTGTGGGAGGAGCGGACCCGGTTCACCGCCGCGGCGGTCCTCGCGGTCGCGGCCGGCGTGACGGCCTGGTGGGGCTGGGTGCTGCTCGGCCGTACGCCGGACCACCTGCCGTGGCTGCGCTGGGCCGTGCTCGGGGCGGGTGCCACGGCCGCGCTAGGGCTGCTCGCGGCGGGCCGGGTCGACCGGCGGCTGGGCCTGGCGCTGGCGGGCCTCGGCCTGGCGGCGGGGCTCGCGGGCCCGTTCGCGTACACCCTGGAGACGCTGTCCACGGGCCACCAGGGCTCCATCGTGACGGCGGGTCCGGCGGGCGCCGGCTTCGGCGGGCGCGGACGCGGACCGGGCGGCGGAGGCTTCCCGGGCGGCGGCGAACTCCCCGCCGGGGCGCAGCGGCCGGACGGCGGCGGCCGGGGGCAGGCGGGCGGCACGCAGCCGCCGAACGGCTTCCCGGGCGGCTTCCCGGGCGGCTTCCCCGGCGGCTTCTCGGGCAGCGGCCAGGCGCCCGGCGGCGGCCAGCCTCCGGGCGGGACCGGGCAGCCGCCCGGCGCCGGCGAGCGCGGCGGCATGGCCGACGGCGGGCTCGGCGGGCTCCTCAACGGCGCCAGCGTCTCGGCGGAGGCCAGGGCGAAGCTGCTCCAGGACGCCGACGCGTACACCTGGGCCGCCGCCGCGATCGGCGCGCAGAACGCCGCCAGTTACCAGCTCGCCACCGAGAAGCCCGTGATGGCGATCGGCGGCTTCAACGGCAGCGACCCGTCCCCGACCCTCGCCGAGTTCCAGCGGTATGTCGCCGACGGGAGGATCCACTACTTCATCGGCGGAGGCGGCGGCCCGGGAGGCGGCATGGGAGGAGGCATGGGCGGCGGCATGGGCAGCGGCTCCGCCATCACCGCCTGGGTCCAGGAGAACTTCACCGCCACCACCGTCGGCGGAGCCACCTTCTACGACCTGACCAGCCCGAAGTAGCCGCCCCGCCATAAATCGCTATACGGCGTACAAGAGCCCTTGTACGGTGTACGGGACCGACACCCTCGTACACCGTATAAGGAGCTTGCATGACGGCCACGCCCCCGGCCGCGCCCTCGGCGGCGGCCCCGCCGACCGGCGGCCATCCCCAGCGCTGGCTGATCCTCGGCGTCATCTGTCTCGCCCAGCTCACCGTGCTGCTCGACAACACCGTCCTCAGCGTCGCCATCCCCTCGCTGACCACGGAGCTGGACGCCTCCACCAGCGACATCCAGTGGATGATCAACGCCTACTCGCTCGTCCAGTCCGGCCTCCTCCTCACCGCCGGCAACGCCGCCGACCGCTACGGCCGCAAGAAGCTGCTCGCCGTCGGCCTCGCGCTCTTCGGCATCGGCTCGCTCGCCGCCGGCCTCGCCGGGTCGAGCGCCCAGCTGATCGCCGCCCGCGCGGGCATGGGCGTCGGCGGCGCCCTGCTCATGACCACCACGCTCGCCGTCGTCATGCAGATCTTCGACGACTCCGAGCGCGTGAAGGCCATCGCGCTCTGGGCCACCGTCAGCTCGCTCGGCTTCGCCGCCGGACCGCTGATCGGCGGCGTGATCCTCGACCACTTCTGGTGGGGGATGATCTTCCTGATCAACATCCCGGTGGCCGTGATCGGCCTGGTCGCCGTCCTCAAGCTGGTCCCCGAGTCGAAGAACCCGCAGGGCGACCGCCCCGACCTGCTCGGCGCGCTGCTCTCCACGATCGGCATGACCGCCGCCGTCTACGCGATCATCACCGGCCCGGAGCACGGCTGGACCTCCACCGAGGTGCTGGTCCCGGCGGCGATCGGCGTCGTGGTGCTCGCCGCGTTCGCGCTGTGGGAGCTGCGGACCCCGTACCCGATGCTCGACATGCACTTCTTCCGCAACCAGAAGTTCGTGGGCGCGGTCGCCGGCGCCATCCTGGTGATGTTCGGGATGGGCGGTTCGATGTTCCTGCTCACCCAGCACCTGCAGTTCGTGCTCGGGTACGAGCCGCTGGAGGCGGGCCTCCGGATGGCGCCGCTGGCGCTGACCGTCGTGCTGCTCAACCTCAGCGGCGTCGGCCCGCGGATCGTGATGAAGCTCGGCACCCCGCTCACGGTGACGGTCGGCATGACGCTGGTCGCGGCCGGTCTCGCGTCGATCGCCCTGGTCGGCGGCGGCTCCGACGGCACGTACTGGGGCATGCTGCTGGGCCTGGTGCTCATGGGCACCGGCCTCGCGGTCTCCAACCCGGCGATGGCGAACGCGATCATGAGCGCGATCCCGCCGGAGAAGGCGGGCGTCGGCGCGGGCGTCAACGGCACCCTGGCCGAGTTCGGCAACGGCCTCGGCGTCGCCGTCCTCGGCGCCGTCCTCAACGCCCGCTTCGCCGCCCTCGTCACCGTCACCGCCACCTCGCTGCCGGCGGCCCTGGCGGCGGCCGGCGACGACGCCGAGCGGGCCCGGATCTCCGACGCCTTCGCCTCCGGCCTCCAGACCAGCCAGCTGGTCGGCGCGGTCGCGGTGCTCGCCGGCGGTCTGCTCGCCGCCTACCTGCTGCGGCGGGCCGAGCGGGCGGAGCGGTCCGTGGCGGACGAGGCGGTCACCGCTGCCTAGCATGGTCACCAGCGCCGACGGACGGAGAAGGACCATGGTCAAGGCCGCGGACCGGGACAGGAACCCGGCGGGCTCCAGCGTCTGGCTGGAGCGGCGGGCCCCGCGCGCCGGCGGCGGCCCGGCCGGCCTCGACCGGGACCGGATCGTGGCCGCCTCCGTCCGGATGCTCGACCGGGACGGGCTCGCCAAGCTGTCGATGCGGCGGCTGGCGGCCGAGCTCGGCGTCACCGCGATGTCCCTGTACTGGTACGTGGACACCAAGGACGACATCATCGAGTACGCGATCGACACCGTGTACGGCGAGATCGACCTGGCCGCGGTGGACGAGGGCCGGGACTGGCGGGAGCGCCTGACGGTGCTCACCCTCGAGTACCGCCGGATGCTGGTCCGCCACCCGTGGATGTCGCCGTGCGCGGGCCAGTACCTGAACATCGGGCCGCACGCGATCGCCGTCGGCGCGAAGATCCAGGAGACGATCGCCGCGACCGGGCTGCCGCTGAGCCGGCAGCCGAGCGCGATGTCGGCCGTCTTCCAGTTCGTGTACGGCTACGGGACGATCGAGGCGCAGTTCGCGCGGCGCGCCGACGAGGCCGGGATGGACTCGGACAGCTTCTACGGGGCGTCGATGAAGGCGTTCCGGGACGACCCGTCCTTCATGGAGTCGCTGCGGCCGATGGCGGACCTGCTCGACGAGCGGGCCTCGCACGGCTCGGTCACGGACATCTGGGACCGGGACTTCGCCTTCGCGCTGGACATCCTGGTCGCGGGCATCGAGGCGATGGTCAGGCGCGAGTCCGGGGAGACGGACGAGACGGGGGAGTCCGGGAAGACAGGCGGGACGTGACGGAGCGGCGGGCCGTCCCCTGCCCGCCGCTCCTTCGGTGACCCGGCCGCGCCTCCGCTCGAAGCGCGGCCGGGGGTCTCACTGGCCGTCCGCCGCGACCGTGCTGCTCTTCAGCGCGACCTCCTTGATGAAGAGCGTCACCAGGAAGGCGAGCAGCGCGAACGGCGCCGCGTAGAGGAAGACGTCGCCGACGCCGTGCCCGTACGCGCTCTCCATCACCGTGCGGATCGGGGCGGGCAGCTTGTCCATGTCGGGGATGGCGCTGCCGCTGCCGCCCTGGCCCATCGCCGCCGCGGCCTTCGGGCCGAGCTCCGCCATGCCCTCCTTGACGTAGTCGGTGACCCGGTGGGCCATGACCGCGCCGAGCGCCGAGACGCCGATCGCACCGCCGAGGGAGCGGAAGAAGGTGACGACGGAGGAGGCCGCGCCGAGGTCGGCGGGGGCGACCTGGTTCTGCGTGCAGAGCACCAGGTTCTGCATCATCATGCCGAGGCCGAGGCCGAGGACCGCCATGAAGAGGGCGATGTGCCAGTACGCGGTGTCGTACCGGAGGGTGCCGAGGAGGCCGAGGCCCGCGGCGGCGAGCGCGCCGCCGGAGACCAGCCACGCCTTCCAGCGGCCGGTCTTGGTGATGATCATGCCGGAGGCCGTCGAGGAGACGAACAGGCCGGCGATCATCGGGATGGTGAGGACGCCGGACATGGTCGGCGACTCGTTGCGGGCGAGCTGGAAGTACTGGCTGAAGAAGACCGTGCCGGCGAACATCGCGACGCCCACGAAGAGCGAGGCGAGCGAGGCCAGGGTGATGGTCCGGTTGCGGAACAGGCGCAGCGGGATGATCGGCTCGGCCGCCTTGGACTCGACGAGCACGAAGAGCGCGCCGAGCAGCACCGATCCGGCCACCATGACGCCGGTCTGCCAGGACACCCAGTCGTACTTGTCGCCGGCGAAGGTGACCCAGATGAGGAGCAGCGAGACGGCGGCGCTGATGAAGAAGGCGCCGGCCCAGTCGACCTTGACCTCGCGCTTCACGACGGGGAGCTTGAGGGTCTTCTGGAGGACGATCAGGGCGATGACGGCGAACGGCACGCCGACGTAGAAGCACCAGCGCCAGCCGAGCCAGTCGGTGTCGGTGATGACGCCGCCGAGCAGCGGGCCGCCGACGGTGGCGACGGCGAAGACGGCGCCCAGGTAGCCGCTGTACCGGCCGCGCTCGCGCGGGGCGATCATGGCGGCCAGGATGATCTGGGAGAGGGCGGTGAGTCCGCCGACGCCGATGCCCTGGACGACGCGGCAGGCGATGAGCATGCCGGTGGACTGGGAGAGTCCGGCGACGATCGAGCCCGCCACGTAGATGGCCAGGGCTATCTGGATGAGCAGCTTCTTGGAGAAGAGGTCGGCCAGCTTGCCCCAGAGCGGGGTGGTGGCGGTCATCGCGAGCAGGGTGGCGGTGACGACCCAGGTGTAGGCGGACTGGGTGCCCTCCAGGTCGGTGATGATCTGGGGGAGGGCGTTGGAGACGATCGTCGAGGACAGGATGGCGACGAACATGCCGAGCAGCAGCCCGGACAGCGCCTCCATGATCTGACGGTGCGTCATCGGAGCGGCGCCGGCTCCGGTGTCGGCCGGGGCGCCCCGCACACCGGTGTCGGGTGTGGTCGTAGCCATGAGGTTCCTCTGGTTTCAAGCGGTTCGCGCGGGTGGGGCGCGCTCGGGCGTGGTCGAGCGGTCTCTCGTGCGCGGCGGTCAGGCGTGGGTGGCCCGGCAGTCCCCGAAGGAGTCGCGGAGTCGGGCGAGCAGGGCGGTGAGCAGCGCGACGTCGTCGTCGGACCACTCCGCGAGGTGGCGGGCGAAGGAGTCGGTCACCCGCCGGTCGAGTTCGGCGAGCATCCCGACGCCGTCGTCGGTCAGCCGGAGGATGCGGGAGCGGCCGTCGCCGGGGTCGGGCAGGCGCTCGACCCAGCCGTGGGTGACGGTGTGGGCCACGTGGCGGCTGCACACGGACATGTCCACGGCCATGAGTTCGGCGAGCCGGCTCATCCGCATGTCCCCGTGGTGCTTGAGCAGGGCGAGGACGGCGGCGGAGCCGCCCTGGCACTCGGCGGGCAGGACACGGGCGAGACCGCGCTTCACGGCGCCGAAGGCGCTGATGGCGCGGGCGAGGTCCTCGTAGCGACCGCTCGGTTCCACCGGGACCCCTTCCAACTTGTTGCTTAGGGCAACCATAGAGATGGATGGTTGCTCCAGGCAAACTAAATCGGTCAAACGGCGCTAAAGAATCGGCAAAGGGGAGGCGCGGGGGAGGCTCGGCGGAGGCGGAGTGCCAGGGCTTGGGCCCGTCACCCCGCTTTCGCTAGGGTCCTGGCCCATGGCACACAACCCGCAAGCACCGTACGGCCAGGGCGCCCAGGGCCCCGAGGGCTACGACCCCGCCGGCAGCACCCAGATGTTCCGCGCCTTCGTCGACGAGGGCACCCCCGAGCAGCGCCGTCCGCAGCAGGTGGCGGCGACCCAGGGCGGACCGCGCGTCGGCGTGATCGCCGCCGTGATCGCCGGGGTCGCGATCGTCGCCGGGGTCGTCTGGCTCGCCGTCTTCTCCTGATCCACCGCACCCGCACCGACACGGAGGGGCCGGTTCCGTACGTACGGAACCGGCCCCTCCGTCATGCCTGCCGGAGGCGGCGGCTACTCCTGGGGGGCGTCCAGGGCCGGGGCCAGCACCTCGAAGGCCCGGGCGATCAGGGCGAGCGGATCGGGCGCGCCGGCGCCCTCGCTCCACCGGCACAGCACCGTGTCGAAGGCGCCGAGCGCCATGCCCGCGGCCAGCGGCGGGTACAGCCCGGCCGGGTCGAGCCCGAGCCGGTCCGCCAGCTCCGCGGCCAGCTCCTCGCGCCAGCCGGCCTGGTGCTCCAGGAAGCGGGCGAGCAGGCCGGGCGTCCGCAGGATCAGCCGGACCACCGGCAGGGTGCGCTCGGCGTGGTCGCCGCAGGCGGCGAGCGGCACGGAGACGGCGTGCAGCAGCGCGGCCGAGGGCGGCTCGGCGGCCGGCCGGGCGGCCAGCTCCGCCCGCATGTCGGCGCCCATCCCGGCCAGGAACTGGACGACCACGTCGTCCTTGGACGCGAAGTAGCGGAAGAAGGTCCGCTTGGAGACGCCGGCGGCGGACGCGATCTCGTCGACCGTGACGGCCTCGAAACCCTTGTGCGCGAAGAGCTGGAGCGCGGTCTCGGTCAGCTCCGTCGCCACCAGCTGCTTCTTGCGCTGGGCGAGGGTCGAGGGGCGGGGGCCGGATGCGGTGCTCACCGGGCGATGCTAACCCGCCGGTGCCGACCAGGTGCCGCCCCCGACACCGGCCGCCATATTTGACACTCGGTGACATCGACGGCAAGGTGTGCCGTATGAGTCGTACGCGAACCCCGCACTGGACCGCCGACGCCATCCCCGACCTCACCGGCCGCCTCCACGTCGTCACCGGGGCGACCAGCGGCCTCGGCCTCGCGACCACCCGCGCCCTCGCCCGCCGGGGCGGCCGGGTGGTCCTCGCCGTACGGGACGAGCAGAAGGGCCGCCGGACCGTCGCCGCCCTCACCGCCGACGGCATCGCCCCGGACCTCCTCACCGTCCGCCGGATCGACCTCGCCGACCTCGACTCGGTGCGCGCCTTCGCGGAGGGCCTGCGCGCCGACCACCCGCGCGTGGACGTCCTGGTCAACAACGCGGGCGTGATGGGTCCGCCCCGCACGCTCAGCGCTCAGGGCCACGAGCTCCAGTTCGCCGCCAACCACCTCGGCCACTTCGCCCTCACCGGCCTGCTGCTCGACCGGCTGCCGGCCGACGGGCGGGTGGTCACCGTCAGCTCGCTGATGCACCGGCAGGGCACCCTGCCGCTCGACGACCCCGCCGCCCTCACCGGCGAGCGCGACTACGCCCCGATGGCGTTCTACAGCCGCTCGAAGCTGGCCAACGCGGTCTTCGGCCACGAACTGCACCGCCGGCTCACCGCCGCCGGCAGCCGGGTCCGCAGCCTCCTCGCCCACCCCGGCTACACCGCGACCGGCCTCCAGACCCGGGACATCACCGGCCTCTCCCGGTTCTTCTACAGCCGGATCGGCAACCCGCTGCTCGCCCAGCGCCCGGAGCGCGGCGCCCTGCCCCAGCTGTACGCGGCGACCGCCCCGGAGGCCGCCGGCGGCGACTTCATCGGACCGGACGGCCTGGGCGAACTGCGCGGCCACCCGACCCGGGTCACGCCCTCCGCCACGGCCGCCGACCCGGAGACCGGCCGCCGCCTCTGGGACCTCTCGGAGGAGCTGACGGGCGTGCGGTACGGGCTCACCGCCAGCTAGCGGTCACCGCGCGGGTGTCGACGCGCATGCCGATCGGCACCCGCCAGGACTCCACGCACACCGTGTACGTCCGGGTGCGGGCCGACCCCGCGGCGATCGGGGCCGGCAGCGGCTGGCTGGTGGTGACCGTGCCCCAGTCGATGCCGAGTGCGCCGACGATGTGGGTCTCGAAGGTGGCGGTGCCGGAGGCGGCGGGGGAGCCGCCGGTGTTCCGGAAGGTCACCGTGACCCGCTCGCACCAGCGCGCGTCGGCGTCGGCGGTCACCGGCGCGGAGACGGTCAGCACGGCCGGCCCGGGCGGGGGCGCGGGCGTGGTCGGCCGCGGCGAGGGGGCGGTGGCGGTCGGCGCGGGCGTGGTGGGCGCGGGCGGGGGGCCGGGGGTACGCGGCGGGGGCGTCGTCGCGCCGGACGACGGGGCGCCGGAGGACGGGCCGCCGGGCGGCGCGCCCGGAGCCGTACCCCCTCCGGAGCCGCCGGCCCGACCCGTACCGCCGGGGTCCGCGCCGGCGCCCGTACGGGTGCCGGACGGGCCGGGGCCCGTGCTCGCGCCCGTGCGTGACTCCGGGCCGGCGGACGGGGGCGACGGTGAGGCGCCCGGCGAGGACGGCGGTGCGGAGGGCGGCGGGGACGAGGTGCTGGAGGCGAGGCCGGGCGCCGTGGGGCTGTCCAGCGGGACCAGGGTGACCGCGCCCGAAGGGCCGACCGCGCCGCCCGGCGAGGGACCGGCGCCGACCGCCGCGAACCCCTCGCCGTCCCCTCCGCCTCCGCACGCGGTGAGCGCTCCGCCGAGGCAGAGCGCCACCGCCACGAGTACCGGCTTCCTGCGCCTCATGCGCCCCAGTGTGGCTGACGGTTCGTCACCGAGGGGCGGATTCGCGGAAGTCAGTCGGAGATCAGGCCCTCGCGGAGCTGTGCGAGGGTGCGGGTCAGCAGCCGCGAGACGTGCATCTGCGAGATGCCGACCTCCTCGCCGATCTGCGACTGGGTCATGTTCGCGAAGAACCGCAGCATGATGATCTGCCGCTCCCGGGGCGGGAGTTTGGCGAGCAGCGGCTTCAGCGACTCGCGGTACTCGACGCCCTCCAGCGCCGCGTCCTCGTAGCCCAGGCGGTCCGCGAGGGAGCCCTCGCCGCCGTCGTCCTCCGGGGACGGCGAGTCGAGCGAGGAAGCCGTGTACGCGTTGCCCACCGCGAGGCCGTCGACGACGTCCTCCTCCGACACCCCGAGGACGGCGGCGAGTTCGGCGACGGTCGGCGAGCGGTCGAGCTTCTGCGCGAGCTCGTCGCCGGCCTTGGTGAGCGCGAGCCGCAGCTCCTGGAGGCGGCGCGGCACCCGCACCGACCACGAGGTGTCCCGGAAGAAGCGCTTGATCTCGCCGACGACCGTCGGCATCGCGAACGTCGGGAACTCCACGCCCCGTTCGCAGTCGAAGCGGTCGATCGCCTTGATCAGCCCGATGGTGCCGACCTGGACGATGTCCTCCATCGGCTCGTTGCGCGAGCGGAAGCGGGCCGCCGCGTACCGCACGAGCGGGAGGTTCAGCTCGATGAGGGTGTCGCGGACGTAGGTCCGCTCCGGGCTGTCCGCCGCCGCGCCCTCGGCGTCGAGCGCGCGCAGCCGCAGGAACAGGGAACGGGAGAGGGTGCGGGTGTCGAGGGCCGCCGGCGCGACGGCGGGCTCGGGCACGGGAAGCGCCCCGCTCTCGGCCGCGGTCGTCGCCGTCTTCTGCACGGGCACGGGCTCGGGCACGAGGACCGGGACGGGCGTGAGCGTGAGCACCTTCGAGCTGCCCTGATCTGCGGACATGCCACCCCCTAGAGGTCGCGGACGGTCGCGGTGGGCCGCGACCATCGGAGGAACGCAGCTTCCACCTGAATACCGGCCGTGGGGCTGCGGCAAACGCGTCCCCAGCAGAATGTCACATGTCGGCAACACGCTGTAGTGACTTGTCGACAAGGAGAGGGGGCATATCTGCAGGAAATGAGGGGTGTGGGGCGGTTGGGGCGGCGCAGAACCGTTTCGGACCGGTCCACCCGTTCCGGTCATGCCTCGATTCTGTTTGCGGATCTCAGGCGGGCGAAGCTCCGGGCGAGGAGCCTTGACACGTGCATCTGCGAGACGCCGAGCTCCTGGCTGATCTGAGACTGCGTCAAGTTGCTGTAGTAGCGCAGCATCAGGATCCGCTGCTCCCGCTCGGGCAGCTGGACGAGCAGGTGCCGGACCAGGTCGCGGTGCTCGACGCCGGCCAGCGCGGGGTCCTCGTACCCGAGCCGGTCGAGCAGTCCGGGCAGCCCGTCGCCCTCCTGCGCGGCCTCCAGGGACGTGGCGTGGTACGACCGTCCGGCCTCGATGCAGGCGAGCACCTCGTCCTCGCCGATCCGCAGCCGCTCGGCGATCTCGGCGGTGGTGGGGGAGCGGCCGTGCGCCGTCGTCAGGTCCTCGGTGGCGCCGTTGACCTGCACCCACAGCTCGTGGAGCCGGCGGGGCACGTGGACGGTGCGGACGTTGTCGCGGAAGTAGCGCTTGATCTCGCCGACCACCGTGGGCATCGCGAAGGTGGGGAACTGCACGCCCCGGTCCGGGTCGAAGCGGTCGATCGCGTTGATCAGCCCGATGGTGCCGACCTGGACGACGTCCTCCATCGGCTCGTTGCGGGAGCGGAACCGGGCCGCCGCGTACCGCACGAGCGGCAGGTTGGCCTCGATGAGGGCGCCGCGCACCCGGTCGTGCTCGGGCGTGCCCGGCTCCAGGTTCTTCAGCTGCCCGAAGAGCACCTGGGTGAGCGCCCGGGTGTCGGCGCCGCGGGTGCTCTGCGGCCGGGGCCGCGGGGTCTCCGGGGTGCCGCCCGCCTCGTGCTGGGGCGGGACCTGAGGTGCTGTACTGGCCGGCACGTTCACGCCACCCCTTTGGCTGGTGTAGCTGCTCGACTGGGCAACTGCGGTCAAACGGTCAAACGGTCAATTCATCCGTCAAAAGCGGTCATAGCATCACAAGACATGTCCACTGTGTGCAAGCACCGCATAACGACGTGTTGAAGGCATGGTGGACGACAAACCGGAGGCCAGGGGTGCGCGAGGCCTCAACGCGCGAGACCCCCCGCCCGGACGGCGGGGGGTCTGGTGGAGACGTACGGCGGCGCGTACCCCTGGAAAGGTTCTGGAGAATCCTGGAGGATCCTGGAAGGGTCCTAGAAGGGGTAGTCCGCGATCACCCAGGTGGAGAACTCGCGCCACAGCGCGACGCCGGCCTGGTGCGCCGGGTGGTCCAGGTACCGCTGGAGGGCGTCCATGTCCTCGACGGCCGAGTTGATCGCGAAGTCGTACGCGATCGGCCGCTCCGACACGTTCCAGTCGCACTCCCAGAAGCGCAGCTCGTCGATCTGCCCGCCGAGCGCCCGGAAGGCCTCGACACCGGCGACGACGCGCGGGTCGTCCCGCTCGACGCCCTCGTTGAGCTTGAAGAGGACCAGATGGCGGATCACCGGGGCTCCTAGTTGATGAGTTCTGTCATGAACTCTCCGACGCCCTTGGCGGCGCTGGAAAGGCCCTCGAAGCCTATCTGGACCAGGTCGGCCGAACGGTCCGGGGATGTGATGATCGCGTACAGCACGAAGACCCCGAACGCGTAGACCGCGACTTTCCTCGCCTGGGACATCCGTCCTCCCCCTCCCGGCGCCGGCATTCGGCCTCGGCGGTGGCCCACTCTAACCGAGCCTTTATGGACCAAGGGCCCTGCCATCGGGGTCTTTCGCCGCCCCCCGTACGGGTGCGGGCGGAGCAGGATGGAGAGCGAGCCCGGCGGATCTGGCAGGAATCCGCGGGGCGATGGAACCGGCCCGCACTGCGGGGTCCGCGCCGCGAGCTTCCCCCCTGACTGCGGCGCAGGACTAGGCGGACCGGTTCTCGTCGGGGGGAGCGGCTTGTCCCCCCGATGCCGCTCCCCCCGTCCTCACTCCCCGCCCTCCCTCGTCCTCCCCTCCCCCTCCCCGCCTTCACGCGTGACCGCCCGTCAGAACCGTGTGCTCTGTACGGTGCTGAGTGGCAGCGTTCCCTCGGTTCGGTTCGGTTCGCGAAAGGCGCGGCACATGACGGAGAGCACGGCGGACAGCACAGCGGACAGCGCGGCGGAGAACGGCGCTCCCGGAGAGGTCGTCTCGGCGCCCGTGGGCCGGGTGGTCGGCGGCCGTACGGAGGTGCGGGACGACGAGTGGGGCGAGGTACCGGCGGTGATCCGGCTGGACTCGCGCTTCGGGCCCGAGGCCCTCGCCGGCCTGGACGCCTTCTCGCATGTCGAGGTCGTCTACCACTTCGACCGGGTGCCCGCGGAGAAGGTGGAGACCGGCGCCCGGCACCCGCGCGGCAACACCGACTGGCCCCTCGTCGGCATCTTCGCCCAGCGCGGCAAGAACCGCCCCAACCGGCTGGGCGTCTCCCGCTGCCGGCTGCTGCGCGTCGACGGACGGGACCTCCACGTGGAGGGTCTGGACGCGGTCGACGGCACCCCCGTGCTCGACATCAAGCCGTACATGACCGAGTTCGGGCCCCGGGGCGCCGTCAGCCAGCCCGCGTGGGCCACCGAGATCATGCGGCACTACTACTGACCCGCAGAGCCCTCAGCGCGCGAGGATGCCCACAACGCACGACGCCCCTCCGGCCAGTTGCCTGGCGGGAGGGGCGTCTTCAGCGGTAGCGGAGGGATTTGAACCCTCGGTGAGTTTCCCCACACTCGCTTTCGAGGCGAGCTCCTTCGGCCGCTCGGACACGCTACCGAGAGAGAGCTTAGCCCAAAGTCGGCCAGCGATGAAATCCGTATCCCTCCGCAGGTCAGCGGGTGCGGAAGAAGGCGGTGAGCTGCTCCGCGCACTCCTCGCCGAGGACGCCGCGCACGACCTCCGGGCGGTGGTTCAGGCGGCGGTCGCGGACCAGGTCCCAGAGGGAGCCGGCGGCGCCCGCCTTCTCGTCGTCGGCGCCGTACACGACTCGTTCGACCCGCGACTGCACCAGCGCGCCCGCGCACATCACGCACGGCTCCAGGGTGACGACGAGGGTGCAGCCGGTCAGCCGCCACTCGCCGGTGGCGGCGGCCGCCCGGCGGAGCGCCAGGACCTCCGCGTGGGCCGTCGGATCGCCGGTCGCCTCCCGCTCGTTGTGGCCGCGGGAGAGGACGTCGCCGGCGGGGGAGAGCACGACCGCGCCGACCGGTACGTCACCGGCCGGCACGGCCGCCGCCGCTTCGGCGAGGGCGAGGCGCATGGCGTCCCGCCAGAGGTCCGGCACGGGGCCGGCGACCGCGGACTGCACTAGCGGACGGCCTCCAGGATGTCGGAGGCGCCGATGGCGTCGGCGACCTCCCCGAGGGCGTCGTCGGTCACGGCGAGCAGGGTCCGCTCGGACATGCCGAGGTCGGCGAGGATCCGGCCGTCGCCGAGCGGACCGGCCGGCGCGATGCCGGCGCTGCCCGCGGCGGCGTCCTCGTCCTCGTCGGCCGCGGGCTCCGGCTCACCGTCCTCGGTCCCGTCCAGGTTCACCAGTTCGTCGAGCTCGCTGTCCGGGTCGTCGTCGCCGAGCAGCTCCGAGGTGAGGATCTCCCCGTACGAGGAGCGGGCCGCGGCCGCCGCGTCGGAGACGTAGACCCGCGGGTCGTCCTCCCCGTCGACACGGACGATGCCGAACCACGCGTCCTCCTGCTCGATGAAGACCAGGACGGTCTCCCCCTCGTCGGCCGCCGCCTCGCGGGCCAGATCGGCCAGGTCCGCCAGCGTCTCCACGTCGTCGAGCTCCGTATCGCTCGCTTCCCACCCGTCTTCGGTGCGCGCGAGCAGTGCGGCGAAGTACACCTGACTCTCCCACTGATCAGAGGTGTGATGATCCGGCGGCGCGCAGCTGAGCCCCGCCCAATCGGCATCGTGACAGAAACGACGGCTTGAGGAGAGGTCTTCGGCTCTTGCGTCGTGCATCAGTCTGAACCACACCGCGTTCGGGCGGGCGTACGACCCCGGCGCGCGGAGGGGGCGCGTTCCCCTCGTACGGCCGGGGCTCACCAGCGGAAGGTGCGCATGCGCATGGCCTGTCTCATCCGGGCCGCCCGGGCGCGCCGCGGCTGCACCCGGTCGCGCAGCGCCTTGGCCTCACCGAGCTCGCGGAGGAACTGGGCGCGGCGCCTGCGGCGCTCCGCGTCGGTCTCCGGCGCGTCGGGCTCTGTCTCCGGCTCCGGGGGCTCCGTGCCGCCCCGGACCTGGCCGGATGTGTTCTGCGGGTCGGGCATCGGCCACACCACCCCATCGCTGGGTCCCTGTCCGTCCACCTTGCCGCAGCGGCGTGGGTCGGTGCCAGTGCGCGGCGGGCTACTGTTGAGTCATGCGTCTCCACGTCGTCGATCACCCGCTGGTCGCCCACAAGCTCACCACCCTGCGCGACAAGCGCACGGACTCCCCGACCTTCCGCCGGCTCGCCGACGAGCTGGTCACCCTGCTCGCCTACGAGGCGACCCGGGACGTGCGGACCGAGCAGGTCGACATCGAGACCCCTGTCACGCCGACGACCGGCGTGAAGCTGTCGTACCCCCGTCCGCTCGTGGTGCCGATCCTGCGCGCCGGTCTCGGCATGCTGGACGGCATGGTGCGGCTGCTCCCGACGGCCGAGGTCGGCTTCCTCGGCATGATCCGCAACGAGGAGACGCTGGAGGCGTCGACGTACGCCACCCGGATGCCGGAGGACCTCTCGGGCCGCCAGGTGTACGTGCTGGATCCGATGCTGGCGACCGGCGGCACGCTGGTCGCGGCGATCCAGGAGCTGATCCGGCGCGGCGCCGACGACGTGACGGCCGTGGTGCTGCTGGCGGCGCCGGAGGGCGTCGCGGTCATGGAGCGCGAGCTGGCGGGCACGCCGGTGACGGTCGTGACGGCCTCCGTCGACGAGCGGCTCAACGAGCACGGCTACATCGTGCCGGGCCTGGGCGACGCCGGCGACCGCATGTACGGGACCGCCGAGTAGCGCGTCCCCCGGGGTCCGTTCAGCAGCGGGCCGGCGCGGGCTCGGGCTTGTTCAGGGCCGCGAGCGCCGCGTCCGCCGTCGCCTTCGGCGACAGGGTCTTGAAGGCCGTACCGATGATCAGGTCGACGTCCGCCGTGGTGCGGGCGTCGACCTTCGTCGTGGTGCCCGCGAGCTGGGTGCCGAGGACGGCGAAGGCGCCCTTGGCGGCCGTCGGCGCGCCGAGCAGCAGTCCGGCGCCCTTGACCTTCTTGTCGTAGGCGGCGGGGGCGTTGCCGATCTTGCCGATGACGAAGCCGCGCTTCTTCAGCTCGTCGGCGGTGGACTTGGCGAGACCGCTGCGCGGGGTCGCGTTGTACACGTTCACCGTGACCTGGGCGGGCTTCGGCGGCTTGGCGGCGGTCGCGCTGGGGGTCGGCGCGGGCTTGCAGTCCGCCTGCTTGCCGGCGGCGGTCTTCTTCGTCCCGTCGTCGCCGGAGAACACGTCGACGAGCTGGAGCGTGCCCCAGCCGGCCGCGCCCAGCACGACCACGGCGGCGGCGGAGGCCAGGACGATCCGGCGCCGGCGGTGGGGTCGGCGCATGCGCGGGTAGACGTCCCCCGTGATGCGGTACTTTCCGCCCATGCCGGGGGGAGTGAGCATGCTCATGGGCGCAGCGTAATGCCGCCTGTGCGCGATGCCTACTTGATGATCATGTGATCGCGGCCGGATGGGCGTGAACTGCGCCCGAAAGGATCAGCCGCGGCGCGGTCAGTCCAGTTCGAGCACGCGCGCGTGGAGCACCTGGCGCTGCTGGAGGGCCGCGCGGACGGCGCGGTGGAGTCCGTCCTCGAGGTACAGGTCGCCCTGCCACTTCACGACGTGCGCGAAGAGGTCGCCGTAGAAGGTGGAGTCCTCGGCGAGCAGGGTCTCCAGGTCCAGCTGGCCCTTGGTGGTGACGAGCTGGTCGAGGCGGACCGGGCGCGGGGCGACGTCCGCCCACTGCCGGGTGCTTTCCCGGCCGTGGTCGGGATACGGCCGGCCGTTTCCGATGCGCTTGAAGATCACACGGAAAGCCTACCGGGCGACCGGCTCCCGGCGCAGCCACGCGGGACCGGTGGGATGCTGGTGCAGACCAGGACATAGCCGACATTGGGGTGGACCCATGACCGACCCGGACGCCGTCCCCGCGCCACCCGCCCCCGAACCGCCCGCCCCCGCGCCGCCCACCGCCGGACCGGCTGCCACCGCCGGACCGCCCGCGCTCCCCGCGCCGGTCGCGGAGATCGCCGCCGGGTACGCCTTCGAGGGGCCGGCGCTGGAGCTGGGGGCGGCGCTGTGGGAGGGCGTCTGCCACCGGGACGCGGCCGTACGCGTCCCGCTGGCCGTCCTCAACCGGCACGGGCTCGTCGCGGGAGCCACCGGCACCGGCAAGACCAAGACGCTCCAGCTGATCGCCGAGCAGCTCTCCGCCCAGGGCGTGCCCGTCTTCCTGGCGGACGTCAAGGGCGACGTCTCCGGCATCGCCGCGCCCGGCGAGGACGGCGCGAAGGTGCGGGAGCGGGCCGCGCAGACCGGCCAGGACTGGACCCCGACCGGTTTCCCCTGCGCGTTCTACGGCCTCGGGGGCACCGGCCCCGGCATCCCCGTCCGCGCCACGGTCACCAGCTTCGGCCCGGTGCTGCTCGCCAAGGTGCTCCAGCTCAACCCGACGCAGGAGCAGTCCCTCGGCCTGATCTTCCACTACGCCGACGCCAAGGGCCTGGAGCTGGTGGACCTGAAGGACCTGCGGGCGGTCGTCGCGTTCCTCGTCTCGGACGTCGGGAAGCCCGAGCTGAAGGGGATCGGCGGTCTGTCGACGGCGACCGCCGGAGTGATCCTGCGCGCCCTGACCGCCTTCGAGCAGCAGGGCGCGGGCGGCTTCTTCGGGGAGCCGGAGTTCGACACCTCGGAGTTCCTGCGCACCGCGGACGACGGGCGGGGGATCGTGTCGGTGCTGGAGCTGCCGTCGGTGCAGCGGCAGCCGCGGCTCTTCTCGACGTTCCTGATGTGGCTGCTCGCGGACCTCTTCCACGACCTGCCGGAGGTCGGCGACCCGGAGAAGCCGAAGCTGGTCTTCTTCTTCGACGAGGCCCATCTCCTCTTCACGGGCGCGTCGAAGGCGTTCCTGGAGTCGGTCACGCAGACGGTCCGGCTGATCCGCTCGAAGGGCGTCGGCGTCTTCTTCGTGACGCAGACCCCGAAGGACGTGCCCGCGGACGTCCTGGCCCAGCTCGGCAACCGGGTGCAGCACGCCCTGCGCGCCTACACCCCGGACGACGCCAAGGCCCTGAAGGCGACGGTGCGGACCTTCCCGGAGTCGGCGTACGACCTGGAGGAGGTGCTGACCTCGCTGGGCACGGGCGAGGCGGTGGTCACCGTCCTGAGCGAGCGGGGCGCGCCGACCCCGGTGGCGGCGACCCGGCTGCGGGCGCCGGAGTCGCTGATGGGGCCGGTCCCCGCTGCGGAGCTGGAGGCCGCGGTGCAGGGCTCGCCGCTGTACGGGCGGTATGCGCAGCCGGTCGACCGGGAGTCGGCGTACGAGCGCCTGGCCGCGGACGAGGAGGCCCGCGCGGCGGAGACGGCCCGCGCCGCGGAGGCGAAGGCCGCCGCGCAGCCGGAGCGGGCGAGGGCCCCTCAGGAGGAGCCCTCGCTCGTCGAACAGGTCGTCGGCAGCGGGATGTTCAAGTCCCTGGCCCGGTCGATCGGCACCCAGCTGGGCCGGGAGATCAGCCGCTCGGTCTTCGGGACGGCCCGCCGCCGCAGGTGACCGGGGTCCTACTCGGTGACCTCGTGGTGGTCGTCGTGGAGGCCGCCGCCGCTGCCCGCGTCGCCCTCGGTCGAGACCGGGACGACCGGCCTGCGCAGCGAGGAGATGTCGTGGGCGTAGGTGCCGACGGCGTTGGCGATGACGTCGATGTTGGCGTCGAAGGCCGTCATGTTGACGTTGTCGATGTCGTCGCCGGCCGCGTGGTAGTTCACGTCGTACGCGACGCCCGCCTCACCGCCGAACTTGGCGGCCTGCGCGGGGGTCTTGATGCCCTCGGCGCCGGTGAAGGTGCCGCCGGAGGGGATGCCGACCTCGATGAACGGGCCGTAGTCGGAGCGGCCGGTGAAGTCGGTGCCCTCGTGCGGCAGCCCCTGCTTGTCCATGAAGTCGGTGATGTCGCGCTCCAGCTGCGCGGAGCCCTGCGGGCCCGCGCCCTCGCCGACGTTGTCGGAGTTGTCGCCGTCGTACACGAACAGGCCGTAGTTCGGCGAGGCGATCATGTCGAAGTTGAGGTAGAGCTTGATCTCCTTCTTGTCGAGCTCCGTCAGGTTGGCGACGTAGTGCTCGGAGCCGAGGAGGCCGTTCTCCTCCGCGGACCACCAGGCGAAGCGGACCTTGTTGCGGACCTTCGCCTTCGACTCGGCGAGCTCCAGGGCGGCCTGGAGGAGGCCGGCGGAGCCGGAGCCGTTGTCGTTGATGCCGGGGCCGGCGGTGACGGAGTCGAGGTGGGCGCCGAGCATCACCGTGTTGGCGGCGTTGCCGCCCCTGGTCTCGGCGATGACGTTGTTGGTGGAGCGCTTCTCCTGGAACTCGCGGATCTCGAAGGAGAGGTTCACCGGGCCCTTGGCGAGGTCGGCGACGAGCTGCTCGCCCTCGGCGAGGGTGATGCCACCGGTCGGGACGACACCGGAGGCCACGTCGCCGAGGGTGCCGGAGAGGACGCCGGCGGTGTTGTTGTAGACGATGGCGCCGACCGCGCCGGCCGCGCCCGCGTTCCGCTGCTTGTCGGCGAAGCTGCAGCCGCCGCGCTTGATCAGGGCGATCTTGCCGGTGAAGGTGCCCGAGGCGAAGTCGCCGGGCTGGCAGCCGGTGGTGCCGTCGGCGTCGACCGGGACGGCGGCCAGCTCGGCGGTGATGCCGCCGACCGGGGTGGACCTGGTGTACGTCATCGCCTGGATGTCCAGCGCGCGGGGCGCGGCACCGAGCACGGACGCCTTCTCGGCGAGCGTCTCGGTGTAGACGAAGTCGAACTTCTCGTACGAGACGTCGTAGCCGGCCTTCTTCAGCTGCGTGTACACGTACGCGGCCGAGGCGTCGTGGCCGAGGGTGCCGGCCGCGCGGTGGCCGCCGGCCGAGTCGGCTATCGCCTGGAACTTCTGCAGATGCTTGAAGGCGTCCTGGCCGGTGGTCTCCCGGACCAGCTTCTTCGCCAGCTTCGCCGCGTCCCGGGCGGGCGCGGCGGCGGGGTCCTTGACGGCGGTGGCCGGCGAGGCGAGGACCAGGGGGGCGGCGAGGGCGGCCGCGGCGAGGATGGCCGCGGCGCGACGCTGCGATGCGTTCACAGAAGTCCTTCCCGAGGGGGACGAGGTTGAGGGGAAGTTAGCCACCCGGGGGGCTTCCTGGGAACACGTCCGGCGCAATTCATGTCAGCTTGAACAGGATTGACATCGGGAATTCTCAATTCCCGGCCGTTTTACCGCCCTTGGTCGATTTAGCGGGTTTGGTAGACGATGAGGCGCCTTTGGCCGCCTTCTCGGCCTTGGCGGCGGCCTTCATCTCCTGCTTGTGGGCCCGGACCTTGGCGAGCGACTCCGGTCCGGTGATGTCGGCGGCGGACCGGTGGGCGCCCTCCTCGCCGTACGGCCCCGCGGCCTCCCGCCAGCCCTCGGGGCGGACGCCGTACTGCTTGCCGAGCAGGGCGAGGAAGATCTGCGCCTTCTGCTTGCCGAAGCCGGGCAGGTCCTGGAGCCGGGCGAGCAGCTCCTTGCCGGTGGCGGCGGTCCGCCAGACGGCCTCGGCGTCGCCGTCGTACTCCTCGACGAGGTACGCGCACAGCTGCTGGATCCGCTGGGCCATCGAGCCCGGGTAGCGGTGCACGGCCGGCTTCTCGGACAGCAGCGCGGCGAAGGCGTCGGGGTCCAGGGCGGCGATCTCGTGCGCGTCCAGGTCGTCGCGGCCGAGCCGGACGGCGATCGTGTGCGGGCCGGCGAAGGCCCATTCCATCGGGACCTGCTGGTCGAGCAGCATGCCGACGAGCGCGGCGAGCGGGGACCGGCCGAGGAGCGCGTCGGCGTCGGGCTGCTGGGCGAGGTGGATCTCGGGGCTCATGCCTCCGATGATCCCGCCGGGCGACCGCCGCCGCCCGGCGGGACGGGCCGTTCCGGGGGCCCCGGCGGCCGGGGCGGTACGGCTCACGCGTCCGCGAAGCGCTCCAGCGCGGCGGTGACCAGCCGCCGGGTCCCGGCGCCGCCGAGGTGCCCGGCCTTCTCCACCACGTGCAGCTCGGCGTCCGGCCAGGCCCGGGCGAGCTCCCAGGCGGTGGTGAGCGGCCCGCCCATGTCGAGCCGGCCGTGCACCAGCACGCCCGGGACGCCGGCGAGCCGGTGCGCGTCCCGGATCAGCGCGCCCTCCTCCAGGAAGGCGCCGTGGGCGAAGTAGTGGGTGCAGATCCGGACGAAGCCGAGCCGGGCGTCGTCGACCCGGTCGGTGTACGGCGTCCCCATGCCCTCCCCGGACAGGACGGCGTCCTCCCAGGCGCACCAGTCGGCCGCCGCCCGCTCCCGGACGGCCGCGTCCGGATGGTTCATCAGCGCCGCGTACGCCCCCACCAGGGCCGCCGCGTCCACCCCCGCCTGCCCCTCCGCGAGCCCGGCCCCGGCCCGGAAGCGTTCGTGGGCCTCGGGGAAGAAGCGGCCGACGCCCTCGTACAGCCAGGCCGTCTCGGAGCGGCGGGTGGTGGTGACGGCGGCCAGGACGATCCCGCTCACCCGCTCCGGGTGCGCCTGCGCGTACGCCAGGATCAGCGTCGAGCCCCAGGAGCCGCCGTACAGCAGCCAGCGGTCGATCCCCAGGTGGACGCGGAGCCGTTCCATGTCGGCGACGAGATGGGCGGTGGTGTTCACGGACAGGTCGGTCGCGGGGTCGCTCGCGTGCGGGAGGGAGCGGCCGCAGCCGCGCTGGTCGAACTGCACGACCCGGTACCTCTCCTGGTCGAAGAGGCGGGGCGCGGTGGGGGAGGACCCGGAGCCCGGCCCGCCGTGCACGACCAGCGCGGGCTTGCCCGCCGGGTTCCCGTGCTCCTCGTAGTGGACGAGGTTGCCGTCGCCGACGTCGAGCAGACCGGAGGAGTACGGGACGGGGGCCGGGTTCTCGGATCGCATCCGGCCGACGTTACGCGGTGCCGGTGATCCGCGTCTCCGGGTTCTCGCACCAGCGCAGCACGGCCGGCCACGGCCCGAGCCCGCTGTCCGGGTTGAGGTGGGCGCCGCCCGGCACGAGGTCCGTGTCGAGGCCGAGCGGGGTGCCGTAGACGGGGCCGGCGCCCTCGGGGCAGTACGCGTCCCCGTCGCCGTACACGAGCCGGGCCCGGACGCCCCGCTCGGTGAGGTCGAGCCCGTCCGCGAAGGCGGCGATCTCCGGGATGCCGGCGGTGACGCCGGGGGACGGCGGGGCGACGAGCAGCACCCGGTCGGCGTCGGGGCGGCGCGCGCCCGCCCGCAGCCACAGCAGCACGGCGAGGCTGTGCGCGACGACGACGAACTCGCCCTCGGCCGGGCGCTTCCCGTGCTCCTCCAGGGCCGCCAGCCAGTCGTCGAGGACGGGCGCGTCCGGCTCCGGCAGCTGCGGGTAGCGGACCTCGTGGCCGCGGGCGCGCAGCTCGCCGGCGAGCCAGTGCTGCCAGTGGCCGGCGGGCCGGTGGTTCTGGAAGCCGTGCAGGACGAGGAAGGTCTTGGGTACGGTCATGGGCCGCATCGTGCGGTGCGGCCGGGCGCGCGGTCCAGGGCGTTCCGAGGGGCGGACGGCGGCCGGGCCCGCCGGCGGGGGCGGGTGCGTCGGCGCGGAGCGCCCGGTGGGGGCGGGTGCCTCAGGCGCGCAGCGCCAGCAGTTCCCGTACGCCCGCCTTGATCCGGTCCGCCGACAGCTCCTGCTCCACCGCCAGGTGGTGCATCAGGTCCGGCGAGAACGGCGCGAGGACGAGATGGGCGAGGAGCGCGGCGTCGGCGCCGGGCCGCAGCCGGGACACCAGCATCGCCGTGTGCGTGTGCATGAGCTGGTAGGCGCCGCTGTGGTAGCGGGCGCGCGGCGCGGCGGAGTGCGCGGCGAGCAGGAGGGCGCGCTGCTCGGCGACCCGGTCCACCAGCGCGTCGAGGAAGGCGTCGAGCCGTTCCTCGGCGGGCGCGCCGGGCCCGAGCGGCGGCGGCCCGCTCATGTACGCCTCCTGGAACCGCCGCTCGCGCTCGTCCAGCAGCGCCCAGAGCAGCTGCGAGACGTCCCCGAAGCGCCGGTAGACGGTGCCGACGCCGATGCCGCTGGCGTGGGCGACCTGGTTCATGGTGACCGCGTCGGGGCCCTTCTCGGCGACGATCCGGCCGGCGGCGTCGAGGATCCGGCGCCGGTTGCGGGCGGCGTCGGCGCGCTCGGGGGCGGGCGCGGGGCCGGTGCCGGGGGCGGTCGGGAGCAGGGGGAGCAGCGGTGCGGACCCGTCGCCGCTTCCCGGTGTCCTCGTGCTGCTCATCGCCCTGCCCTGCCCTTCGTCGCGCCCCCGCTCGTCGGTGTCCTGTGCTTCGAGCATACCCGTACCGCTTGCGATCCGGATCGTTATCCGTTTAGTCTCGGAGCAGTTAAACGGATAACCATCCACTTGAGCGTCGTCCGTCCGCGCAACGAGGAGCCCGCCATGTCCGTGAAGGTCGCCGTCGTCTACTACTCGTCCACCGGTGCCGTGCACCAGCTCGCCCAGGCCGTCGCCGAAGGCGCCGAGAAGGCCGGCGCCGAGGTCCGCCTCCGCCGTGTCCCCGAGCTCGCCCCGGACGCCGCGATCGACGCCAACCCGGCCTGGCGCGCCCACGTCGACGCCACCGCCGGCGTCGAGGTCGCCGCCCTGGACGACCTGGAGTGGGCGGACGCCTACGCCCTCGGCTCGCCGACCCGCTTCGGCAACGTCGCGGCCCAGCTCAAGCAGTTCGTCGACACCACCGGCGGCCTGTGGCAGCGCGGCGTCATGGCGGACAAGCCCGCCACCGCCTTCACCAGCGCCCACAACCTGCACGGCGGCAACGAGTCCACGCTGCTCGCCCTCTACAACACCTTCCACCACTGGGGCTCGGTCATCGTCTCCCCCGGCTTCACCGACCCGGCCGTCTACGCGGCCGGCGGCAACCCCTACGGCACCGCCCACCCCGCCGCCAACGGCGCCCCCGCCGAGAACGTCCTGGCCGCCGCCCGCTACCAGGGCGCCCGCCTGACGACGATCGCCAAGCGCCTGAAGGGCCTCCCGGTCGACTGACGCCGACGACCCGGGACGACCCCGACGTCCCGGGACGCCCCCGGCGACCCCGACGACCCGCGCACGCAGCGGAACACCCCCGGCGGAAACCCTTCCACCGGGGGTGCTCTCTCGTTACGCGTACGGAGGGGGCTCAGGCCAGCGACAAGAACAGCTTCTCCAGCCGGGCCCGCATCTTCTCCGGGTCCTCGCCGTCCCGCTTCCCGTCCTCCATCTCCGTCAGGCACTGCTGGAGCCCCGTCGCGATGATCGCGAACCCGGCCCGGTCCAGCGCCCGCGAGGCGGCGGCGAGCTGGGTGACGACCTCCTCGCAGTCGCGCCCCTCCTCGATCATCCGGATCACGCCGGAGATCTGGCCCTGCGCCCGGCGCAGCCGGTTCAGCACGGCCTTGAGCTCCGCGCCCGCGAGATCGAGTTCCACAACCACTCCTCAGCAGATACCCCGGGGGGTCCTTCACCGCCCCGGATGCGGGGGGCCTACGACCACCAAGGATGACACCCGCCGGGAGTGTTCCCGCGGGACGCGGGAGCCCGCCCGCTCAGTCCTGCGTCGGCGCCTCGCCGATCCGCCGGATCACCACCGGGTACTCCGGAGCGCCCGCCGGCTGCGGGCAGCGGGCGGCCCGCGCGGCGATCTCCGTCACCCGCTCCAGGCTGTCGCACTCCAGCACCCAGTAACCGGCCAGGACCTCCTTGGTCTCCGCGTACGGCCCGTCCGTGACTACCGGGTTCCCGTCGGCGTCCACCGAGACCATCCAGGTCTCCGCCGGGTCGGTCAGGCCCTGCGCGTCGATCAGCTCGCCGCTCGCCATGAGCTCCTTGTTGAGCGTCGTCATGTGGTCGAACATCGCGGCCAGCGACTCCTTGTCCCAGGCCGGGCTGTGCTCCGAGCCGCGCCCGGTCATCGCCTCGTAGTCGGCGTGCGACCCCTGCACCATCACCAGGTACTTCATGGCGTCCTCCGCTCTTCTCGCTCTTCCGCTCTTTCCGAAGCCCCGCTCCGGGGCCCTTTCGAAGGAGAGTCGGAGCCGGAGCCCGGATCTCGACACCGCGCGGAGGGAAATCCGAAATCCCCCCGGAATCACCCACCCGCGCGACGAGCCGCCGCCCGCTCGACGAGCCCACCCGCCCGACGAGCCTGCCACCCGTCCTACGAGACTGCCCGCCCTACGAGACTGCCCGCCTCCTCGCCACCCCTCAGCCGCCGGCCGCCGCCCGCTCGCCCAGCGGCCGCCGCCGCAGGGCGGCTTCGGCGAGGGCCGGCGGACGCCACACCCCGTCCGCCCGGTACAGGTCCGTCCCCGGCGGCACGATCGCGTCGATCCGGTCCAGCACCTCGTCGTCGAGCACGAGCGAGGCGCCCTCCAGCAGCCCGTCCAGCTGCTCGCCCGTCCGCGGACCGAGGATCACCGAGGTCACGGCCGGGTGCGCGGCGGCGAAGGCGACCGCGAGCTGCGGCAGCGAGCAGCCGACCTCCTCGGCCAGCAGGGCCAGCCGCTCGACGGCGTCGAGCTTCGCCGCGTTCTCCGGCAGCGCCGGGTCGAAGCGGTGCGGGGTGATCGCCGCCCGCCCGCGCGTGAGGTCGACCCCGCGCCCCTTCCGGTACGCCCCCGACAGGTACCCGGAGGCGAGCGGCGCCCAGGTCAGCACGCCCATCCCGTACCGCTGCGCCACCGGCAGCACCGCCGTCTCGACGCCGCGCGCGAGCAGCGAGTACGGCGGCTGCTCGGTGCGGAAGCGGCGCAGCCCGCGCCGTTCGGCGACCGCGTGCGCCTCGACGATCCGGTCGGCGGGGAAGGCCGAGCAGCCGAAGGCCCGGATCTTCCCCTGGGAGACGAGGTCGCCGAGCGCGTCCAGGGTCTCCTCGATGTCGGTCCTGTGGTCCGGCCGGTGCACCTGGTACAGGTCGATCCGGTCCGTCCCGAGCCGCGCCAGACTGGCCTCCACGGCCCGGACGATCCACCGCCGGGACAGCCCGCCGCGCGCGGGCCCGTCGCCGCCGACGGGGAAGTACACCTTGGTCGCGAGCACGGTCTCGTCCCGGCGGCGCGGATCGCGCAGCGCCTTCCCGACGATCTCCTCGGACTCGCCCGCCGAGTACATGTCGGCGGTGTCGACGAAGTTGATCCCCCGGTCGAGGGCGGAGTGGATGATCCGTACGGCGTCCCGGTGGTCGGGGTTGCCGACCGACCCGAACATCATGGTGCCGAGGCAGTAGGTGCTGACTTCGATCCCGGTCCCGCCGAGTATCCGATAGCGCATGGGCGGCACCCTAGGACCTGGAGCGCACTCCAGGGCAAGCCCCGCCGCCCGCGCCCGCGACCTCCCGCAGGAACGGCGCCAGGACCCCGTACAGCTCCTCCGGCCGCTCCAGGTGCAGGTCGTGCCCGGCGCCGGGGAAGGAGACCCCGCGCAGTCCCGGCTGCCGCCGGACCATGCCGTCCCAGTGCGCGGCGCCGATGATCCCGTGCTGCCCGAGGACGGCGAGGAGCGGTACGCCGATCGCCTCCCACTCCTCCCACCAGGCACGGGAGGCGTTCTCGGCGAGGGAGTCCGCCAGCGTGTCCGCGTCGAACCGCGGCCACCACCCGCCGTCCCGTTCCTCCAGCCCGGCGGCCCACCCCTCGCCGACCGCCCCGCCCCCGAAGTGCGCGACGGCCGCCGCCCGGCTCGCGAACGGCACCGGCCACCCGCGCAGCCACCCCACGACCCCCGCCACGTCCTCGGGCGCGGCCCGGTCGGGCCCGGCCTCCACGAGCACGGCCCCGGCGATCCGCGGATGCCGCCGCGCGGCGGCGAGCAGCGCGGCGACGCCGCCGTACGACTGCCCGACGACCACGAACGGCCGCCCGGGCTCCTGGTCGACGACCGCGAGCACGTCCTCGACGTACGCGGCCCGGGAGACGTCCCGGGGCTTCCGCTCGCTCGCCCCGTGCCCCCGCTGGTCGAGCGCCAGCACCCGGTACCCGTCGGCGCGCAACGGCCGGGCGAGCCCGTCCCACTCCCCGCAGTGCCCGGCGAGCCCGTGCAGCAGCAGGACGCCGGCCCCGTCACCGCCCCAGTCGCGCACGGACAGCGCCGTACCGTCCCGCACCACGACCCGAGTGACCCAGCTCACACTCATCCCCCGCCCATCCCTGTCACGCCCCGGCGACCCGATCCGTCAGTCCCATGAAAGCCGACAACGAACCACCGAACCAACGACCACCGAACCCACCAAGGAGCCCCACATGAACCCCCGCCTCAACCTCTTCACCAGCCCCGTCGCCGGCAAGGTCGTCAAGCACCTCGCCTCGGCCGGCTTCGCGATCCCGGACACCGTGCTGCCGCACAGCACCCAGGAACTGGTGAAGATCCGCGCGAGCCAGGTCAACGGCTGCGGCTTCTGCCTCGACATGCACACCAAGGACGCCGCGGCGGCCGGCGAGACCGCCCTCCGCCTCCACCTCGTCGCCGCCTGGCGCGAGGCCACGGTCTTCACGGACGCCGAGCGCGCGGCCCTCGAACTCACCGAGCAGGGCACCCGCCTCGCGGACCACCACACCGGCGTGACCGACGAGGCGTGGGAGAACGCGGCGAAGCACTACGACGAGGAGCAGCTCGCCGCGCTGGTCTCCCTCATCGCGATCATCAACGCCTTCAACCGCATGAACGTCATGACCCAGCAGCCGGCCGGCTCCTACGTCCCGGGCCAGTTCGCCTGACCGGTCAGTCCCTCCGGATGTGCTCGGGATCCACGTGCCTCCGCACCACCGGTACGGAGGCCACCCCGGCCACCACGAGCACCCCGACCGCACTCCCGAGCAGCAGCGGCAACCCGGCCCAGTCCCAGTGCACGGCCCCGCCCCCGGTGATCAGGTAACTGGACTCGGCCAGCCACCCCGCGACCACGGCCCCACCCAGCCCCACCGCCAACGGCACCACCACCTGCACCACCTGCACCCCCCGCAAGGTCCCGCCCCGAGCCCCCAACAACCCCAGCGCAGCCACCTGCCCGCGCCGCTCCAGCCCCCGGTCCACCACCGACACCACGAACGCCGCGACCCCCACCACCAGCCCGAGCACCAACCCGACGACCAGCAGACTCCGCACGACCTCGAGCTGCGCCAGCGCCTCGGCATTGATGCCGACCGCGTCCACCTCGGCGGTGGGCACCACGGCCCCGATCCCGTCGAGCACCCGCCGCACGGTGTCCTCGTCGGCGGCGGACACCAGCGTCAGCGTGCCGGCCGAGGCGGTCAGCCCCCGGGGCAGCCGGTGCGGCGGAACGAGCAGAGCACCGGACATGATCACGGAGGGCTGGTACGCGCGGACGTCGACCCGGTCCTCGGGCACGGTCAGGACGGTGTTCCTGCCGCCGTCCCCGACGGCGAACGCGAACCGTTCGCCCGGCTGGGGGTCGCTCTCGAAGGAGGCGTTGGTGTCGCGCAGTCGCATGACGCGGTCGGGACGGCACCCCCGCACCGACTCCGCCGTCGCGGCCAGCTGCTCGCAGGTCGCGGCGACGACGGTGAGGGAGGGCTCGAAGGCGGGGTCGGGGGACTGGACCGAGCTGTACGTGACGAAGGACGTCCGCACGCCCGGCACGGCGGCCAGCTCCTTCCGCTGGGCCGGACTCACGGAGGCCAGACCGACGGCGTACTCCTGGAGCGGTGCGGTGCGCCGGCTGACCTGGTCGAGTTCGACGAGCACCCCCTGCGTGAGCGACGCCCCGAAGACCAGCAGCACCAGTCCGGTGACGACCCTCAGCGACGATCCCGGATCCACCTCCGCGCGCCGCATGCCCAGCGCGACCGGCAGCGAGGTGGACACCTCGGCCAGCCGGCGGGCGAGCCATGCGGTGATCGGTGCCAGACCGAGGACGAGTCCGGCCCCGGTCAGCAGGACCGCGGCGGGGATGAGGACGGAACTCGCGGATCCTCCGGAGGGATCGCGGCCCAGCAGGCTCATCGCGCAGTAGCCGCTGATCACCCCCAGCCCCGGAACCAGCAGCAGCGTCCCCCATGTCCGCGGCGGCCTGCGTTCGGCCGTCCGGCGCACGGCGATCGGCGAGAGCGCCGCCCGCCGCCCGCTGTACAGGCCCACGACCCAGGCGAGCGCCGGACAGCCGAGCAGGCACACGGCCACGGTCGTCCACTCCGGCCGCCCGTCCGCCGGGTACCACCGCAGCCCGGGCAGCCCGACGGCCGCCATGACCTCGTTGGCCCCGAGGTATCCCGCGAGCCCGAGCAGCGCGCCGAGGAACGCCGCCGCGACGCTCTCCCCGGCGTTGACCCGCACCGTGTCTTTCGCGCTGAGACCTACCAACCGCAGTGCCGCCAGGCGTCGCGCCCGCGACTCGCCGGACAGCCTGGCGCAGACGGACAGGAAGATCACGAGAGGCAGCAGCACGATGCAGCCGAGGGTGAACCGCAGGATGTCCAGCGTTTCCGGGTCGATCAGTTCGTCGAGGACGGCCGGGGCGCCGACCCGGCCGAGCGGGCGGGGGTCGGTCAGCCGGTCGGCCGTGGTGCCGATGTAGGCGTAGAGCTCGTCGGGGCCACCCAGGCCCTCCGGCGCGATGACGTCCGTGACCTTGCCCGGCACGAGTCCGGCGACGCCCGGGTTCGCGGCCAGGAGGTCCCGCAGCCTCGGTGAGACGACGGCCTCACCGGGCCGCGGGAACTCCTTGATCCCGGGAGGGAGCTCCGCCGGGCCCGCTCCGGTGCGGGCGAAGAAGGTCCGCCGCAGCGGACGCGAGCCGTACGGGTCCGAGAACTCCTGGTACAGCACGTCGCCGTGCTTGGCCGGGTACAGCTCCCGCGCCTGGGTGCGGGCGTCGTGCGCGCCGATGATCGTGGGGATGGTCAGGACGGCGGCGAGGCAGGCGACGCCCACCGCGGAACCGCAGGTCATCAGGAGGAAACGGGCCCGTCCCCGGCGCCCGCCGCGCCACACGAGGCGCAATCCGAGCAGGAACGGGTTCACACGGTCACCCGCTGCGTGAGGACGCCGTCCGTCATCGTGTACTGGGAGTCGGCGCGGCCGGCGACGTCGGAGTCGTGCGTCACGATGACGACCGCCGTCTGCTGGCTCCGCGCGAGGGCCAGGAACTCCTCCAGCACGGCGGAGGCGTTGGCGGTGTCGAGCGCCCCCGTCGGCTCGTCGGCGAAGACCACGTCCGGCTGGTGGACGAGCGCCCGCGCCACGGCCACCCGCTGGGCCTGCCCGCCCGAGAGTCCGGAGGCCCTGCGGCGCAGGAAGTCGCCCATGCCCAGTCGTTGCAGAACACGTGCTCCGGCGGCGTGCGCCCGGTCTTTCGGCACGCCGGCCAGGCGCAGCGGGAGAGCGGCGTTCTCCTCGGCGGTCAGTTCGCCGAGCAGTTCCCCGTACTGGAAGACGAACCCGATCCGCTCCCGGCGCAGGGCACTCAGCTCCGCGTCCGGAAGGGAGGCGAGGGGGATGCCTTCGAAGGTCACCGAGCCCTTCGAAGGCGGCAGGACGCCGGCGAGGCAGTAGAGCAGGGACGACTTCCCCGAACCGCTGCTGCCGGTGATCGCGGCCACTTCGCCGCGGGCGAGAGTGAAGTCGACACCGCTGAGCGCGCGCTGCTCGCCGTAGAAGAACTCCAGGCCCTCGGCACGGAGGACGGCATCCATCAGGGGGCTCCTTCCCACAGAAAGGGGGAGCCGCGGTCGCGGCTCCCCAGGGGCGTACGGGACGGTCAGCGCCGGCGGAACTCTCGGAGGTGCGAGCAGTTGTCCGGGCGCAGCGAGCCGCGGTCGCGGCAGGCCTGGATCCGCGCGTGCCGGGTCTCGAGCGCCGCGCCGTCGAAGAACACCTGGTCGACGTGGACCGTCTTCTTCTGGACGCCCTTGACCCGCGTCCAGTCGTACGCCTCCACCCTCGCCCGGAGGTACACGTTGTGGCCGTCGCCCTTGTCGGTGTCCTTCAGGTCGCCCCTGACGTGGAAGCCGCCCTTGTGCACGAACTTGGCCTCCCACTTGTAGTTCCCCGCGAAGGCGACCCCGCGCGAGGTCATCTGGAGCCCCTTCCAGGAGTCCGCCACCGCCACCCCCGCCCCGCCGAAGAACAGCCCCGCGACGGCCGCTGCGGTGAGCGACTTCCTCAACTTCCCCATGGGTTACCCCTGTGTGCTTGGTGAGCCGACTGGTCGTCACAGAACGTAGCGCCTCCGCTACGGGGCACATGCCGCAGGAACGTCGCATCGGTCCGATAACCGCTCGATCCGGCGACCGGAACGTCGAAGGAGAATCTTGTCCGGCGCCCTGGACCGCCTCGAAAGCCCAGGTCGGAAGGGGTCCTCGAACAGGAAGGCGTCCACATGGGGACTAAATATCCGATCATCGACACCCCGGGCCCTTCACGGAGTGGACGCCCGGCGCCGGGAAACGTCGCAGGGCCCCACCGCGAACGGTGGGGCCCTTCGACAACGTGCCCGGTGAGGCACTGGCGGAGGATACGAGATTCGAACTCGTGAGGGGTTGCCCCCAACACGCTTTCCAAATGTTCGTATGGGGGTCCGGCGGGGGCCGTGGGCGTCCTGACCTGCGGCGGAGCGTTCGGGGTGACCTCGTGCGGACGGGCCCGGACGGGGGCGAATGAGACCAGAACTGAGACCAGAACTGAGACCGGGACTGCTGCCTGTCCCTGCCGGCGTGAACTCGGCGAGCTGTTCCTGTTAACCGACTCTATCTAGGGCGCTGAGCTGGAAACATCCTGCTGCTCCGCAGCCGCGGTGAGCGGTTCGGCCTTGCCTTCAGGCCGGCAGCCATAGGTCGCCTTGAACACCCTTTGCAGATACGGAAGATGGTGTTGACTGTCTGCCAGGTAGCCGATCACACGGGGTGAGAGAGGTCGGGAGGCAGTAGTGGAGCAGGTCGGGGGCGGAGAGGGTGCTCTCCGGAAACCGTCTCATGTCAGCAATGAGCTCTCCGGGCAGGTAGATGGGCCTGCTGTCCAGGCAAGGGACATTCACGGCGACGTGAACATCACGATGACAGGACCACCGTCAGTAACCGAGGTTACTGACGAGGCCCTCGCTGAGGAGTTGCGCAGAGCATCGCAGATCTGGAGGGCCCGGTTCGCCAGTGTCGACTTGGTCAACCTGCCAAGGATGGCGATGCTCGCGCAGACCAACGCGGTGGCGACCGCAGCAAGAAGAGCCGGACTCGACGGCACGAGGCCATTTGCCGGGCAGGGGATGGCGCCTGGAGAGTTCGTCCGGATCGTTCGCCCGTTGTTCGAGACGTGGGACGCGGAGGCGGTGACGCTCAGCGAAGGCACGGCAGCGAAGGTGCATCGTGGCCTTCTGGTCTCTTTTGAAGGCGCTATGCGCTGCAACAACCCGCCCGAGCCTCCGCTCAAAGAACCGACTGGAGTGCTGACCAAGGATCCTTACCTTGCCTTCTCTATTGGGGCGAGGAGGGTGGTCGTCACCTTTGACCCACGTTGGCTAACGACGGCGACGGCGACTACGACGCTCCATGAAGCTGCTCAGGAGCCGCTGGTCTTCTCAGGTATCGGCACTGTGGCATCGGTATCGGAAGGAGGGAGGATTCGAATCTCCGCGCTTGCGTTCGGGCAGCCAGAAACTCTGGCACAGGCTCAGTTGGAGTACGCAAAGCAGTCTCTTGTTCCGGAGCCGCCCGGGTTGACGTGGATGGACTTCCGTAACGAACTGTCAAAGTCGGAGCTCTCGCAGCTCCATTTGGGTCAATCCCGAGAAAGGGAAACTGTGAGCCGCAAGAGTATCGCTCTACTGTTTGATGAGGATGAGGTACTGCCTGGGCAGATCGACCGAGACGTGTTGACGCAGGTCTCGCGGGTTGTCCCCGAGTATCGGCGTGATCTGGGTGTGGCCGTCGCGAGTCTGCTCTTCAACGACAACGGGGTTGCGGTTGCTGACCTCGCTGCTCATTTCCTAGCCCGGGAACCCGCACTCTGGAAGACCCTCACGGTTCCTGGGCTTACCACTCTGATCAAGTCCATCAACATCGCTGTCTCTACCGTTTCTGGGCTCAGCGAGGAGCAGGCGGCGGACCTAGACGCGGCGATGCGTGAAACGGTTTCCAGCTATCTCGGTTGTGTTGAGGTGGATAGAAACCTTCCCCTGCATGATCAGCTGTTGCCGCCGTATGACGATTATCATGTTGCCGGTGCGGAATTGCGGTTGGTTTATAGCGCGGCAAGGCGGCTTCAGGATGAGGCTAATGGCGAGGACCTCGAAGAACCGTTGAATGAATGGCGGGAGAGGGGGCTGTTTCGCACCGTGGCATGGGAAGAGGATCTGGAACAGTCTGCAGCCGAGGAAAGGGATGCATCGATGCTGATCCAGGCTTGGCTAAATTCGCAGTCTGAATGATTCCCTCGGAGTGATCGATCAGGAGCACTCTGCTGTAGCGGGGGCGTGTGTCGGAGTTTAGATTCAGGGCCGAGTGAAGCTGACGCGATTACGACATCGGCTTCAAGAAACGGACAAGTAGTGCCACGTACATGGCACTCTAACCAATGTGCACCGCCAAATCTCCCGGTCGTCTGGCCTGCGACCGGGACGCTGCGAGTTTGCCGAACCCCTGCCGATCAGTCCCTGTTGGGTGAGCCTGTGGTGCGTGTCATGTTGAAGGTGAGGCTTGAGAAGTCCCGCCCTTGAAGCACCGGACCGTTCTGGGTGCCGCCGCTGATGCTGTTGTGGACATCGCCACTAGATGAGCTGGGCTGTGCTCGCTGCCACCACTCCTCGAGCAGTACGCGGAACTCTCCATCCAGGGCCGCTCGTACGCCGAGGGCAGTGGCCAGTGCCTGTGCGCGCATTGGGTCGACAGGGTCTCCCTCCAGCGCGGCGACTTCCAGTTCGCCGGAGCTGACCTGCGGTGTCCCGTCTTCTTGCGTTCCCTGTGCCGCGGCTCGCCCGAACGGGCGCCGCACCAGCGCGGTAAGTCCTTGCCACGCCTGACGTCCGGCTTCGCCGCCGAGCCCGCCGGCCAGCGCGGCGAGGGCCGCTGCGGTGATCGGGTCCATGCTGGGGACTCCCTCGTTTGGTAACGGATCCCACCTTAAGTTGGCCTTACGGCCTCCCGAAGCGGTTCCGGCATATCCAGGTCCGCACGGGCCTGGACTGATGTAAGTGAGACCAGAATTGAGCCGGGAGGTGGCCCTCAGGGTGAATCGAGGCTCACGCTGAGGCAGTCGTTTGAGTCCACCGCCATGCCAGTCGGAGTGGTGACGATGATGCCGTATTCGGTCCCGGCCAGTGCTCTCGCGGCGGTGCAGTGTTGGCCGGCATCGCCGCCGGTGAACTCGATCTGAATCGAGTCGCGGCGGTCAGCTCGGTTCGCTTCTTCGGGGTTGCCGGGCTGGATGTACGCCGCTTTCACGTCTTGGAGGTGCCTGACCCATGCGGGCACCCCAGCTCCATAGCTGGGGGCCACGGATGGAGTGGCGTCACCGGCGCCAGGGTCTGCCGTCGCTGTTGGCGCTGCCTCCGAAGAGGGAGCGGATGCTTCCACCGTCGGTGATGTCTGTGGGGCTGCCGATGCGGGCTCGCTGCTGTCGGTGTCGAAGAGCCCGTAGGTCACCGCCAGGGCGAGTACACCGGCTACTCCGACACCGAAGATCAGTCCGGTCCGGGAGGGCCTCGGCGGGGCGGGGGACGTTAGGGGTGACAGCCTCCCTGGAGGGACGGAGAGCTCGCTTCCCGTGTTGAGCATGCGTATCTCGACGTCGCCGTCGGCTGTGTAGCCGGTGACGTTGGCGCGGTTCCCCAGGTACAGAACGATCGAGCCGATCGGGAAGCTCTGCGTCGCGGGCGTCAAAGCGGAATCCTTCGGTGAAGAGGGTGACTGCCTGGGGGAGATGCTGGCGCGCGTCTCGCGACGCTGCGGTCGGTGCGAGCACGTGACTGGGCTATTGGACTGCTTGGACGGCTGCTGCCGTGAGCACCATTCGGCCAACTGTCACGGAGAGCTGTCCTGGCTGGGGAACCCCAGCAAGCGCTGCCATTCAGCGCCTGTTTTTTGCATTGGCTGGGCGAGGGTGTGAAACGAGCTGGCTGAATAGGCACATGGAGATTGGTGAGCACTGGGCCTACCGAGCGAGGCCGAAGGAGCTGGGCGGCCCGGTTCGTCGGGTCGAGGTCGTACGAGTAGGCGGTCGTGGCCGGGCTGATTGGCTCCACGTGCGGTTCCTCGACGGTGACGACGCCGGACTGCAGGAGTGGGTCGACACGACTTGCCTCGTGGCGCGCTGGGAGGAGGTCGAGGCGTTTCGTGCGGACGACGCGAGCGAGCTCGCTCTCGCCGAGGCGTCGCGGCATGTGCGGGGGAGTGCCGACTTCGAGGCCGCACGGTTGATCCTCGGGTTCGTCCGCCCGAAGAGCAAGCTGCGGCTGAGGCGCAGTGTCGCGGACGCAGGGATCCTGGAGATGGGCGGTCTCGACGGCAGCGCTCCCCTTGTCGGGATGGATCCGGCGGAGCTGAGAGGCGACCCGATGGTCTACGAGAACCGCCACGGCAGGTGTCTGGCAGGGTGGCCGGTCACCGAGCGCATCGCGCGCCTCGTGGCCGGCCGTCTCGCCGAGGACATCCTTCCGGAGGTGGACCGCCGGCAGCAGGCCATCGATCAGGAGCGCACGCAGTCCTCCTGGTACTCCTACAGCCGCCGGGACGACCGCAAGCTGGACGCGGAAGCGGCCGTCCTGCGGACCGTCCGGGAGTGGTGTGGTCAGGACAAGGCCGAGCGTTACGACGAGCTGGTCGCCCTGCGCGAGGAGGTTGTCCGGCTCGGGAAGCTCGTGGAGAAGTCGGTGAAGGCCCTACGTGACCGTGGGCACGGCGTCATCGCCTCCACCATTGAGCGCGACCTTGGGGTCCATATCTCCAGCCTTGGTCCAGACGTTCGTCGATGAAGCCGCGCCACCGCTCCGGCTCCTGCTTGGGCGGTTCGGCCTCCGCCTTGGGCTCTTCCTGCTTCGGGGGCTTCTCCTTCTCCGGCCGCTGCGGGTGCCAGCCGTCGAGGAAGGGCCGTAGCTGGTCGTCCGTGGGTTCCGCGTGGAGGCTGTGGCCGGTCAGGCTCCTGCCAGCCACGGTCGGGTCGAGCCGGTCAGCCTCCGTCTTCCCCCACGCTGACCACTCGCGAAGTCGCTCGGCTTCGTGGGCGTCGTCCGAGGTGGAGGCGGCCTCGTCGAGCGCGGCGCAGAAGGCCCGCATTTCCCCTGCGGCCCGCCATTGCGCCAGGGCGGTGCCGAACCGGTCGACCCGTACGGCGTCCACTGCCTTGATCGTCGCCACGCTGACCGCCGCTCCCCATTCTCGCCGCGTGCGCTCCTTCTTCTCTGCCTTCCGCCGGCGGTGCTCCTCTTCTTCCTGGGCCTCTCGCAGGCGGCGTTCCTCCTCCTGCCGCTCCCGCTCCTCACGCTGACGCTGTTGTTCCGCCTCCCGCGCCAGCCGGGCCTGCTCCTCTTCCTCCGCGCGGGCCTTCAGTGCTCGGAGGACGGCGTCGATCTGGTCCTCCAACGGCTTCTTGGCGGTGTCGGACCATTCCTTCGTCCAGCCGTGGCCGTAGCCGTAGCTGTACCCCGATTGCTGGGCCACCTGCAGCTCCAGCTCGCCGGACGGTTCGAGCCGGTAGGCCGGGGTGACCCGCTGCCATTCGTACGTCCGCCGGCCCGGCTGCGTGGGCACGTACCGGACCTGCTTCTGCCGTTCCTTGAAGCTGATCTCGTACGTCCTGCCGTGGACTGTGAGCAGTGGCCTTACCTGCCTGCGCTTCTTCGACACCGCGATATCGCCGTGCCGCGCCAGAGCCTGCTCGGCGAGGAGCCGAAGGAGGGTAAGCACCCGTGGGAGTACCTCGTCCGAGATCTCGAAGGCGCTGTGGTCCGCGGTGACCGCAGCGATCACGTCCTCGACGTCGGTGATCACACGGCCGCGCGCCAGGCGGATCCGGTTCCACTCGGTGTCGTCCTCGCCCGTTACCCGCAGCAGTCCGAGGAAGAAGTCTCCCTTTGCCCGCCCGCTGTACTTCAGGTGGAAGCCGTCCGGGGCACACTGCCGCGCGGCGTCGAACGCCCGGCGATAGCGGGCCCGCTCTTCAGCATTGGGATCGGGGATTCGAAGGAATCGGCCGGCCTTCTGCACCTCCGCGATCAAGGCCGCGCCGACTTCCGCCGGTGACTGGCGTGGCGGCTTCGCAGGGCGCGCTGGCGCCGGCTTTGCCTCAGCAGGCGGGGGCGTCACCCGCTGACGGGGAGGTGCCGTGGTCTCCGGCTTCGACTTGGCGGCTGCCGGTCGTTGCTTGCGCGGGGATGGCTCGGGCCGGTCCGGGTGGTGGCCGTGTTCCAGGTAGAAGCGACCGTCATCGGTGATCTCCGCCTGCCACCTCCCACCGTGCTTGGGCATGGTGATGAGACCCCGACTCTTGAGAGCACGGGCGGTGACGGCGAGTTCCGGGCTCCCGGAGGTAACGGGATCCGTTCCCGCTTCGATCCGGGTGAGCATGGCTAACTGTCGATCGTTGAGCGGCGACCATCGGTACATGGTGACCGTCGTACCGGCCCCACCGAGCGCTCACAAGCGGAACGCTGACATTCCCACCCTCGCCTGTCTGAGTCAGGTGTCGAGCAGCATCTCCACCGCTGTCGCGGGAATCGCGCAGCGGAACCCGGTGTCGTCGTCGAGCATCTCCGTGGAGGCGTCGTTGAAGACGGCGGGGGTGGCGCGTGCGAAGGGGCTGGTCCAGGCGCCGGCCTTGAGCTCGTAGCGGCCAGGCTCGGAGCGGGTCGAGCACCATTCCCAGGTGTTGCCGCAGAGGTCGTAGACGCCGTACGGGGAGACTCCGCTGTGGTAGCGGCTTACCGGGGTCGTGGAGCCGATGCCGCTCTCACGGGAGTTGCACTTGGCTGGGGTGGCGTTGTTGCCCCATGGGTATGCATCGCCGCGCGTGCCACGGGCCGCCTTCTCCCACTGCTGGGCGGTCGGCAGTTCCTTCCCCGCCCACGCCGCGTACGCCGAGGCGTCGTGCCAGGTCACGAAGACCACCGGGTGATCGAGGATGGCCTCCGGGCACTTGCCGCGGTGCCAGTGCTGGGGCGGCTCGTGGCCGGTGGCGGCCACGAACCGCGCGTAGTCGTTGTTGGTGACCGGGAAGACGTCGATGTAGAAGGACGGGAGCCAAACGGGCTCGTTCTTCTCGCCGCACAGGAACGTGCCGGCCTCGACAAAGGCCATCTTCTTGCCGTCGCGAGGATGGCGGACCTGGTGCTGCTGAGGCTGGGGCCCTGGGCTTGGGGTTTCCTGCGTGGGAAGCACCGTGCCCAGCGAGCGGGCGAGGCTCGCGAACCGCTCGTGGACGTCGGGGGCGGAGCCGGCGAGAAGTGTGTCCAGAGCCGCTTGGTTCACCTGCCTGAGCCGGATCGTGTCCTTGCGCGATTCCCACTTGGACACCATGCGATCGCTGACACCGAGGCGTGCCGCGAACTCCTCCGTACTCATCCGCGATGCCTCGCGTAAGGCCCGGACCTCCAGTCCGGACCATCGCTCAACTGTCGCCACCCCAGGACTCCTTGTTGCTGGACGGTCCTGTCCAGCCTAGCCAGTGGGAGCCCGGCTTCGGAGCGTTACAACAAGTCGCCCTCGATCTCCATGTACTCCTTGCGGAGCGTGTCGATGATCGCGTGGGATTCGGGCAGCTCGATTCCGTCGATCGCGCTGACGGCGCGGACGCCGATCGCCGCGTTGGTCGCGAAAGCGGCCCGCATGTTCGTCAGGTCGTCCAGGCGGACCGAGCGGGTTTCGTGGTCATGGGCGTCCTTCAGCAGGTCCATGGTCACACCGACGAGGCAGTCGGCGTTCGGCCAGATCACGCGGCTTCCGTCGAAGAAGCCGACGTTCCAGGTGCCTCCCTCCGAGATCACGTGCTCCTGGTCGACGAAGAGGGCGTCGTCGAATCCGTTCAGCTGTGCCTGACGGCGGTGGTGCAGGGTCGCGAAGAGGCCGACGCTCTTGACGCTCGGTACGTCGCGTACGTAGGTCGTGGACTGCACCTTGAGCGGCGGCAGAGGGAGGGCGCCCGCCGGCCGGGAGGTCACCAGGATGTGCGGGTCGTCGGCCTTGTCCGGGTGGCCGAGGTCGAGGCTGGGGTCGAAGACGGTGACGCGGACCGTGGTGGATCCGGTGGAGGGAGCGGCACGCCTGGCCAGCTCGCGTACGCGCTGCGGGTCGAGGTCGGTGCCGAAGAGCGTTCGGCAGTCGCGCTGAAGTCGCTCCATGTGCAGGGACAGGCCGCGTACGCGCCCGTCGTCCACTCGCATGGACGTGAAGTGGCCGTAGTTGGTCAGGGCCAGGTTCTGAAGCTGGGCCGGCTCGACCGGTTCTCCGTTGAGTTCTGCCATGCGGCCAGCGTGCCACCTGGTTCACGCCTCTCAGTCATGAACGGCCTGGTAGGGCGCCTAAGTTCGGTGAAAGTTCGGTCCTGGGGCGGTGGGAGGACGTTCCGACGGGGCGGCCCAGACAGCAGCCTTGTGGTGTGAACACGAGCCCCCGCCGCCTCCTCGCTGGCGCCGGGGAGGACAGCTCCGTCTCCGGCTGGTACGCCACCTTCGCGATCTTCAGAAGAAGGCGATCACGGCCGGGGCCACCAACGTCCGATCTGCTTCGGAACAGCTCCGAACAGTCACAGCACGAGTGGGAGCAATGCGGATGAGAACCGACTCTCGAACGTCTCGGGCGACATCGACGCCGATCCCCATGCAGCCGACCCTCCGCTGCATCGAGGAGCCCGGAGGACGAGCCGCCGCTCCCGGTCCCCGCCCCGACACGCGTCGCCACAACCTCGTCGTGGTCGGCTTCGACGAGATCGTCGCCAACAAGTACCTGCCTTGCATCAAGGACGCCATCGAGGCCGGCCACGTGGACTCGTACTCCGTCATCGACCTGGCGTCGGAGCGGCCGACGATCGAGGAGCGCATCCAGGGCGTCGACTTGAAGCCCCGGGAGGTCGTCTACCTCCCGGAGTCGGGCCGTGGCGTGACCGCGCAGCAGACGCAGCCCGAGCTGATCGGAGCGGCATTACGGCGCCTCCGCCTGCCCGAGCTGTCGACGAAGGTGTACATCGCGACCGAGGTGCGGGCGCACGAGGCGTACCTGCGCTACTGCGTCGAGAACGGGATCGATTCCCTGGTGGAGAAGCCGGTCCTGGCGCCCATGGCAGATGGCCGGTTCGCGCCGACCCGCATCACCGAGGTCATGCGGGAGCTGATCGCTCAAGCCGGCCGTACGGGCGCCAAGCACTCCGTGATGACGCTCAGCCGGTACCACCGCATCTACAACGGGGAGGTGCTGCGCTCGCTCGAAGCGCGGGTACGGGACTGGCAGGCCCCCGTCACCTCGTTCCACCTGCGCGCCGCCGGCGGTGTGTGGAACCTCCAGCACGAGTACGAGACGCGGGACGATCACCCTTACCGGTACGGCTACGGGATGATGATGCACGGCGCCTACCACTACGTGGACCTCGCTGTGCAGTGCCTGTCCCTCAACAAGCTTGTGTTTCCCGACCGCCGCTTCCGGCTTGAAGTCAGCTCCTTCGGAGCCTTCCCGGCCGACCAGCATCTCCGAATCCCGAAGCCGGCCGCCAGCCGGTTCGAGGACGGGCACCCCCGCTGGCCGCACTCCGCGATCCTGGAGAGCGCCTTCGGCGAGACGGACATCACCGCCATGTTCCGCCTGGTAGACGTCGAGTCGGAGCGGACCCTGACCATCGGGACGCTGTCCTTCGAGCAGACGACGCCGTCCGTCCGCAGCTGGCGTGACCTCCCGGACGACGTCTACAACAAGAACGGCCGCACCTCCAGCGTCGACCTCGAAGCGCAGCTGTCGACCCTCTACTCCGCGCACGTCCACTGCTACGACGTGCCCCGCGGGCAGAACGCGGACAGGATCGACGCCTTCGCCCGGCTGACCACGAGGGCGAACGCCTCGCTGCTGCCAGAAGAGCAGTACACATCGGTCAGGACGTTCGACGGACTGTTCCACAGCGACAGCAATCGGCAGCTCATGGAGAACTGGCTGCGGGGGACCGAGAACAGGAGCTCGCTCGCCGCGCACTTGCTGCCGATGCAGGTCACCGAAGCGCTTGCGAGCTCCCTGCTCACGCCCGGCCGGCCCGTCGAGATCGCCGACTTCTAGATGCCTCCCCTCGCTCGTCCCTCCAGCCCCAGGTGGTGCCCCTTGCCTGTACAGCACTCGAAGGCGTCCCTCCACGCCTTCTACGCGGATGCGTTACGGAACGGCCGAAGCACCGGAGAGGAGCTGCGTGCACCCGTCTCGGCACGGTTTCGTGCCCTGCTGACTTCCCTCCCTGCCGACATCCCGCGTCGCGCTCTGGACCTCGGGTACGGCGCCGGGGCCTACACCATCGCCCTGGCGAAGGCCGGCTTCACCGTCGTCGCGGTGGACCAGGCCCCGGCCGAACCGCTGCTCCGGCGCCTCTCGCCGCACGAGAACCTGGCGGAGCGCGTCGCGGTGGTGGAGTCCCTCATCGAGCAGTACGTGGTCGAGGAGGACTTCGGCCTGCTCGTCGCCAAGGACGTGCTCCACTACCTGTCCCAGCGCGACGTCGAAGCCTTGCTCACCCAGGCCGTACAGAGCTCCCGATCGGTCAACGTGCACTACCTGGAGGTCTTCACCGGGATCTCCCGTACGGACGCCCAGGGCGGTCAGATCCACATCGAGGGCGAGGCCCGCTACACGCCGGAGACCCTCAGCCGCGCGGTGGAGCGGATCTACGAGGGCTGGGACGTGACCGTGAGCTGGGACGACCACGCTGAGCAGGACACGCGCTCGGGGCGCACCTACTTCGAAGCGACTCGTGCGACCGTCACCGCGGTGCGGAGGTGCCGCGCTTCGGCCAGCACCGCGACCACGAAGGGACGGGAAGCCTCGTGACGACCACGGGTCATGGAGGCATCAGCTTCGTCATCCCCTGCCACAACGCCGGCGACTACCTCATCGAGGCGGTGGAGTCGGTCGTAGAGCAGCCGCTTCGGCGACCGTACGAGGTGGTGATCGTGGACGACGGGTCGGACGACGACACGACCCGGAAGGCCATCGACACCTGCGCCGAGCTGCCCGGCGTACGCGTCGTCCGACTCGAACAGCGCCAGGGGCACCACGCGGCCAGGAACGCTGGCCTGGCAGCCGCGAGGCTGGAGTACGTGATGCAGGTGGATGCCGATGACCGGCTGGCCACCGAGCCGTTCCTCCTGGCGGCTGGGTCCTACCCGGACAGGGCGGTGGAGATCCTCGAATCCGACCCCGACACCGCGTTCGTGCACACGATGTCGTGGATGTTCGGTGCCTTCGAGGGCTTCACCATCTCCTCGTACCCCTGTCGCGAGGACCTCGTGGTGCGCAAGCATCACGTCCCGACGTCGATCGTCTGCCGCAGGGCTGACGCCCTGGAATGCGGCCTGTACGACCCGAGGGTGCTCAAGTGGGGAGACTGGGCCTTCGCCGTCAATCTGCTGGCCAGTCGGTTCAGGCGAGGCGCGGCCAACAACATCCACTGCGTCGCCGGCCCCTTCTACGAGTACCGGGTGCACTCGCGAGTCGACCGAGTGTCCGACGCGGAGGTCTCGGAGCTCGACATGACTCGTCTCGTCGTGGAGGAGAACCTGGACTTCTTCCGGGACCGGCTGGAGAGAAACGACAGCGCTGCCGAGATCGCCCTCGACGTGCTGGAGCAGAAGCCGTCACGCCTCGACGACCTTCTGTACATGGCGCAGTTCGATCTCCACCAGGCCCAGATCGTCGCGCAACAGCGCGAGTTCTCTCTGTCGAGCCCGTACGAGGCACTGGGGATTCCCTAGGACCAGAGCCGAAGGCCGAAGAGCCCGAAGAGGGCCCAGACCGTCTGGTCTGGGCCCCCTTCGGGCATGCTCCGGGCGCCTACTGCTGCGGCAGCTTGTCCAGCTGGGCCTGGATGCGGGCGATGTCCTCGTCCGCCTTGGCAAGACGGCCCTTGATCTTGTCCACGACGTTGTCGGGGGCCTTCGCCAGGAACGCCTCGTTGCCGAGCTTGCCCTCGGCCTGAGCCTTCTCCTTCTCGGCGGCGGCCAGGTCCTTGGCGAGGCGCTTGCGCTCGGCGGCCACGTCGATCGTGCCCGACAGGTCGAGCGCGACAGTGGCGCCGACGACCGGCAGGGAGGCGGTGGCCGAGAAGCCCTCGCCCTCCGGCTGGAGGCGCAGCACCTGGCGGATGGCACCCTCGTGCGGCGCGAGCGCCGTGCCGGCCAGCTCCAGGCGGGCCGGGACCTTCTGGCCGGGCTGGAGGCCCTGGTCGGAGCGGAAGCGGCGGACCTCGGTGACGACCCGCTGGACCAGCTCGATCTCCTTCTCCGCGGCCTCGTCGCGGAAACCGGAGTCCTTCGGCCACTCGGCGATGACGACCGACTCGCGGCCCGTCAGCGTGGTCCACAGGGTGTCCGTGACGAACGGGACGATCGGGTGCAGCAGTCGCAGGGTGACGTCGAGGACCTCACCCAGGACGCGCGCCGAGACCTTGGCCTGCTCGCCGCCCTCGAAGAACGTCGTCTTCGACAGCTCGACGTACCAGTCGAAGACCTCGTCCCACGCGAAGTGGTAGAGCGCATCGGCGAGCTTCGCGAACTGGTAGTCGTCGTAGTAGGCGTCCGCCTCGGCGACGACCTTGTTCAGGCGGGACAGGATCCAGCGGTCGGTCGCCGACATCGCGGAGGCGTCCGGCAGCGGGCCCTCGACCGTCGCGCCGTTCATCATCGCGAAGCGGGTCGCGTTCCAGATCTTGTTGGCGAAGTTCCGGGACGCCTGGACCCAGTCCTCGCCGATTGGGACGTCGACGCCCGGGTTGGCGCCCTTGGCCAGGGTGAAGCGCAGGGCGTCGGAGCCGTACTTGTCCATCCAGTCCAGCGGGTTGACCGTGTTCCCGAACGACTTCGACATCTTCTTGCCGAACTCGTCGCGGACCATGCCGTGGAAGGCGATCGTGTGGAACGGCGGCTGGCCGTCCATCGCGTACAGGCCGAACATCATCATCCGGGCGACCCAGAAGAACATCAGGTCGTAGCCGGTGACCAGGACGGAGTTCGGGTAGAACTTCTCCAGGTCCGGCGTCCGCTCCGGCCAGCCGAGCGTGGAGAACGGCCACAGGCCGGACGAGAACCACGTGTCGAGGACGTCGGTGTCCTGCGTCCAGCCCTCGCCCGTGGGCGCCTCGTCGTCGGGGCCGACGCAGACCAGCTCGCCGTTCGGGCCGTGCCAGACGGGGATGCGGTGGCCCCACCACAGCTGGCGAGAGATGCACCAGTCGTTGAGGTTGTCGACCCAGTCGAAGTAGCGCTGCGACATGTCGGCCGGGTGGATGTTGACCCGGCCGTCGCGGACCGCGTCACCGGCGGCCTTGGCGAGGGTCTCGACCTTGACCCACCACTGCATCGACAGACGCGGCTCCAGCGTCGTCTTGCAGCGCGAGCAGTGGCCCACGGAGTGGACGTACGGGCGCTTCTCGGCGACGATCCGGCCCTCGGCGCGCAGGGCGGCGACGATCGCGGAGCGGGCCTCGAAGCGGTCCAGGCCCTGGAAGGGGCCGTGGGTGGTGATGACGCCGCGCTCGTCGAGGACCTCGATGGATTCGAGGTTGTGGCGCTGGCCGATGGCGAAGTCGTTCGGGTCGTGGGCCGGGGTCACCTTGACGGCGCCGGTGCCGAACTCCGGGTCGACGTGCGTGTCGGCGACCACCGGGATCGTGCGGTCGGTCAGCGGCAGCTTGATCTGCTTGCCGATGAGGTGGGCGTAGCGCTCGTCGTCGGGGTGGACGGCGACGGCGGTGTCGCCGAGCATCGTCTCGGCGCGGGTCGTGGCGACGACGATGGTGTCGTCACCCTCGCCGTACTTCATGGAGACGAGCTCGCCGTCGTCGTCCTGGTAGTCGACCTCGATGTCGGAGATGGCCGTCAGACAGCGCGGGCACCAGTTGATGATGCGCTCGGCGCGATAGATCAGGCCGTCGTCGAACATCTTCTTGAAGACGGTCTGGACGGCCCGGGACAGGCCCTCGTCCATGGTGAAGCGGTCCCGGCTCCAGGCCAGGCCCTCGCCGAGGCGGCGCATCTGGCCGGCGATCTGGCCGCCGGACTCGGCCTTCCACTCCCAGACGCGCTCGACGAAGGCTTCGCGGCCCAGGTCGTGGCGGGACTTGCCCTCCTTGGCGAGCTCGCGCTCGACGACGTTCTGGGTCGCGATGCCGGCGTGGTCCATGCCCGGCTGCCACAGCGTCTCGAAGCCCTGCATGCGCTTGCGGCGAGTGAGGGCGTCGATCAGCGTGTGCTCGAAGGCGTGGCCCAGGTGGAGCGAGCCGGTGACGTTGGGCGGCGGGATGACGATGGTGTACGCCGGCTTCTCGCTCTTCGCGTCCGCCTCGAAGTACCCGCGCTCTACCCAGCGCTCGTACAGCGGCCCCTCTACCTCGGCCGGCGTGTACTGGGTCGGCAGTTCGGTGGTGGGCGCTGTCTGCTGCTGAGTGTTGTCGGTCACGACGGCCATTCTAAGGGCGTGCCCCGGCTACTCTCGCCTGGCTTTTGCTGGCGTCACCGGGGCCCGATTACTCGCTTTACCGCCTCCGGCAGGTGATTCACTGTCGAACGGGGAACGCATTGTCGAGCGGTGGCACCAGGAGCTTGCCCGACTCCATGGCCTGCTGGACATCGTGGATGGTCACATAGCGTCCCTGCTGGATGACGGGAGTGATCGTCTCGACGCTGCCCACCTCGGAGAGGAAGAAGATCGTCCACGGGTACGTGGTCCGATCCTCGCTTTCCCTCGTGCGCGTGATCTCCACGGTCTCGGGAGTCGTGGCCCGGGTTCCGGGAAGCTCTTGCTTGACGGTCTCGACGGCCGTGACCTCGAATACGCGACCGCCGCCGCCAGGGGTGTACATGACCAGAAGTCGTGGCCGGGCCAGGCTCAGGTGGTTGCTGGTCGCGGGGCACATGTAGATGCCGTGGTCCCGCAGCTCGGCGAAGGCCAGCTCGTTGCCCGGAACGACGACCGCGTGGTCGTGCAGTGCGCGGAACCAGTCCATGGCCACCGACTTCTCCCAGATGGGCTTGCCCTGGTGCTGATGGGTCGGTTCGGCCAGGAGGCCACGGCTGGCCATCTTCGCGACGCTCTTCGGCTCCCGCTTGGCGAGACCGCCGAAATCGGCCCGGTTCAAGATCTCCGGCAGCTCGGGGCGTACTGGCATGTGGCTGTTCCTGTTCAGGTGTGATGTCGTGCGAGCTTTGTGGGGGCGATTCGGCCCGTACGTTAGTCGGTTGCCGTGTGAGTGTGCTCGGTCCCAGGAACGGCGCTATTCGCATGTTCGATCGGGCAGCTGCGCAACTGGGCTATCGCTGCCGGAAGGACTCTGCCCGCGGCTACCGACTCTCGCGGTCTGACTTGTGCGAGGCCGTCCGGTGGACGACGGGGCGCGGCCGGTGGTGGGGAGCACTCCCGACCACCGGCCGTCGGTTTCTTGTGGCTGGGGCCGTGCCTCTGCTGCGCTCAGTCCTGGTGTCGGCGGAGGCTGCTGGCGCCCGCAGCGACGACGGTCTCCAGTCGGCCGTACTCGAGCATGTCCTCGTGGGTCATGAAGGGGATGAGGGCTTCACGGTGCGGGATGACGTACTTGAACAGAAGCTCGGCCATTTCGTGCGCGGCTGCCTGGGCCTCAGCTTCAGCCTCGGGGTTGTGGACATGGACGCCGGCGGCCTGGAGCTCTTCGAGGGTGGCGTCATCGGCGAGGGCCTGTTCCTCGTCGGTGAAAGGGCGTCCGTCGAGGTGGCGGAAGGTGCGGGTGCCCGGCGGGCGGTTGAAGTTCGTGTCGAACAGCAGGGCCATGATGTGGGGGCGGATTTCGGGCTGGGGCATACGGATTCTCCTTGAAGGGGCGGGTTGGGTGCCGGCGTGTTCTATGTTGCGGAGAATTCCCGGTTTACCTAACCGGGAATTGTCTGCTATGTTCCGCGGCTCGGTTTTGCGGTCAGCGTCGCCGCGGCGAACTATTCGCGAGCCTGGTACCGGTTTGCGCTGCCTGTTGCGGTGAGGTGACCGCGTACGTTCCTCGGGCGCGTTGGCCCTGGGAGTTGTCGGGACCGGCGGGGAGGTCGGCCATCCGCCGCAGTCGCCACACGAGCACATCGCTCACGCGTTCCGCCGTGCCCAGCTCCCGTCGTGCGGCTGCCTGGGCGAGCAAGGTGGCGGGACTGTGACCGGCTGCCTGGACCTCGGCGAGGGTGGCTGCGAGGGCCGGCCAGCCGGGTTCAGCGAGGATCCGGTCGGCCAGCTCGGGCAGGGCTTGGCGTACGGCGGCGGAGTGGTGGCGTTGCCAGGCTGGAGCCAGGCGCCGGCCCCGGTGGTTGAGCATGGCCATGGGGTACTCGGCGGCGGCCTGGTAGGCAGCGCGCAGGTGTTCGGCGGCTCGGTGGGCGGCCTCGGCCTGCTGGGCGTGCTGCTTCTTGGCGTGCCAGTGTGCGGCGGCGGTGATCAGGAAGATCAGCATGTCGATGGCCATCGCGGCGGTGGCGCCGTCCTCGCCTCGGCCGAGGGCCGGGCCACCGTCGACGAGGTCGCGGGCGGCTTGCCGCAGGGCGTGGTCGTGGCCGCGTGCGGCGCGGACGTGGGAGCGGGAGGCGCGTTCGAACGCGGTGGCGGCGGCCTGGAGTTCGCGTCGGGTGTGGGCGGCGGAGGTCTGGGCGAGGGCGTCCAGGACTTCTCCGGCGGCGGCGATCTGCGCGGCGATGACGCCGTCGTCGCCGTGGTCGATGACGAGCAGTGCCTGCCAGGCGGCGGCGCTGGCGCGCCGGCGTGCGGACGCGGGCCCGGTCACCGACGGCTGGGCAGGTTTCTGGGCGGGGTCGGCCGAGGTCTTGGTCCAGCGTTCGCGGATGCGGGGCAGGGAGAGGTCCGGGGCGAGCTTGGAGCCGGAGTAGAAGACGGGCTCGCCCTTGGCGTTGCGGTCGCCGGGGAGGGCGACGGTGTAGCCGAGGGTGTCGCCCGACGGCGCGACGCGTCGCCGGATGAGCAGACCGGCTGAGGTGAGGCGGTCGAAGAACTCCTCCTCGCTCGCCGCGCCGGCCGCCGAGCGGCGGACCGTCTCGCGGAGCTCCTCGCGCGTCGTGCGCTGCTGGCCACAGCGTTCGGCTTTGTGGCGTTCGGCGCTGGTGGGGCGCTTGGCAGCGGTGCCATCGCCCGGCGTGATCCGGCGCAGGCCGTAGTCCGCTTCGATGAGGCGGGCCTCGGCCTGGGCGCGGCGGGCTTCGTTGTGCAGGCGGGGCCGTCGGCCGTCGTCGCGGACGAGGGTGGCGATGATGTGGATGTGGTCGTCGGCGTGGCGGATGGCCGCCCACCGGCAGGCGGCGTCGTCGCCGTCGGGGGCGATGCCGGTGGCGGCGACCATGCGGCGGGCGATGGCTGCCCAGTCGTCGTCGGACAGGATCGGGTCTTCGGGGCTGGCGCGTACGGACAGGTGCCACACGTGTTTCTTGGGCCGTCGGCCGGCGGGCAGGGCGTTGACGGGCTGGTCGAGCAGTCGCTGGAGCTGCCCGTAGGTGGCCTGCGGATCATGGCCGGGGTCGGGCGTGAGCGGGTCGAAGGCGGCCACCAGGTGCGGGTCGGTGTGCTCCTCGTGGGTGCCGGGGCCGTACAGGTAGCGGATCAGCCCGATCGTCTCGCTGCCGCGCTTGTGGATGCGGGGGATCACGAGGCGGTACCACCGTCCCGGTGGGCGAGGAGGGCGTCGGTGGCGTCTTCCATGCGGCGGGCCGCGTTCAGGACAGCCTGGGCGGTGGCGTCGAGGTGGGGTGCGTCAGCGCCGGAGTTGAGGGCCTTGGCGACCTGGTTGAACAGGCCGTGGATGCGGCCCAGGTGCCGGCGCGCGGCGAACAGCTCGTCGATGACTTCCCGTTCGGTGGCGATCTCGGCGGCGGTGCGGGTCAGGTCGCGGGCGGCCTTGTCGACGGCGTAGGCGAGGAAGGCGGCGTTGGTCATCTGGCACGTAGCCGCCGCGGCGGTGAAGCGCTTGTACTCGGCGTCGTTCATGCGGCAGCTGGGCTGGTGCAGGCGCTTGCGGGGCTTCGGCTGACGGGCGCGCTGACGCCGCCGCGAAAGGGACTCGACCTGCCGTCCCCCTCCAGGCTGCGGTCCGCCCTCGGCTGCAGCCTGCCGGTCCGGCGCCCCCTGGCGCAGGGCCGCTCCCGCCACCCCTGGGGCGGGAACTCCGGGAGCATTGCTCCCGGGACAACTTGCTCCGCCTGATGCTGGGGCCATGGGCGGCTGCTGCTGGGATGTGGCGGGTGCGTGCTGCGGGTCGTGCATGGGTCTCCGTGTCGGGTTGTGGGGTGAGTGGCTGGGCGGAGTGTCCGTCAGCCGCGGCGGGAGGCGTTCAGTTCGGCCTTGACCTCGCGGGCGATGACGCCGGCGGCGTCGCTGGCGACGGTGTATCCGTCGCCGCGCACGGTGTCCTCCAGGAGGTCGCGGGACAGGCTGCCGTGCTCGTCAAGGAGTCGGTGGGCGTAGGCGCGAAGGATGTCGTTGGTGGCGCGCGGCTTGCCGCCGGCCCGCTTCGGCTTCGGCGTGCGGCGCTTGGCGGGTGGGGTGTGCGAGCCGCTGCCCGTGGGCGGCGGAGTCGCCGCTTGTGGCCGGGCTGACCGATTCGGGCGGGCTGTCGATTCCGGGCCGGAGCGGGCAGTGGGATCCGGGCGGGCGGATCGCGGGCGGGCGCCCGGGTGGGGTTCCTCGTCGCCCGGATCTGACGGGTGCGGGCGGGCTCGGCCCTCTGCCCGCCCGTCGCCGTCCGCCCGCCCGGCGGCGTCCGCCCGGGAGTGGTCGGGCTGTGCTGCGTGCTGCCCGGCGGGCAGGGTCCAGCGCCCGGGCAGTTCGATGGTGGCCAGGGCTGCTGCTTGGCGTCGGGTGGCGAGCTGGCGCAGCAGCTGCTCGTTGCGGAGCGAGTCGGCGTCGACGCCGGAGCGGGCGAGGGCCTTGGACAGGCGGCGCACGGCGCGTCGGCCCGCCCATCCCGTCCGCTGCTCGGGCGTCATCTCGGCGAGGCGGGCGGCCAGGGCGACGGCCCGGTGCATGGCCCGGTCTCGGATGATCTCGGCGGCGCCCTGGTCCTGCTGGACTATCCCCAGGCGGGCGAGCAGCCGCTCGCGGGCCTGCCTTGTGAGGACGGCGGCGAGCGCGCGGGATGCGGCGTCGGGGGTCCGCTGGCGCAACTCGATACCCATGGCCAGGTGCCACAGCACGGCGGCCATCACCGGGCCGGTGAAGGCACGCACGGTGCCGCCGACCGGGCCGGCCTCGGCGTAGGCGGAGATGGTCTGCATGGCGGTGATGACCCAGACCAGGACTCCGGGCAGGCCGGCCGCCTGCCTCGGCCCGTGCAGGTTCTGGCGGGCCATCAGCGCCATCGAAAACAGGGCGAGTTCGGCGGCGGCGAACATCGCGGTGCGCTCGGCGGTGTTGCGCATGTCGAGGTAGTGGGCGGCGAACCGCCAGCTGGTGTCCGCGCTGTAGGCGGTGCACACGAGCGCCGCCACGGTCGCTGTGACGACGGCTGCCGAGAGGCGCCGCTGCTGATCGCGGCTGCGGTGCTGGCTGTGTCGCGCCTTCAGGCCCCCGAGCAGTGCGCCGGCGGCGACGGCGAGGACAGCCACGGGTACGAGCGGATCATCGGTGAACGGGAGCGAAGCGGTGGCGAGTGTGTCGGATATGGCAGGGGGCATGTACGGGGCTACTCCGGGGAGAGTGCGGAGGCGATCACGGCGTTCACGGATGGGGGCGTACACGCGGGCCCCCTTCTAAAGGGGGCCCCGCGCGTGATCGCTTGGGTGTGTGTACGGCGTGGACGGTCGCGTGATCGCTCTACCTGGGGTTTTGCGGTGAGCGTGTGCGCTGTGAGCGGTTCACGGCGGTCTACGGGCGTGGAGGCCGCGTGTACGGTCGCGTGAACGCTTTCGGGTGTCGGGGCGGGGCTCAGCCGACGGCGGTGAGGTGGCGGGCGGAGGCGTAGTAGCGGGCCTGTCGGCCGCCTCCGGCCCCTCCGGCCATGCCGTCGGCCTTGGTGGCCAGGCCGCTGTCGACGAGGCTGCCGAGATGGCGCCGTGCCTTCTCGATGTCGGCTCGTTCGGGGTCGCCTCCGCCGATGAGGATGATCGCCAGCTCGCGTGCGCTCAGCCCGTTGGGGGCGTTGCGCAGCAGGGCGGCGGGGTCCTTGGTGGGGTCGACGGTGGTGGTGCCGCGCACGTGGTCGTGGGTGACGTCCAGGGGGCCGACTTCACCGGTGGAGGTCTTGAGGTGGTGCAGGGTGACCGCGGGGTCGCCTGCCCGGCCGGTGACGAACAGGACGCTGCCCGCGCCGGAGGTGTACCAGGTGGAGCCGTAGACCTGGTCGAGGCTGGGGCGCTGGCCGCGCGGCGCGTCGGCGGTGGCCTTGCGCTGGTGGTGCAGCTCCATGATCTCCACGCCGTTGCGAATGGCACGCATGCGGGCGTTGTGGAAGGCGACCGCGAGGCTGTCGTCGACCATCGTGCTGACCGCGTCCTTGAGGCTGTCGATCACGATGGTGTCGGCCTGGTGGGCGGCGGCGAGGTCGGCGAGGAGGTCGGGCTCCTTGTCGAGGGTGGCGGGCAGCGGACCTTCCCAGACCACGAGCCGCTCGCGCAGGATCTTCTCGTCGGTGGGGAAGACGCGGCGGGCCATGGCCTTGGCGATCTGCTTGGGGCGGTCCATCGCCAGGTAGAGCACGCGCCGGCTGGGGGCGACGGGCATTTCCAGGACGGTCTCCTGCAGGCCGATGCGAGCGAAGATCACCTGATGGGCCAGGGTCGTCTTGCCGACACCCGGAGCGCCGACGATCATCAGGCTCTCGCCGGATGCCCAGACGGTCTTCTCGCGGGTGCCCCACAGCGGCTCGGTGTCCGCACCGCTCTCTTTGACGAACGACCATCCGTCGGTGATGAACCGCGAGAGTCGTCCCTGCCCCGAGGCCAGGGCGCGCTCGCGCTCGGCCCGGACTTCGGTCTCGACCTCGCTGCGGATGGCGTCGGGGTCCGCTCCGGGCTCCATGGACCGCTGAACTGTGCGCAGGCCCGAGGCGCGCAGGCGCCGCAGATCGGACATCCGGCGCACGATCCCCGCATAGTGGGTAGCGCCGCTGACCGAGGGCGTGGCGGAAGCGAGCCGGTGCACGTAGGCGCCGCCGCCGACCCTCTCCAGGTCGTCCTGCTCGCGCAGTCGGTCGCAGAGCATGATCGGGTCGGTGGGCTTTTCCTCGCCCCGCAGGGCGAGGACGGTCCGCCAGACGGTCTCGTGCGCCGGCCGGTAGAAGTCCGGTCCGTCGAGCAGGTTCCGTACGGCGTCGACGACAGCCGGGTCGTGCATGCACGCGCCCAGCACAGCGGCTTCGGCGTCCGCGTCGTGCGGCGGCACGGCGGTGAAGTCGTCGAAGGGGCGCGGGCGGCTGTGGTCGTTGTGGTGTGGCGCGGCAGGACGGGGTTCGTCCATACTGGGCACTGAGCTCCTCACTTGCGAGCCGTATGGGACGGCGAATCCCAGGTCACGCAGGTCGATCGTTCAGGGATGGGCGGTTTCGAGGGTTCGAGCTTGGCCCCCGGTGTTCGTAGCACCGGGGGCTTTTTGCGTTCACCCCCGTGCGGGGGCGGACGACCCACACTACCTGACGTTTTCGGCAACGCAATGGTTGCGTTCGGCTCCGCAATGGTGTTTCCTTGGATCATCGCCCCGGGTGTCCCCTGGGCCTGACCGAGGAGGTGGAGAGATGAGCAGCGAGGACGGGGCGGCCCGCGCCGGCCCGGACCGACCCTTGCCCGAGGACTACGTCGCCCAGCGGATCAAGCTCGAACGCGAAGCGCGCGGGTGGAGCACGGTCACGCTGTCCGAGCGGATGGCCGAGGCCGGCCACCCCGTCAACCAGGCCGCCATCTGGCGCATCGAAAGCGGCAAGCCAAGACGCCGTGTCAACCTCGACGAGGCCATCGGCTTCTGCAAGGTCTTCGACCTGGACATGGACGAGCTGACCAGCCCGCCCGGCCAGATCGCCAACGCTCACGTCCGCAGGCTCATCGCCGAGTACGTGGGCAACTACAAGCAGCACCTCGCGGCTCGCAAGGAGATGCGCCGGATCCAGGGGCAGCTGCAGGAGTACACCGACGCCAACCCGAACCAGGAAGACCTGGTGAAGGGATTCCTGGCGCACGAGCTCGCAGTCGCCTCCAACGGCGAGTTCCACCGCCACTTCCCGCCGTCGAAGCTAATCAGCTACCTCGGCGAACACGTCAAGGACATCACCCCGAAGGATTGACCGGCCCGCCGTCCCCCGCTGCTACGAACAGCGAGGGCGGCCCTCGCCGCGTACCTCCCATCGCACAACGCCCATCCCTGAACGATCGCGGCCAGCAACGGGATTCGCCGTCCCACGCTCGGCCAGAGAAGGACTTCCCCTTGCCCGAAAATGCTCTTCCGCTTGCCCAGATAGCCCGCCTCCTGGACGTCCCCGAGGACGCCCTGCGCACCCTCGTGGCCAACCGCCGACCTGCTGGTGACGCCACGCTCGTCGCGCTCACGGTCGAGGAGGCCGCTCGCCGCCTGGGCATCGGCCGCACCAAGTTGTATGAGTACGTCTCCACCGGAGAGATCGCCTCGGTCAAGATCGGCAGTCTCCGGCGCATCCCAGCCGAGGCGGTGAACGACTTCCTGACCCGCCAGCTCGGCGCGTCGGACTTCGGGACTGCCGCGTGACCGACTCCCGCACCGCCAAGTCCCGCCAGCCCAACGGCGCCTCGACCATCTACCTCGGCAAGGACGGCCGCTGGCACGGCCGCGTCACCGTCGGGGTCAAGGACGACGGCGGCCCGGACCGGCGCCACGTCAGCCGTAAGACCCGCCCCGAGGTCACCAAGGTCGTCCGCGAGCTGGAGCGCCAGCGCGACAAAGGCGCCGTCCGTAAGGCCGGCCAGTCCTGGACCGTAAAGACGTGGCTCACCCACTGGGTCGAGAACATCGCCGCAGCCCACGTCTCGGAGAACACGATCGACGGCTACCGCGTCGCCGTCTACCACCACCTCATCCCCGGCCTCGGCGCCCACCGCCTGGAGAAGCTCGACCCTGAGCACCTGGAGCGCTTCTACAAGAAGATGCAGGACAACGGCAGCGCCGCCGGCACCGCCCACCAGGCTCACCGCACGGTCCGCGCGGCCCTGAACGAGGCCGTGCGCCGCCAGCACCTTGCCGCGAACCCGGCGTCCATCGCCAAGGCCCCCAAGGTCGAAGAGGAGGAGGTCGAGCCGTACACGATCGAGGAGGTCCAGCGCCTCCTCGCCGAAGCGGGCAAGCACCGGAACACCGCCCGCTGGGTCATCGCGCTCGCCCTCGGCCTGCGTCAGGGCGAGGTCCTCGGCATGCAGTGGGACGACGTCGACTTCGACCTCGGCGTCATCCGCGTACGGCGTGGCCGCCTGCGGCCCCGCTACAAGCACGGCTGCGGCGACCGCTGCGGACGCAAGCCCGGCTTCTGCCCCCAGAAGATCAACACCCGCCGCGAGACGAAGAACGCCAAGTCCCGCGCCGGCCAGCGGCCTATCGGCGTCCCCGACGAACTGCTTCAGCTCCTGCGCCAGCACAAGGAGGCCCAGGCCCGCGAGCGAGCCAGGGCTCGTGACCTGTGGACGGAGAAGGGGTACGTGTTCACCTCGCCCACCGGCGAGCCCCTGAACCCGAACACCGACTACCACAAGTGGAAGGAGCTCCTGAAGGCCGCCGGCGTCCGCGACGCCCGCCTCCACGACGCCCGCCACACCGCGGCGACTGTCCTGCTCATCCTTGGCGTTTCCGACGCGGTCGTCGACGCCATCATGGGCTGGGAACCCGGCAAGTCCGCCCGGATGCGCCGCCGCTACCAGCACTTGACCAGCCGCGTCCTCAAGGACACCGCGGCCAAGGTCGGCGGACTCCTGTGGGGCGCGGACCAGACGGCGGGAGGTGTTGAGCCGGTAGTCAGCCAGAGCCCTGTGCCAGCCCAGATGGTGGTCCACGTCGCCCGCCTCGGCGAACGGCGAGTGCCGTTCCTCCACCGCGAGCACGCGGACGAGGTCGTCGCCCGATGGAGCGAGGACTGGCCCGACCACACGGCCGAAGTCGAGGAATGGGATCGCTGGCGCTGGGAGCACCAGGGGCCGGGAGGCGCGAGCGGCATCCGCGATCGAGTGCCTGAGCGGGCGGTGGTCTTTCACGCCCGAGCCCTGTTCCTCCCCGGTGGGGAACGCTCGGCAGCCGGAGCCCCGGAGCAGTGGTCGGTGCCAGCCTGGGACTTCGAGACCGACCGCTACACAGACCGCGCCTCGGCCTGGCGCACGGCCCGGCGTCCTGGCACGGGCCAGGAGGTCGAGGCCCAGGTGCGGGGCACGGACAAGGTCGCAGTCGAGGCGGCCTTCGCCGAGGCTTGTGCACAGGCTGTGGACCGCGCCCGAAACCCGGGGAAGTACGGCGACACCGACGAGTGGTAGCGAGAAAGCGATCAGACGAGCCCTGACCAGTTTTGGACAGGGCTCGTCTCCGCGGCCGTCACGCCGGCGGCGACAGATCCACGTCCAAGTCTGCCGCGAGCTGCTCAAGTTCGAGCAACGCACCGCGTAGGTCAGCGGACAGCGCGAGGGTCAGTTCCGTCAGGGACTTCGCCTCCGTCGAGTCCTTATCGTCCGGCTCGATCAAGCCGATGTCGAGATTGACGTCCTTCGTGGCTGCGAGCTCGGCACCGTCGAACACCTGCAGGCGGCCCGAGGGCTTCCGACGGGCGATCGCCTCGGCGGTCTCCTCGCACTCGCCGACTCCGAAGACCCGCTTTTCGAAGTCCTCCAGATGCCCGGGGAGCAGCGGGTTCTGCTTCAGTGTGAAGCGGTTGCCCGTCCTCAGGTCGTACACCCAGAGCTGCTGCGTGTGCGGGGGCTCATCATCGCTGCGGCGAGGCGGGGCGGCGTCGAAGAAGAGGACGTTGGCCTTGACGCCCCCCGCGTAGAAGATCCCGGCGGGCAGACGCAGCATGGTGTGCAGGTTGAACCGCTTGAGCAGCTCACGGCGGATAGTCGCTCCTCGGCCGCCCTCGAAGAGGACGTTGTCGGGGAGGATCACCGCGGCGCTGCCGTTGTCGGTGAGCAGGCTCGCGATGTGCTGGACGAAGTTGAACTGCTTGTTGGTCGTGGTCTCCCAGAAGTCCTGGCGGTGGTACGACATGTCCTCGCGGCTCACCGTGCCGTCGACATGGGTGATCACGATCGAGGACTTCTTACCGAAGGGCGGATTGGCCAGCACCTTCGAAGCCTTCTTGGCTGGTGGTTTGGCCAGCGCGTCCTCTACATGGATCAAGGGCTTGCCATCGGGCCTGCCGATGCCGTGAAGGAGCAGGTTCATCGCGGCGAGGCGTGCGGTCGCCGGCACCAGCTCGGTGCCCCAGATCGCGCCCTCGTCGAATCGGGTGGACTCAGCGACGGACATCTCGTCACCGTACGTGCTCACGATGTAGTCATGCGCGGCAAGTAGGAAGCCACCGGTCCCGCATGCCGGGTCGGTGATGGTGTCCTCCAGGGTGGGGCGCATGCACCGCACGATGGACTCGATGAGCACCCGTGGGGTGAAGTACTGTCCCGCGCCAGCCTTCGTGTCTTCCGCACTACGGGCGATCAACGCCTCGTAAGCGTCGCCCTTGATGTCCTTGCTGGACCCCAGCCAGGGCTCCTTGTCGATCAGGTCGACGATGAGGCGGCGGAGGTTGGTCGCGTTCTGGATTCGGTTACGAGCGCGGTGGAAGATCAGGCCAAGAGTGCTATTCCGCCCCTCGTCCTGCTTGCCGAGGTCTGTGAGGAGCTGGGTGTACGTCTCCTCCAGCTGCTCGCCGGAGAGATCGAGCAGTTGCGTCCAGCCACGCCCCTCCCACTCTTCCGAGTCGGGGAGTACATGGCGGCGCTGAGATGCAGGGAGATCCTTGTTGGCCTCCTCCTTCTCGGCGGCCATCTTGAGGAACACCAGGAAGCTGAGCTGCTCCAGGTATTCGAGGCTCGATACGCCGTCGTCGCGTAGGACATTGCAGTAGTTCCAGAGACGATCGACGAGACGACGTGCTTCCGGCTTCACTCGGTGAACTCCAGGGGGAGGGTGGACTGTTCGCCCTCGGGGAGGGGGGGCTTGGAGGTAGGGGCCGGTGGCGGCGCAACTGTGGACGCGGGCTGTTCGGCTGAGCGTCGACTCTTTCGCCTGACCTGCGCGGCGGCCCGCCGGGCCGCCTTCCGCTCTGCCTCTGCGGCCTCGCGCTCGACCCGAATGCGCTTGAGGAGGTCCTCGGCGGGCTCGTCGTCGGGGTCCTGGGGGACGAGCTTGCCGGCGAAGGCTTCGGCGAGGAGGGCGCGGCGGAGGGCGGTGGTGTGGGCGAGGCCCTCCTCGCAGGCGGCCGTGAGGCGGTGGAAACGTGTGAGTACCTGCTCCCCGAGAGCCACGAAATCGGCCTGCTCCTGTGGGTCCGCCGGTGGAACGGGAACAGGGAGCAACTTGACCTTAGAGATGCTGATAGAGGCCAGGTTGACAGTCTGCTTGCCATTCGATTCGAACCACGAGCGCGCTGCTGAGTTCACGTACCAGCCGAGCAGTTTGGGGTGCGTAACGTGGTCCTGGATCCGGGCCCGGAAGAGGTGGTTCTGGTGAATGCAGTCTTCGATTTGCTCTTCCCAGATCCATCCTCGGCCGAGCTTGTCCCGGTCGCCTCCTTCGGTCATCAGCAGATCACCGTCCTGAAGGCGGAACTTCTCCAGGGCCTTGGGGGCGACACGGATCTTCGTTACACGGGACAGGTCCAGTCGGGCACGCTGGGCGTTGGCCACACGCAGGTACGGCACCTCGAGCAGACCGGAATCGTCCTGCTTTTTGGAGTCCTTGGTCACCCCGCCGACCACTTCGGCGATGTTCTGGAAGCGGGCCCAGCGCCATCCTGTCGCGAGCGGGGGCAGCTCGCCGTCTACCACTCCCGGCGATGCCTCGATGGAGACGTGCTGCGGGTCGGCGTCGTGGGCTAGGACGCCGGTCGCGGCAGCAGCCATAACTCTGTCGCCCAGACGTTCCAGATGCTGCCGGGTCGCTGCGAGGCGTGCTTCGATCTTGTCGAGCCGCGTAAGTCGCTCGTCAAGGGCGTCGGCGATGCGACCCTGCTCCGCCCTAGGAGGGAACGGGAGCCTCACTCCCTGAACAGCCCCTTGGCTCACCTTGTTGATGCCCGTTCCGGTTCTCGCCGATCTCTCGATTTGCTGGCGAACGGCAGGCGAGCTCCATAGGTATGCCAGGAACCGGGGCTCGACGTGGTCCGGGTTGGTCGGGACACGGATCATTGTGTCCGGGTACGCCACAGGGACTGGGATAGACGTGACCAGGGCTCCGCGGCCCACCAAGCTCAGTGATCCGCTTGCTCGGCTCACGAGGAAGTCGCCCGGTCGGACCAGGTAGGGCGTAGCCTCCTCCGCTGTCCAGTCGCCCAGCTTGTACTCGGAGCAGTCGACCTCGTTGTCCTTGAGCGCGGTGAGCCTGAGCACAGGAAAGCCGTTCTCGTCCGAACGTACCGAGCGGCCGTTGGCCGCAGGCGCGCTGAGAATGTCTGAGAGCGTTACCCAGGCCCACGCCTCCGGCAGCTCTGCCCCTTCCATTCCGCCCGGCGCTCCCGCGCCCCCCTCACCGCTCTCCATACTCACGCACCTAGTTCCCGATCCAGTTCATTGATCAGCTCGTCCGGTGTTCGCGTTCCTTCCGCGAACACAGCTCTGAACCTGCTCCAGCCGCCTTCAGCCCGGCACAGCGCATGCTGCTCCAGCGCGTCCACGGAGACGGTCGCCGAGGTGGCGACGACCTTCGCGATGCGCTTCAGCCAGGCGAGCTGCTCTTCCGTAAATGTCGCTCCCGCCGTCTCCTGACGCGCGAGCCACTCTTGGAAGCGAAGGTCCACGGTATCCCGGTATGGCCGGAAGTCGCCTCCGTCGAGTCCCAGCTCGTACCGGAGAACCGAGAGCAACTCGGGCAGCCCGGCGTTTCGCCGCCGCTTGCCCCGTGCGATGCCGAGGTCGACGTATGCCTTCCAAAGCTGTTGCCCGGTCCATCGCTGGTGGGGAGGACTGACCCTGCTGAGAAGCCCGTCGATCCGGGCCTCGACCTCGCTCAGCGACCGCCGTTCCTTGAAGGCGATGCGCAGGGCGGCGAACCGGTCCTGCTGGTCTGCCATGTACTGGCGCCAGTCCTTCACGGTGCGTTCGGCTCGCATGAGGTCCGTCACACCTTCGGCGATCACACCGCCGTCTTGGCTGAGGTGGTCGATCTTGATCCAGCGGCGTCGTGCCGCTTCGATGAGCGCCTCACGCAGCGCCTCACGCTCGACGAACGGCCGTAGAGCCTGGGCCAGCACAGCGTTGAAGACCGCCTCGTCGGTGGCGGTGGGGGCGATCCCCTCCGCTGACGGCGCCTCGTTCCCCACCGTCTCCTTCTCACCAGTAGCCATGGCCCGCTCCTTCGCCAGCCGGTCCGGATCGGTGGCATGGACCAGGTCGGTCACCAGCTCGGTCAGCTTGCGGCCGCCCGCACAGCCCTCGATCCGGGCCAGCTGCCGCTCGTCGAGCCGCTGCCCGAGCCGACTCAGGCGGCCGGCCAGGGTGGAGGCATCGTCGACGGTCAGCGGAACCCCTTGCGCACATGCCCGCAGCAGACGCTCCAGGCTGGGCAGCTCCTGCAGGTCGTCCCGTACGAGTGGTCGTGCGTCCACCATGGCGTGCTCGGTCACGCCCACGGTGTCGACGATCACGAACCGGTCCTTGCACAGTGCATCCTCTGTGACTCTGCGTAGGTCCTCCGGCTTGATGATCCGAGCACCGCGGCCCTTCATCTGCTCGAAGTATGACCATGTCCGCACGTCCCGCATGAAGACCAGGCACTCCAGGGCGGGGATGTCGGTGCCCGTGGCGATCATGTCGACGGTGACGGCGATTCGGGTCTCCGGTGCGTTGCGGAACTCTTTGATCGCCTTGGAGGGCTGTGCGGTCTCACTGTTGATCTTCAGGCAGAACTTGTCACCTGCGTTCCACGCCCTGCGGATCTCTGCAACGATGGCGTCTGCGTGCCGGTTCGTCTCCGCGAAGACCAGGGTCTTCGGGACGATGCTCCGCTGGTGCACGATCTCACCAGTCTCGGCATCGATGTCGGGCGGGAAGATCTCCGTGAACAGCCGGTCCCTGAAGGTCTCGATGACGGTCCGGATCTGGCTCGTGGACTCGACCCGGGTGTTGAGCTCGGCAGCCGTGTACTCGTCGTCCTCGTCCTGCTGGTGCCAGTGCTGCTCACGCGTGACACGGTCCACATGGGCCAAGACGGTGTTGATCTTCTCGACGGTGCCGTCAGGGGCCTGGGCCTCGGTCACGGCCGGGATCTTCGATCCGTCCCGGGTGATCCGGGTCGAGATCCGGTAGACGTCGTAGTCGACGTTGACCTCGTCGGCGACCGCTTCCTCGTAGGTGTACTGGCTGACCAGGTTGTTCTCGAAGAAGGCGAACGTCGGTCCGATCGGGGTCGCGGTCAGGCCCACGATGTGTGCGTCGAAGTACTCGAGCACGGGCCGCCAGGAGCCGTAGATCGAGCGGTGGCACTCGTCGATGACGATGAAGTCGAAGTAGTCGGGCGGAAGCGCAGCTGAGTAGCGCACCTTAGGCGGTCGCTTGCCGAGCCCCGCCGTCCCACCGCCCTCGAAGCTGCGTGCCTCATCGCTGTCGGGTGCGGGTGGCGTCTGCCCGGTCAGCATGCACCACAGTCGCTGGACCGTAGTGATCACGATCTTGTCGGAGTCCGTCAGGCCCGATGCCCCGCCCGACAGGTGCTTGAGTGGGAAGTCCTCGTGTAGCGGCTTCTTCGATTCCGCCGGCTGGAAGCCGCGGTACTCCAGGAACGCCTGCTCACCCAGGTTGTAGCGATCCACGAGGAACAGCACGCGATGCGCGCCCGCGTGCTTGAGCAGCCGATGGCTCGCCTGGACGACGGTGTACGTCTTGCCGGCTCCGGTCGCCATCTGGATGAGGGCCCGTGGACGGTCGTTGGCGAGAGAGTTCTCCAGGCCCTCGATGGCCCGGCGCTGAGCGTCGTACAGCTGCCGCTGCGGATCCAGGTGGACGCCGGGCAGCCTGCGCAGCCGGGCTCTCAGGGAGGGCGTCTCAGGGTGGTGCACGGCATTGCGCTTCCAGCGGGCGAGGGTGGCCGGCTGGGCCGGGGCGAAGACGTAACGGCTGCGGGCCCCGCCCTGGGGAGCGTCGGCGGCGGGTGTGCCGTCGAGGTGTTCGGCGTCGAGGGCGTTGAGGAAGACCCAGGCGTGGCCGTTGGTTCCGTAGCGGAACGGGAGGGGGCGCTCCCGCCAGGTGCGCCGCTGGTGCTGCGCGGCGATCGGGGTGGCGAGCTGGTCGGCCTCCGCGAGCATTTGGTGGGGGTCGTCCGAGTCGATCCCCGCTACGACGAGGCCGCTGAGGTCCCGGTCGACATGCAGGAGGTAGACCCGCAGACTTTCGAGCTCCGGGTGTGCCGTCCGGACCGCCGTCGGATCAGAGGTCAGGTCGCGCTCGTGCGGGGCGCACACTCTCCATCCGGCTTCGCGCAGAGCCTGCTCGACCTTGTCACTGTTTCCCTGCGCGCCAGAAGCGCTCACGGTCCCTCCCCGTACCCTCGCGGCCTCACGTGCTCTGTGCCTGCCCCGCGCCCTGAAACAGCCCGCCAGCCCCACCCATTACACCAGTTGACGTACACACGTCCTGGGCTTTCGCCAGCGCGTGGACGATAACCGTCCGGATCTGGCCATGGGCTCCGGCGCGTCACGGTCAGTGCGCGTCCGTACAGTGGGCGGTAAGTTGCGTCGGGCCAAGTAGGCCCGGTCCGTAGGGGAAGGGCCAGCGAAGACCAGGAAGGACGCTCGGGTGTATGTGACGAGGCTCCGGCTCGACGGCGTGCGTGGTTTCCACGGCGCTCGGGCCTGCGACCTCGATTTCACGCGCCCGGATGGAAGCTATGCCGGCTGGACCGTCCTCGCTGGGCGAAACGGTTCGGGAAAGACGACCTTGCTGAGGTCGATCGCCCTAGCCCTGGCTGGCCCGGAACGGGCCAGCAGGCTGGACGGCGAGGTCGAGGACTACCGCACCTACGGGCAGTTCCTGGGAAGGCTGGAGCTGTCCCTGCGCGCGGACCGGGATGCCGACCTCGGGGCCCCCTCTCCGCCCGATCCGCGTACGGTCTCTATGGTGTGGGAGCCGGGCCGTGAGCCGCTCAGCGCGGAGGACGCACCCCCGACCCGTGTCCGGTTCCTCGCCGACCCAGGCGCCAAGATCGCGAACCATTTGTGGGACTTTTCCCCGCCACCGGGCTGGTTCCACGCCGCCTACGGCCCTTTCCGACGCCTCAGCGGCACCGGCCTCTTCGAGCGCGATCGACAGAATCCGAACCGTGCCGAGGCCCTGCGCACTCTTTTCGAGGAGCAGTCGGCTCTCACTGAGTCGGTGGTCTGGCTCGTCTCCGTCCACACGCGCCGACTGGAAGGCGAAGCCGGCGCAGAGGAGCTGCTGGAATCCGTGCTCGCGCTGCTCAACGATGATCTACTGCCGGGCGACTTCCGCGTGGAGGAGATCACCTCGCGCGGCCTGTGGCTGCGACGGGCCGACGGCGTGGGGCCACTCATCGCCCAATGGCGGATGAGTGATGGCCTGCGTACCGTCACGGCGCTGGTCCTGGACGTCGTACGCCAGATGCACGCCGCCTACGGAGGGCTGGCACTGCATTGGGATGACGGCGGCCGACCGTACCTGCCGTACCCGGGCGTCGTCCTCATCGACGAGGTAGACGCGCACCTCCACGTCTCCTGGCAGCAGCGCATCGGCGAATGGTTCAAGGCCCACTTCCCCGCCGTCCAGTTCATCGTCACCACCCACAGCCCCTACATCTGCCAGGCTGCGGACCCTGGCGGCCTCATCCGACTGCCGGGGCCGGACGAGCAGACCCCGCCAGAGGTCGTGGACGAGAAGGAATACGGCACGATCGTCTACGGCACCGGTGACGACGCGGTGCTCTCGGACTTCTTCGGCCTCCGGTCCCCGTTCTCCCGTCGCGCCGAGGAGCTGCGCGAAGAGCTCGCCGATCTGGAGTATGAGGTCGCGTCGGGCGACGCTGATCCAGAGACGGTGCGACGGTTCCGCACTCTACGCCGGACCTTGGCCAGCTCCCAGGCGACCTACGTCGAGGACTCCAGCCTGCGAGCCAGGAGGCGGGAGACCGGCGGCTCGTGATCAGGATTGTACGACCGCGGCTCCCTATCGGACTGGAATCCTCCCTGCTGGCCCTGACCCAGGAGATGGCTGGCACGCCGGTGCCCGAGCGTGGTGAGCACGCCGAGCGGATGTGGGAGCGCAAGACCGTGCGCCGGGACGTGTACCGGCCGGTGCGCGAGGCTTTGGAGGACATGGCGCCCGGTGTGGACTGCTGCATGTACTGCGGCAATCACCTGGCCGACACGGTGGATCACTTCGTCCCCAAATCCCGATGCGCTCTGCGGACCTTCTACTGGCCGAACCTCCTGCTGGCCTGCTCCACCTGCAACACACGCTTCAAGGGCAACAAGCACCGCGGCGACGGCTTCGTCGGTTCCCTTCTCATCGACCCGACCCGCGAGGACCCCTTCGAGCACCTGGACCTTGGGCTCGCCAGCGGCCTCTACCGGCCGGTCGAGGGTTCGCCGAAGGGCGAGTGGACTATCAAGGTCTGCGGCCTGAACGAGGGGAAGCGTCCACGGGTCCGTGCCGAAGCCTGGCTGAACCTGGCCGACGACCTGCGGGGCTGGGCCCAGGCCCGGGCCGTGGGCGATGTCAGGAACATGCGCCGCAAGATCTACCGCATGCGGACCCAGCCGTTTGCCGATGTCTGTTACGCGGCGCTACACAAGGCCGTGTCCGAGGAGGCGCCCCGGGTCTTCGCGGCCGAGGAGCCGGGCGTCCTGGACCTCCTGCGGGATGACGAGCTGCGGGCCGCCTTCCAGATGTGAGCGGCCCGGCTGAAGCGCCGCCGCGAAGGGCACTCGTGCCGACTGAGACCAAAACTGAGACCAGAGGACGACGAAGGGTCCGACCGCTGAGCGGTCGGACCCTTCGTTTGCCCAGGTGGGCGGCTGCGGAGGATACGAGATTCGAACTCGTGAGGGGTTGCCCCCAACACGCTTTCCAAGCGTGCGCCCTAGGCCTCTAGGCGAATCCTCCGGGGAGAACATTACATGACCGCGGAGGGTGCTCGCGAACGTCGTCGGGGGCGGGCCGGCGGGCGGGGGGATCGGCCGCAGCCCTGGTGGCGGACGCGGTGGGGGAGGGGGTCGGGGGACCGGGCGGGATCGGGTAGGCTGGGCGGAGCCCCTCACGCGGCGCTATCTGACTGAACTCCCCCAGGGCCGGAAGGCAGCAAGGGTAGGTCGGCTCTGGCGGGTGCGTGGGGGGCGCTTGCGTTCCCGGGTGCTGCCCTCCCCAGGTTCCCCGGGTTTCCGGTTCCCCCGGGTTTCCGGTTCCCCCGGTCCCCCGTTTCCGCGTTTCCCGGGTTGTCGGTGGGCGCCTATAACCTCGTATACGTGTCGTCTCTCGCGCTGTACCGCCGCTACCGCCCCGAGTCCTTCGCCGAGGTCATCGGGCAGGAGCATGTCACCGACCCGTTGCAGCAGGCCCTGCGGAACAACCGGGTCAATCACGCGTACCTGTTCAGCGGGCCCCGCGGGTGCGGCAAGACGACCAGCGCGCGGATCCTGGCCCGCTGTCTCAACTGTGAGCAGGGGCCCACGCCGACGCCCTGCGGGGAGTGCCAGTCCTGCCGGGACCTGGCGCGGAACGGGCCGGGGTCGATCGACGTCATCGAGATCGACGCCGCCTCGCACGGTGGTGTGGACGACGCGCGCGACCTGCGCGAGAAGGCGTTCTTCGGGCCCGCCTCCAGCCGGTACAAGATCTACATCATCGACGAGGCCCACATGGTCACCTCGGCGGGCTTCAACGCCCTGCTGAAGGTGGTCGAGGAGCCGCCGGAGCACCTCAAGTTCATCTTCGCGACGACCGAGCCCGAGAAGGTCATCGGCACGATCCGGTCGCGGACCCATCACTATCCCTTCCGGCTGGTGCCGCCCGGCACGCTGCGGGAGTACCTGGGCGAGGTGTGCGGGCGGGAGGGGATCCCCGTCGAGGACGGGGTGCTGCCGCTCGTCGTGCGCGCCGGCGCCGGGTCGGTGCGTGACTCGATGTCCGTGATGGACCAGCTCCTCGCCGGCGCCGGCGAGGAGGGTGTGACGTACGCCATGGCGACCTCGCTCCTCGGTTATACGGACGGCTCGCTGCTGGACTCCGTCGTGGACGCCTTCGCGTCGGGTGACGGCGCCGCCGCCTTCGAGGTCGTGGACCGGGTCATCGAGGGGGGCAACGACCCCCGGCGGTTCGTCGCCGACCTGCTGGAGCGGCTGCGCGACCTGGTGATCCTCGCCGCCGTGCCGGACGCCGCCGAGAAGGGGCTCATCGACGCGCCCGCCGACGTGGTCGAGCGGATGCAGGCGCAGGCGTCGGTGTTCGGCGCCGCCGAGCTGAGCCGCGCCGCCGACCTCGTCAACGAGGGGCTGACCGAGATGCGCGGCGCCACCTCGCCGCGCCTCCAGCTGGAGCTGATCTGCGCGCGCGTGCTGCTGCCCGCCGCCTTCGACGACGAGCGGTCGCTGCTCGCGCGCCTCGACCGGCTGGAGCGCGGCGCCCAGAGCGCCCAGCACGCCGCCCAGAGCGCCCCGGCCGCGCCCGCCCCCGCCCCCGTCTTCACGCCGGCCCCGGCCGCCGCGCCGCCGATGGGGTACGTCCCCGGGCCCGACGCGCACACGCCGATGGCCCCGCCGCCGCCCCCGCAGCCGGCGGCCCCCGCGCCCGCCCCCGTACCGGCGGACGGGCCGCGGCCCGGTGCCTGGCCGGGTGCCGCCCGGCCCGGTGGCTGGCCGACCGCCGCACCCGGCGGAGGCCCCGCCGCCGCGCCCGCCGCCCCCGCGCAGCCGCAGGCCCCGGCGCAGCCCGCCGCGCAGGCTCCGGCCGGGGACATGGCGGCCGGTGCCGCGCAGGTGCGGAACATGTGGCCGTCCATCCTGGAAGCGGTCAAGAACCGGCGCCGCTTCACCTGGATCCTGCTGAGCCAGAACGCGCAGGTGGCCGGGTTCGACGGCACCACGCTCCAGCTCGGCTTCCTCAACGCCGGCGCGCGGGACAACTTCGCGAGCAGCGGCAGCGAGGACGTGCTCAAGGCCGCGCTGGCCGAGCAGTTCAACGTGCACTGGAAGATCGAGGCGATCGTCGACCCGTCGGGCGGCTCCGCGCCCCCGCCGGCCGCCGGCGGCTTCGGCGGGCCCGGCAACCACGGCAGTTCCGGCGGCGGCTTCGGCGGCGGCTTCGGCGCCCCCGCCGGCCGGCCCTCCGCCCCGGCCGGGCCCCCGCCCGCCGCCGCCCCCGCTCCGGCGCAGGCCCCGCCGCCCGTGGCGCAGGCCGCCGCACCCGCGCCCGCGCCCGTACCCGCTCCCGCTCCGTCCCCGGCTCCCGCGCCGGCGCCCGCTCCGGTGGACCGGCGGCCGCAGCACCAGCCGCAGCCGGTCGCGCCCGAGGACGACGTGCCGGAGGAGGACGATCCGGACCTCGTGGAGTCGGCGCTGTCCGGGCACGAACTGATCGTGCGCGAGCTCGGGGCGACCGTTGTGGAGGAATACACGAACGACTAGGGCCGTCTCGCTCGGTGGCCCGCACAAGGGCCGTCCCGGCCGGCGGGCTACCCTGGCTGGCGTGAAGGTCCTCGTCATCGGCGGCGGCGCCCGCGAACACGCCCTGTGCCGCTCTCTCTCCCTCGATCCCGACGTCACCGCTCTGCACTGCGCGCCCGGCAACGCCGGAATCGCGGAGGTCGCCGAGCTGCACCCCGTCGACCAGCTGGACGGCGGCGCGGTCGCCGCGCTCGCCACGGAGCTCGGCGCCGACCTGGTCGTCGTCGGCCCGGAGGCCCCGCTCGTCGCCGGTGTCGCCGACGCCGTCCGCGCCGCCGGCATTCCGGTCTTCGGCCCGTCCCAGGAGGCGGCGCGACTGGAGGGCTCCAAGGCGTTCGCCAAGGACGTCATGGCCGGCGCCGGGGTCCCCACCGCCCGCAGCTACGTCTGCACCACCCCCGCCGAGATCGACGAGGCCCTGGACGCGTTCGGCGCGCCGTACGTCGTCAAGGACGACGGTCTCGCGGCCGGCAAGGGCGTCGTCGTGACCGACGACGTCGAGGCGGCCCGCGCCCACGCGCTGGCCTGCGAGCGCGTGGTCATCGAGGAGTACCTGGACGGCCCCGAGGTCTCCCTCTTCGCGATCACCGACGGCACCACCGTCCTCCCGCTCCAGCCCGCGCAGGACTTCAAGCGCGCGCTCGACGGCGACGAGGGCCCCAACACCGGCGGCATGGGTGCCTACTCGCCGCTGCCGTGGGCCGACCCGAAGCTGGTCGACGAGGTCCTGGAGACCGTCCTCCAGCCGACCGTCGACGAGCTGCGCCGCCGCGGCACCCCCTTCTCCGGCCTGCTGTACGCCGGTCTGGCCATCACCGGCCGCGGCGTGCGGGTCATCGAGTTCAACGCCCGCTTCGGCGACCCGGAGACGCAGGTCGTCCTGGCCCGTCTGAAGACCCCGCTCGCGGGCGTCCTGCTGAACTCCGCGAACGGCACCCTCGCCGACCAGGCGCCGCTGGCCTGGCGCGACGAGGCCGCCGTCACCGTCGTCGTCGCCTCGCACAACTACCCGGGCACCCCGCGCACCGGCGACCCGATCGAGGGCCTGGACGAGGTCGCGGCGCAGGACGCCCCGCACGCGTACGTGCTCCACGCGGGCACCAGGCGGGACGGCGACGCGGTCGTCAGCGCGGGCGGCCGGGTGCTGTCCGTCACCGCCACCGGTGCGGACCTGGCGCAGGCCCGCGAGCGCGCCTACGCGGCAGTCGGCCGCATCCGCCTCGACGGTTCCCAGCACCGTACGGACATCGCGCTGAAGGCCGCCGGCGCCTGAGCCGTACGGCGGCGCGGGCGCGGCCGTGAAGTCAAGCGACCGGCCGCGCCACCGGCACCACCTTTACCCAAAGCCATTCGATCGAGTGACGGCTCGGCCATCTGGATGACGCCCGCCGACACCCCAACTAGGGTGCGGCGCAAGCGTTCCGGCACTTGGCCCACCGGCATTGCGATGTCGGTGACGGGTGCCACAGTGGGGGAGTGAGCAACACCGCCACGGGTAGTCCCGTCCTGGACGGGGAGAGGGGGTGAGGTACGGCGTGTCCGGCAGCGGCTTCGGAAACGGCGGCAGCGACAGCGGCCTCGGCGAGGAGTGGGGCGTGCGCGCCGCGCGCTCCCGCGCCCTCGCGGTCCTCCGCGTGCGCGGGCGGGCGCTGGGCGCCGCGATCCTCCCCGCCGCCGTCGCCGTCGTGCTCTACGCGGGCGAGGTCACCGGCCACTTCACCGGCCCGGGTTGGGCCGCCGCCCGCTGGACCGTGACCGTCGTCGCCGTCCTCGTCCTGCTCGCCGCCGCGGCCGTCGCCCTCGTCGTCGCCCGCGCCCGCCCGGCCGTGACGCCGACGGTGGAGCTGACCGAGTCCGCCGCCCCCGATCTGCACCGGCTGGTGCGGGACCTCGCCGAGCGGCTGGACGTGCCCGCGCCGTCCGCGATAGCCCTGACGCCGGACTGCGACAGCTGGCTGGAGGACCGCTCGCACCGGGCGCACGGACCGGTGGCCGTCCCGGCCGGCGGCGCCCCCGTCCTGGTCATAGGCTCCCCGTTCCTCTGGTGGATGCGGGTCGGCGAGCTGCGGGCGGTCCTCGCCCCGGTCGTCGCCGGTACGGGCCCGGCCGCCGACCCCGACATAGCCGCCGCCCGCCGCTTCGTCCGCGGGCTCGACGCGGCCGTCGCCGTCCCCGGCGAGCCCGGTCTGGGCGCCCTGCGCCGGCTCGGCGCCCGGGGCGTCGCCGCGGTGGCCCGGCTGCTGCTGCGGGCCTGCGGCAGCCACGCCGCCGAGATGGAGCGCGGGGTCGCCGCCGCCGGCTCCGAGCGGGCCCAGGCCGTCGACCACGGGGCCCGGATCGTCGCCCAGGAGCAGGTCGGCCTCGCCTACGCGGGCTGGGACCGGCTCCTCACCCGGGTCGCGCTGCCCGCCTGGCGGATGGGCCGCTGGCCGTCCCGGCTCGACGCGGGCGTGGTCTCCGCACTCACCGAGCTGTCGCACCGCGACCGGCTCGCGGAGGGCTTCTCCTCGCGGCTCGGCGAGCGCCCGGCCTGCGACCTGCTGGAGGAACCCGGAGCCGTCGACGAGGCCGCGTCGCTGCTCGCCGCCCGGCTCTTCCACGGCGGCCCGGCCGAGCCCGGACCGGACTGGGCGCCGGTCGAGTGGAGCCGGTACCCGGAGGAGGTCGTGGACCGGAAGTGGCGCGCGGAGGCGGCCCGTCTCCACGACGTCCTCGACCGCGTGGCGTCCGGCACCGCGCCCGGCGCCGCCGAGGGCCCGACCCTCACCCGCGTCCTCACCCACCTGACGGCCCCCGGCGCCGGTGACGCCCCCGCGCCGGAGAAGACCGCCGCCCCCGCCCCCGTACCCCCCGGCCCCCACGGGTCCGGCGAGGACGCGTACGGCGAGGCGTACGACGACACGGACGACGAGGACGAGGTGCGCAACCCCGCCGCCGACGCGCTCGCCGCAGCGCTCAGCGCGCAGGTGGCGCGCGAGGACGCCGAGCGGGAGGCCCGCGCCGCGGCCCCGGCCGACCGGGCCGGGTTCAGCGGCCCGGACGGGCCCTGGCCGCTCACCCCGCTGCTGCCGCCCCGCACCGGCCGGGACCTGCTCGCCGACCACGTGACCGCGCTGGTCTGCTGCGCCGCCGTCGACACCACCGGCGCCGCGCCAGGCCTCGACTGGCTCGACGGGCCCGCGCTGCTCGTCGGCGGCGAGCGGGCGGCCGACCTCGGGCCGCGGGTCCTCGCCCTGGTCGAGGAGGGCGACCCGGCGCCCCTGCGGGACTGGCTCAGCACCACCGGCGTACGCCCCGAGAAGCCCGTCCGGCTGCTCTGACCCGCGCCCGGCGCGCGGGCCCCGCGTGACCACTACCGGAGCGTCGTGTTCCACCTTCAACGATTTCACGACGAACGGTGACGGAGTGCGTGCGTTATGTGATGTGCTGGAGACCGGCACTGACAGAGGCACCGACCGCGGGCAGACACCCGCGGCATTCACCGGGGGAGTCGAGGGAGGGGCGCGCCATGGGGGCGGAGCAGATCAGGCGCTGGGAGTCGGGCGCGCTCGCGCACGCGGTCTCCGATCCCTTCGGCCAGGGCCCGCTGCCCTGGCTGCGCGGTTCGGAGAACTACTTCGACGGCACCGGGCAGCTGGTGCCCTGGTACGCGGACGAGACGCTGGCCCGAGGCGGCGCGGGCGGGCCGCGGACCGCGGACGACGTGCGCCGCCAGATCAAGGGCTTCGCCTCCGGCGGGGCCGTGGCGCCGGGCGAGTCGATCGACTTCCACGTCACGGTGGACCCGCCGCAGCCGTTCTTCGTGGACGTCTACCGGATCGGGCACTACGGCGGCGACGGCGCCGCGAAGATCACCACGAGCCCCCGGCTCTCCGGCATCGTGCAGCCGCCGCCGCTCGCCGCCGACCGGACCGTCTCCTGCCACCACTGGTGGCAGTCCTGGCGGCTCCAGGTCCCGGGCCACTGGTCGATCGGCGCGTACGTCGCCGTCCTCACGACCGCCGACGGCTACCGCTCCCACATCCCCTTCACGGTCCGCGACGCGCACCCGGCGGACCTGCTGCTGGTGCTGCCGGACGTGACCTGGCAGGCGTACAACCTCTACCCGGAGGACGGGCGCACCGGCGCCAGCCTCTACCACGCCTGGGACGAGGAGGGCCGGCTGCTCGGCGAGGAGGACGCGGCGATCACCGTCTCCTTCGACCGGCCGTACGCGGGCGCGGGCCTGCCGCTGCACGTGGGCCACGCCTACGACTTCATCCGCTGGGCGGAGCGGTACGGCTACGACCTGGCCTATGCGGAGACCCGCGACCTGCACGCCGGCCGGATCGACCCGGCCCGCTACCGGGGCCTGGTCTTCCCCGGGCACGACGAGTACTGGTCGGCGCCGATGCGGAAGGCCGCCGAGCGCGCCCGCGACCAGGGCACCTCGCTGGTCTTCCTCTCCGCCAACACCCTGTACTGGCACGTGGAGCTGGGCCCTTCGCCGTCCGGCGTCCCGGACCGGCTGCTCACCTGCCGCAAGCGCCGGGGCCCCGGCCGCCCCGCGCTCTGGCGCGAGGTGGACCGCCCGGAGCAGCAGCTCCTCGGCATCCAGTACGCGGGCCGGGTGCCCGAACCGCACCCGATGGTCGTGCGGAACGCGGAGCACTGGCTGTGGGAGGCGACCGGCGCCGGCGACGGCGACGAGCTGCCCGGTCTGGTCGCGGGCGAGGCGGACCGCTACTTCCCGCGCACCCCGCTGCCCGAGCACGAGAGCCGCATCCTGCTGGCCCACTCGCCCTACCGGGACGGCGACCGGGTGCTGCGGCACCAGGAGACCAGCCTGTACCGGGCGCCGTCGGGCGCCTGGGTGTTCGCCTCCGGCACCTTCGCCTGGTCGCCGGCGCTGGACCGGCCGGGCCATGTGGACCCCCGGGTCCAGCGCGCCACCGCCAACCTCCTCGACCGCATCTGTAAGAGGGACTGACCGGGGCGAGCCGCCCCGGTCGGCGGGCCCGCTCGCACGTGCGAGAGAATCGGACCGTTCCTGGATCAACCTACGCGGAGGAACCGTGTCCGGATTCGTAGAAAAGCCCGAGCCCGTCGAGGTCCCGGGCCTGACCCACCTGCACACGGGCAAGGTGCGCGACCTGTACCGGAACGAGGCGGGCCAGCTCGTGATGGTGGCGAGCGACCGCATGTCCGCGTTCGACTGGGTCCTGCCGACCGAGATCCCGGACAAGGGCCGCGTCCTCACCCAGCTGTCGCTGTGGTGGTTCGACCAGCTGTCCGACCTGGCGCCGAACCACGTGCTCTCCACCGAGCTGCCGGCCGGCGCCCCCGCCGACTGGGCGGGCCGCACCCTGATCTGCAGGTCCCTCGACATGGTCCCGGTCGAGTGCGTCGCCCGCGGCTATCTGACCGGCTCCGGCCTGGCCGAGTACGAGCAGTCCCGCACGGTCTGCGGCCTGGCGCTGCCCGAGGGGCTGACCGACGGCTCCGAGCTGCCCGCGCCGATCTTCACCCCGGCGACCAAGGCCGCCGTCGGCGACCACGACGAGAACGTCTCCTACGAGGAGGTGGCCCGCCAGGTCGGCGCGGAGACCGCCGCCCGGCTGCGCCAGACGACCCTCGCGGTCTACTCGCGGGCCCGGGACATCGCCCGCGAGCGCGGCATCATCCTCGCCGACACCAAGTTCGAGTTCGGCTTCGAGAACGGCTCCTTGGTCCTCGCCGACGAGGTGCTGACCCCGGACTCCTCCCGCTTCTGGCCGGCCGGCCAGTGGCAGCCGGGCCGCGCCCAGCCCTCGTACGACAAGCAGTTCGTGCGGGACTGGCTGACCTCCCCGGCCTCCGGCTGGGACCGGAAGAGCGAGCAGCCGCCGCCGGCGCTCCCGCAGGAGATCGTGGACGCCACCCGGGCCAAGTACCTGGAGGCGTACGAGCTGCTGACCGGCAAGTCCTGGTCCGACAGCTTCTAGCAGCTCCCGCCGTCCGGGTCCTTGCCGGGGCCCGGACGGCTCCGGTGCGCCGGGTCGCGTCCCTCGCGCCCGTACGACGAAGGCCCCGGTTCCTGAGAACCGGGGCCTTCACGCTGAGCGGACGACGAGATTCGAACTCGCGACCCTCACCTTGGCAAGGTGATGCTCTACCAACTGAGCCACGTCCGCCTGCGCCGTAGCGCGCTGCTAACTATACCCAACCTTTCGACCGCGCGAGACGCACCGCGGCATGACGGTTCTCCGCACCGAGCTTCGCGGCGGCGGACGAGAGGTAGTTGCGGACCGTCCCGGGGGAGAGCGCGGCCCGCCGGGCGATCTCCGCGACGGGGGCGCCGTCGGCGGCGAGTTCGAGCACCTCGGCCTCGCGGGCGGTCAGCGGGGAGTCGCCGGCGGCGATCGCGTCCGCCGCCAACTCCGGGTCCACGTAACGGTTTCCGGCGTGCACGGTACGGATCAGCTCGGCCAGCCGCTGGGCGCTGACGGTCTTCGGGGCGAAGCCGCGGACGCCCGCCGCGAGGGCCCGCTTGAGGTGCCCGGGGCGGCCGTGGCTGGTCACGATCATCGTGCGGCAGCCGGGGAGTTCGTCCCGGATCGATGTGGCCACCGTCACACCGTCCGCCCCTGGCATCTGGAGGTCGAGGACGGCGACGTCGGGCCGGTGGGCGCGGGCCATGGCGAGCGCCTCGGGGCCGGTCGCGGCCTCGGCGACGACGACCAGGTCGTCCTCCAGCGCGAGCAGGGCGGCGAGCGCCCCGCGGATCAGGTGCTCGTCGTCGGCGAGCAGGACGCGTACGGGCTCGGTCACGCGACCGTCTCCTTCTCGTGCTCGTGTCGGGTGCCGGCCGGCTCCGGCACGGCCAGCGGCACGCGGGCGGTGACGCGGAACGAGCGCCGGTCCGCGAACCCTGCCTCCAGGGTGCCGCCGACCGCGCCGAGCCGTTCGCGGAGCCCGGCGAGGCCGGAGCCGGTCCGGCCGGGGGCGCCGGAGCCGTCGCGTACCTCGGCCCCGTCGTTCTCGACGGTCAGCAGCACCTCGTCCGCCGTCCGCCGCAGGGTGATCGCGCAGCGGCGGGCGTCGCCGTGCCGCAGCACGTTGGTGGTGGTCTCGCGGACGACCCAGCCGAGCGCGGACTGCACCCGGGCGGGCAGGTCGACGGCGGGGGCGTCGACGGCGCAGTCGATGCCGGCGGCGTCGAGGACGCCCCGGGCGCCCTCCAGCTCGACCCGGAGGTCGGCCTCCCGGTAGCCGCGGACGACCTCCCGGACCTCGCGCTGGGACTCCTGGGCGATCCGCTGGACCTCGACCATCTGGTCCACGCCCTCGGGCCGGCCGCGCCGGGTGAGCTGGACGGCCAACTCGCTCTTGAGGGCGATCACCGACAGGTTGCGGCCCATGACGTCGTGCAGGTCGCGGCCGAAGCGGAGCCGTTCCTCGGCGACGGCCAGCCGGGCCTTGAGGTCCCGGGAGCGCTCCAGCTCCTGGACGACGCCGAGCAGCCAGGAGGAGAAGCCGCAGGCCGCGGCGTATCCTCCGCCGCCGACGAGGACCGCGGCCAGGGCGACCAGCGACTCCACCGCCCCGTGGCCGAAGACGAGGACGGGCAGCGCCGCGGCGACGGCGGTGCCGGCGACCGCGTACGCCATGTGCCGCACCCGGTCGAGGCAGAGGACGAGCGAGCCGGCGGTGAAGACGGCGCTGACGGCGATCACGCTCCCGTTGACGGATCCGTCGGGCAGGATCCGGGCCGCCCACAGGGCGCCGATGACGAGGTCGGCGACGGCGGTGACGGCGGCCAGGACGACGGCGAGCCGGACGGGCCGGGCCCGCGTGCCGGTGGTGCGGCCGAGGCTCTTCGAGGCGACGGCCGCGCAGAGTACGGCGTGGACGACGACCCACAGGGTGAGGCCGGCGGCGGCCCCGGCGTCGAGGTCGCCGTCCGCGCCGGCGCCGAGCGGGACGCTGCTGAGCGCGAAGAGCTCGACCGGTGCCATGAGGTGGAAGGTCCAGCGGGTGTACAGCTCGACCTTCTCGGCGACGCTGCGCCGGGTCCACCATCCCGTCATCGCGGACATCCGTCCCGTTCTCCCCTCGGTCCCCGCCCTAGCGCCGCGGCTCCCAGCGGAACCAGCGGCGGACCGCCCACCCCGTGAGGACGCCCCAGGCCACTGTATTGAGCGCGGCGGTGAGCAGGCTGCCCGTGTGGGCGGTGCCGAGCCAGCCGGCCCGGACGAACTCCATGACGCCGCTGAGCGGCAGCAGCTGGGCGATGTCGGCGGCGGCGCCGGGCAGGGCCTCGCGGGGGACGAAGAGGCCGGAGCCGAAGGAGGAGACGAGGAACAGCGGCAGGGTGGTGAGGCCGGCGCTCTCGACGGTGCGGGTGATGGTGGTGGTGACGGCGGCGAGCCCGGCGAGCAGCACGATCGCGGCGAGGAGGCCGAGGACGAGCAGGTCGGGGCGGGCGGGCGCGGCGACGTCGAGCAGGGTGAAGCCGCCGACGGTGAGGATCGCGCACTGGGCGAGGGCGATGGCGGTGGCGGGCAGGGCGGCGCCGGCCAGGATCTCGGGGTCGGTGGCCTCGCCGGTCCGCAGCCGCTTGAGGACCAGTTCCTCGCGGCGGGCGACGAGGCTGGAGGTGAGGCTCATGTAGACGACGAGCATCAGGACCATGCCGGTGCCGCCGATGAGGGTGGCGGCGGCGACGGAGCTGCCGAGGGTGGCCTCGTCGAGGCCCCGGAGGGAGGACCGCAGCAGGAAGATCATCAGCAGCGGCATGGCGGCGGCGACGAAGAGGTTGTTGCGGTTGCGGCCGAGGAGGGTGAGTTCGGCGCGGCCGAGGGCGGCGAGCCGGGTGAGGGTGGTGGAGGGCCGGCCGGCGCCGGTCGTGGTGGTGGCGCTCATCGGGTCACGGTCTCCTTCTGGCCGGCGGGGGTGTCCTCCGTGCGGGAGGCGATGTCGAGGAACGCCTCTTCGAGGGAGGCGGAGCGGGCGTCGAGGCCGTCGAGCCGGACGTCGTGGTCGCGGGCCCAGCCGAGGAGCGCGGTGAGGTCGTCCTGGAGGGCGTGGGTGCGGATCTCGATCCGGTCGCCGTCCTCGGCGGCCTTCAGCGCGAGCGGCAGCCGGGCGGCGGGCACGCCGGCGGGGAGCGCGAAGCGGATCCGGGCGGGCTGGGCGGCGGTGACCTCGGCGGGGGTGCCGGAGAGGACGATCCGGCCGCGGTGCATGATCGCGAGGCGGTCGGCGAGGGTCTCCGCCTCCTCCAGGTAGTGGGTGGTGAGGAGGACGGTGGTGCCCTGGTCGCGGAGGGCGCGGACGAGGTCCCAGGTGTCGCGGCGGCCCTCGGCGTCGAGTCCGGTGGTGGGTTCGTCGAGGAAGAGGACCTCGGGGCGGCCGAGGAGGGCGCAGGCGAGGTCGAGGCGGCGGCGCTCGCCGCCGGACAGCTGCTTGATCCGCACCTTCTCGCGGCCGGTGAGGCCGACGGCGCCCAGGGCCTCGGCGGCGGGGCGGGCGCCGCTGGTGCAGCCGGCCCACATGCGTACGGTCTCGGCCACGGTGAGGTCGGAGGGGAAGCCGCCCTCCTGGAGCATGACGCCGATGCGGGGGCGGACGGCGGCGCGTTCGCGGTACGGGTCGTGGCCGAGGACGCGGGCGGTGCCGCCGGTCGGGGCGGCGAGGCCCTCCAGGAGCTCGACGGTGGAGGTCTTGCCGGCGCCGTTGGTGCCGAGGAGGGCGAAGATCTCGCCGCGGGGCACGGTGAGGGAGAGGCCGCGCACCGCCTCGAAGCCGCCGGCGTAGCTGCGGCTGAGGTCGGTCGCCTCGATGGCGGGAGTCTGGGCTTCGGCTGTCATGGCTCCAGCCTCCCGTGCCCGGCCGGGGGAGGGGAGTGCTCCGTGTCATCACCCGTACTGACAAATGTCATGGGGGCGGAGAATGCCGGGAAACGCAGAAGGACCCGGTTCCTGAGAACCGGGTCCTTCTCCCTGAGCGGACGACGAGATTCGAACTCGCGACCCTCACCTTGGCAAGGTGATGCTCTACCAACTGAGCCACGTCCGCATTGCTCCCGACCGGCTTTCACCGGGCGGTGCGAGCACCACTCTACCTGATCCACCGGAGTGGTCGGTAACCGTGATGCAGAGCGGGTGACAGGGATCGCACACTGCGCCTTCCCCCTGGAAGGGGGACGTTCTACTACTGAACTACACCCGCACGCTGCGTGGGACTCGGCTTTGCGGCCTCGCCCCTCGGCGTGATCCAGACTCTAGCCGATCAAGGGGGGTGGAACGCAAATCCGTTCCGCGGGGCCGTGCCCCGGCCCTCCCGGAGGGCGCTGCCGGGCCCCGGGGGCGCGGGCCGTCAGCTCGCCGCGCGGAACGCCTCGTAGACCCGCTTGGGGATGCGGCCCCGGGCCGGCACGTCCATCTTGTGGGACTGGGCCCAGGCGCGGACCGCCGCCGGGTCGGGGGCGAGGGTGGTGTGCTTCTGCCCGGCGGTGGTTCCCGTCACACCGGACGCCGCCTTGCCCGTCTGCTTCCGCCCGGCCGCCAGGTAGGGGGCGAGGGCCTTGCGGAGTTTCTTTGCATTGGCAGCATTCAGGTCGATCTCGTACATCTTCCCGTCGAGCCCGAACGCGACCGTTTCCGCCGCTTCTCCGCCGTCGATGTCATCGGAGAGGGTGACCACAACTCGCTGCGCCACGGATATCGGTCCTTTCCTGTGGCCCGTCACCCGCCGGAGGCTGTGGGTGCGCCTCTGACGTGCGGTGACACCAGGCCGATGGCTGCCCGGGGACAATGCTGTTTCCCTTGGGAATCCTTTGTACAGCGGTGGGTGTCGCATTGTGAAGCCCCGTCAATTGTCTCAGCGTGTCCCGGGGCAATGAGCCGTGCAATATTTCACGCGCATTTCATGTGCGCGGGGCGCGGGCGCGGGTTTCGAGTGGATCATCGTGGGGGTATGGCTTCCGGCTGGGCATTTGGAGGATCCTTCAGATCTCTACCCGCGTAGAATTTGGAGGCAGGTACGCTGAGGGAACCGCCCACGCAACACACCACCGGGAGTGCCAGTGGCACGCGTCGTAGTCGACGTCATGCTCAAGCCGGAGATCCTCGACCCGCAGGGACAGGCGGTGCAGCGTGCACTGCCCCGCCTCGGGTTCGCCGGGATCGCCGACGTCCGTCAGGGGAAGCGCTTCGAGCTGGAGGTGGAGGGACCGGTCGACGACGCCGCCCTCGCCCGCATCCATGAGATGGCCGAAACCTTCCTCGCCAACACCGTGATCGAAGACTTCGTCGTGAAGGTGGAGTCGTGACCGCACGCATCGGCGTCGTCACGTTCCCCGGAACCCTCGACGACCAGGACGCGCTGCGCGCCGCCCGCCTCGCGGGCGCCGAGCCGGTGTCGCTGTGGCACCGCGACAAGGACCTCAAGCAGGTCGACGCGGTCGTCCTCGCCGGCGGCTTCTCCTACGGCGACTACCTGCGGGCCGGAGCCATCTCCCGCTTCTCGCCGGTGATGGAGACGATCATCGAGCAGGCGAAGGCCGGCATGCCGGTCCTCGGCATCTGCAACGGCTTCCAGATCCTCACCGAGGCCCACCTGCTGCCGGGCGCCATGCTCCGCAACAACCACCTCCACTTCATCTGCCGCGACCAGAAGCTGCGGGTGGAGAACGCGGAGACCGCCTGGACCTCGGACTACACCGAGGGCCAGGAGATCGAGGTCCCGCTCAAGAACATGGACGGCCGGTACGTCGCCGACGAGCGCGTGCTCGACGAGCTGGAGGCCGAGGGGCGGGTGGCCTTCCGCTACCTGGACGTGAACCCCAACGGCTCGCTCCGTGACATCGCGGGCATCACCAACGCCGCGGGCAACGTGGTCGGCCTCATGCCGCACCCCGAGCACGCCGTCGAGCCGCTGATCGGCACCGGCAAGACGGACGGTCTCGGTTTCTTCACCTCGATCCTCAAGAAGCTGGTCAACGCCTGATGAGCCTCGACACCGTCAAGCACGCGAGCGAGACGCCGGACAGCGAGCAGCCCTGGAAGGAGCTCGGCCTCAAGGAGGACGAGTACGCCCGCATCCGCGAGATCCTCGGCCGCCGTCCCACCGGCGCCGAGCTCGCCATGTACTCCGTCATGTGGTCCGAGCACTGCTCCTACAAGAGCAGCAAGGTCCACCTGAAGCAGTTCGGCGAGAAGACCCCCGAGAACGACGCCATGCTCGTCGGCATCGGCGAGAACGCCGGCGTCGTCGACGTCGGCCAGGGGTACGCGGTCACCTTCAAGGTCGAGTCGCACAACCACCCCTCGTACATCGAGCCCTACCAGGGCGCGGCCACCGGCGTCGGCGGCATCGTCCGCGACATCCTCGCCATGGGCGCCCGCCCGGTCGCGGTCGTCGACCCGCTCCGCTTCGGCGCGGCCGACCACCCCGACACCAAGCGCGTGCTGCCCGGTGTCGTCGCCGGCATCGGCGGCTACGGCAACTGCCTGGGCCTGCCCAACATCGGCGGCGAGGTCGTCTTCGACTCCTGCTACCAGGGCAACCCCCTGGTCAACGCCGGCTGCATCGGCGTGATGAAGCACGAGGACATCCACCTCGCCAAGGCCTCCGGCCCCGGCAACAAGGTCATCCTGTACGGCGCCCGCACCGGCGGCGACGGCATCGGCGGCGTCTCGGTCCTCGCGTCCGAGACCTTCACGGATCCATCAGCGGCTGACGCCGCGGGCACCAAGCCGACCAAGCGCCCCGCCGTCCAGGTCGGCGACCCCTTCCAGGAGAAGCTCCTCATCGAGTGCACCCTGGAGATCTTCAAGGAGAAGCTGGTCGCGGGCATCCAGGACCTCGGCGGCGCCGGGCTCTCCTGCGCCACGTCCGAGCTGGCCTCCGCCGGTTCCGGCGGCATGCGCGTGGACCTCGACAAGGTGCACCTGCGCGACGCGACGCTCTCGCCCGAGGAGATCCTCATGAGTGAGTCGCAGGAGCGCATGTGCGCGATCGTCGAGCCGCAGCACGTCGACCGCTTCCTGGAGATCTGCGAGAAGTGGGACGTCATCGCGGTCGTCATCGGTGAGGTCACCGAGGGCGAGCGCCTGGAGATCTTCTGGCACGGCGAGCAGATCGTCGACGTCCCGCCGCGCACGGTCGCCCACGAGGGCCCGGTCTACCACCGGCCGTACGCCCGCCCCGAGTGGCAGGACGCCCTCCAGGCCGACGACGCCGGCAAGCTGCCCCGGCCGAAGGACGGCGCCGAGCTGAAGGACCAGGTCCTGAAGCTCGTCTCCTCCCCGAACCAGGCGTCGAAGTCCTGGATCACGGACCAGTACGACCGGTTCGTGCAGGGCAACACGGTCCTGGCGCAGCCCGAGGACGCCGGCATGGTCCGCATCGACGAGGAGACCAACCTCGGCGTGGCCATGGCGACCGACGGCAACGGCCGGTACGCCAAGCTCGACCCGTACACCGGCGCGCAGCTCGCGCTGGCGGAGGCGTACCGCAACGTGGCCGCCTCCGGCGCCAAGCCGCTCGCGATCTCCGACTGCCTGAACTTCGGCTCGCCCGAGGACCCGGCCGTCATGTGGCAGTTCGCCGAGGCCACCCGCGGTCTCGCGGACGGCTGCCTCGCGCTCGGCACCCCGGTCACCGGCGGCAACGTGTCGCTGTACAACCAGACCGGTGACGTCGCCATCCACCCGACGCCGGTCGTGGCCGTCCTCGGGGTGATCGACGACGTCAACCGCCGCACCCCCATCGCCTTCGCGGAAGAGGGCCAGCTCCTCTACCTGCTCGGCGACACCAAGGAGGAGTTCGGCGGTTCGGCCTGGTCCGAGGTGATCCACCAGCACCTCGGCGGCCTGCCGCCGGCCGTGGACCTCGACCGGGAGAAGCTGCTCGGCGAGATCCTGATCTCGGCCTCCCGCGACGGCATGATCGACGCGGCGCACGACCTGTCCGACGGCGGTCTCGTGCAGGCGGTCGTCGAGTCCTGCCTGCGCGGCGGGAACGGCGCGCGCCTGGTCGTCCCGGAGGGCCTGGACGCCTTCACGTTCCTCTTCTCGGAGTCGGCGGGCCGCGCGGTCGTCGCCGTCCCGCGCAGCGAGGAGCTCCGCTTCACCGACATGTGCGGCGCCCGCGGCCTGCCCGCGACCCGCATCGGTGTCGTCGACGGCGACACGGTCGACGTGCAGGGCGAGTTCAGCCTCTCGCTGGAGGAGCTGCGCGCCGCCCACGAGGCGACGATCCCGGGCCTGCTGGCCTGACGTTTCACGTGAAACGTGAAAAGTGAAACGGCCCCGGTCCGGAGACGGACCGGGGCCGCTCGACGTTCACTCCGCGGGGCCCCAGAAGGCGTCGGACTCGGTGAGGTCCGCGACGCACTCGTCGATGTCGGTGATCTTGCCGCCGACCATGGTGAACCAGAGGCCGCCGTCCATCTCGATGCCCCGGTCGCCCCGGTCGGCGTGCCACCGGTGGACGGACATGGCGTGGCCCCTGCCGTCCGGGTAGACGCCCTTGAGCTCCACGCGGAAGGTGCCGTCGGTCAGCTCCATGAGCTTGCCGTAGTGGGCCAGGACGTTGTCCCGTCCCTTGAAGTGCCCGGACATCTGGCTCTCGCCGGGCGAGTGGTGCGTGCAGTCGCCGGTCATGAGGGAGGCGAGCGTCTCCGTGTCGCCGGCGGTGAACGCCTCGTACCCTCGGCGCACCAGAGCCGCGTCGGTGTGCTCGTGATGGGTCATGGTCCCGCCCCCTGCCTTTCGTGAGGGTTCGGCCCCCTCCTCCCAGTCTCGGCGTTAGCCTCGGCCCATGCCACCGGCCAAGAAGCGCACCCGCAGCTACGACTCCGCCAAGATCCGCGCCGCCGTCACCGCCCAGTTCGGGCACGTACGGGACGGGGTCCTCGCCCTGCCGCCGGAGGCCCTCGACCGGCCCACCCGGCTGGGGGAGTGGACGGTACGGGAACTGGCCGGGCACGTCACCATGGCGCTCGGCTCCGTCGTCCGCGGCCTCCAGGCCCCGGCCCCCGCCCGCCGCGAACTCGCCCTCCTCGACTGGCCCCCGGCCACCGCCACCGCCGCCGCGCGGATCGACGAGGACGTCCGCGCCCTGGACACCGCCGACCTTCCCGGGCTGTACGCGCGCGTGGCGGACGACTTCGGGACGGCCCTGGCCGGGGCGGACGGCGAGCGGCTGGTGACGACCCGGCTCGGCGCCATGACCCTCGCCGACTTCCTCGTCACCCGCACCGTCGAACTGGTCGTCCACACCGACGACCTCGCCGCCGCGACCGGCGCGGAGATCCCGTACGACCGGCAGGCGCTCGCCGCCTGCACCCGGCTGCTCGCCGACGCCCTCGCCGCGAAGGCCCCCGGCGGTTCGGTCGAGGTGCGGATCCCGCCGTACGCGGTGGTGCAGTGCGTGGCGGGCCCCCGGCACACCCGCGGCACCCCGCCGAACGTCGTCGAGACGGACCCGCTGACCTGGATCCGGCTGGCCACCGGGCGTACGGACTGGGCGGCCGAACGGGACGCGGCCCGCGTCTCCGCCAGCGGCGAACGGGCGGACCTCGCGGGGCTGCTCCCCCTGATGGGCTGACCCCGGGAACCCGGCGCGGCCCCGCCGCGTCCCACCGGCATGCCGAAGCCGCGCCGCACCGCCCTCGCCGCCACCGCCGCCCTGCTCACCGCCCTCACCGCCTGCGCACCGGGCGGAGACGGCGGCGGCGGGAGCGGCGGCGCGGCCGACCCCGACCTGCCGCTCGCCGGCACCCACTGGACCGTCACGGCGGCCACCGCCGACGGGACCCGTTCGACCGCCCCCGCAGGCGCCCGGGTCGACTTCACGGACGCCGGCCGCGCCCGGGGCGACACCGGCTGCAACCTCTTCGGCGCGGCCGTCGCCGTGGACGGCGCCACCGTCACCGTCACGACGGAGGAGGTCACCGAGCGGGGCTGCCCCGGCGACCGGCAGCGCTTCGAGACCACCTTCCTCGCCGCCCTCAAGGGCCCGCTGACGGGCACCCTGAAGGGCGGCGCGCTGACCCTCGCCGCCGCGGACGGCTCCCGGAAGGTCGAGCTGGCCGCCGAACCGTCCGCCCCGCTCCGCGGCACCACCTGGAAGGTCGACGGCCTCGTCTCCCAGGACTCGGCCGCCTCCCTCCCGGCCGGCGCCGAGGGCAAGGCCCGCCTGGTGATCGGCGCGGACGGGCGGGTCAGCGGCAACATGGGGTGCAACAACTTCTCCGCGACCGCGACGGTCGACGAGAAGGCCCGCACCCTCACCGTCGAGGGCCCGGCCGCCACGACCCGCATGATGTGCACCGGCCCGCAGATGGCGCTGGAGACGAAGCTGTACGACCTCCTCGACGGCCCGCTCTCCTACCGTCTGGAGCACCGCGCGCTGACCCTCACCGACGGCGGCGGCGAAGGCCTCACGGCCCGCGCGGAACCGGCCCGGTAGCACCGGCGGCCAACCCCGGCCGAAACCGGCTCGGTGATCGGCTCGCCGGAACCGGTTCAGTAGCGCAGCAGCCCCGCGTCGATCCGCTCCCAGGCGGCGCGCAGCTCGGCGAGCCGCTGCTGTTCGAAGGGCGCCCGGTCCGCCTGCTCCCGGCTGTCCTCGGCGAGGTGGAAGAGCTGGTCGCGGCCGGACTTGCCGCGGTAGTACTTCCAGTCGCCGCGGCGCAGCGCCCGCTCGCCGCGTACCCGCCAGAACAGATCCCGCTCCGGCACGTCCTCGCCGCGCAGCAGGTGCCCGGCGAGGCTGGTGCCGTCCAGCGGGTAGGCCGGGTGGGGGCGGGCGCCGGCCAGGTCGAGCAGGGTCGCCGTCCAGTCGGGGGTGAAGACGGGCAGGTCGCTGACCTGGCCGCCGTCGATCCGCGCGGGCCAGCGCAGGATCGAGGGGACGCGGATGCCGCCCTCCTGGAGGGAGCCCTTGTTGCCGGCGAGCGGCCAGTTGTAGGAGAAGCGCTCGCCGCCGTTGTCGCTGGCGAAGAAGACGAGGGTGTCCCGCTCCTGGCCGGAGCGCTTCAGCGCGGCGAGGACCTGTCCGACCGACCGGTCGAGGTCCTCGACCATCTCCGTGTACTTCTCCACCGAGCCGCCGTCCTGGTGCCAGAGCGCGGAGCGGTCGCCGGCCTTGATCCGGCGGACGATCTCGGCGCTCGCCTCCTCGTCGCCGTCGGCGATCCACGGCCAGTGCGGGGTGGTGAAGTTGAGGTTGAGCAGCCAGGGCTTCTCGTGGTCGCGGGAGACGTACTCGCTCGCCCGCTCGGTCAGGATCCGGGTGTAGTAGCGCAGGTCCTTGTACGTGGCGTCGCCCTCGTAGAGGTCGTACTCGCCGCCCAGGCCCAGCTTGGAGTAGTACTCCAGGGCGCCGCCGAAGTTGCCGAAGAACTCGTCCCAGCCCGACCTGGTGGGGGAGTAGTCGGGGAGGTAGCCGCAGTGCCACTTGCCGATGAGGGCGGTGGCGTAGCCGGAGTCGCGGAGCAGCGAGGCGAGCGTGGGGTGGGTGGGGTCCAGGCCGGCGGACTTGTCGGCTATCGGCTCGGCGAGCCCGCCCTTCGTACGCCCCGGGTAGCGGCCGGTGTAGAGGCTGAAGCGGGTGGGGGAGCAGGTCGCGGAGCCGGAGTACGCGTCGGTGAAGCGGACGCCGCCGCGGGCGAGCCGGTCCAGGTGCGGGGTGCGGATGTGCGGGGAGCCGTACGAGGAGAGGTCGGCCCAGCCGAGGTCGTCGCCCAGGATGAAGAGGATGTTCGGCCGGCGGGAGTGGCGGCGCGGGTGCGCGGCCCGGAACGGGCGCTCCGCGGGGGCGGCGGCCTGGGCGGGCGCGGCGCCCAGGGCGGCCGCGGCGGCGGCACCGGCGGCGGCCCCGCCGAAGGCGCGGCGGGACAGGGACGTGGACATGCGGGATCTCCAGACGGAGGGAAGAAGAAAAGGGAGAAAGAAAAGGGGGAGGGAAGAGAGAAAGGGCGGCGCTTCAGGCGCGGCGACAGCCGGCGCTCGCGACACGGACGAGGTCCACGTGCCGGCGCTGGACGAGGGTGACCGAGCGGTCACGCGAGGGCTGCATGGGGCAGGAGCCTGGTCGAGCGGAGCGGGGGCGTCAACGCCGCCGGGGTGGGTTGACGCGCGTAGTTCGTGTGATCGAAACGCGCGCGAAACCGCCGGTGCGTGCGTTCTGCGTCACATCGCGGGCCGCCTTACGGACGGGTAGGGGCGTGGTCCCCGCCGGGGTCCGGGTGCCGGGAACCCTTCCGCCGCCTGCCTTGTAGGCCCCTCCAAGCGTGCGGCGATCTTTTGGTGCGATCGTACGGGCGCCGCTCGCCGCCCGTTCTCCCATTCGGACCAGCGGTCGGGGTCCCCTAGACTCGAAGACGTGCCACGTGGTGACGGTCGACTCAATCACGACCTGCTCCCCGGCGAGAAAGGCCCCCAGGACGCGTGTGGCGTCTTCGGTGTCTGGGCTCCGGGTGAAGAGGTCGCAAAGCTCACGTACTTCGGGCTCTACGCCCTCCAGCATCGGGGTCAGGAATCCGCGGGAATCGCGGTCAGCAACGGCTCCCAGATCCTCGTCTTCAAGGACATGGGCCTCGTGTCCCAGGTCTTCGACGAGACCTCTCTCGGCTCCCTCCAAGGTCATATCGCGGTCGGTCACGCCCGCTACTCGACCACCGGAGCCTCCGTGTGGGAGAACGCCCAGCCGACCTTCCGGGCCACCGCCCACGGTTCGCTGGCGCTCGGCCACAACGGCAACCTGGTGAACACGGCGCAGCTGGCCGAGATGGTCGCCGACCTTCCCAAGAAGGACGGCCGCGCCACCCAGGTCGCCGCCACCAACGACACCGACCTCCTGACGGCGCTCCTCGCCGCCCAGGTGGACGAGGACGACAAGCCGCTCACCATCGAGCAGGCCGCCGCGAAGGTCCTCCCCGAGGTCCGGGGCGCCTTCTCCCTCGTCTTCATGGACGAGCACACGCTCTACGCCGCCCGCGACCCGCAGGGCATCCGTCCGCTGGTCCTCGGCCGGCTGGAGCGCGGCTGGGTGGTCGCCTCCGAGTCCGCCGCCCTCGACATCTGCGGCGCCAGCTTCGTCCGCGAGGTCGAGCCGGGCGAGCTGATCGCGATCGACGAGAACGGCATCCGCACCTCGCGATTCGCGGAAGCGAAGCCCAAGGGCTGTGTCTTCGAGTACGTGTACCTGGCCCGTCCCGACACCGACATCGCCGGGCGGAACGTGTACCTCTCCCGCGTGGAGATGGGCCGCCGCCTCGCGAAGGAGGCGCCGGTCGAGGCCGACCTGGTCATAGCGACGCCGGAGTCCGGCACCCCCGCCGCCATCGGCTACGCGGAGGCGTCCGGCATCCCGTTCGGCGCCGGCCTGGTGAAGAACGCCTACGTCGGCCGCACCTTCATCCAGCCCTCGCAGACCATCCGCCAGCTGGGCATCCGCCTCAAGCTGAACCCCCTCAAGGAAGTCATCAAGGGGAAGCGGCTCGTGGTCGTCGACGACTCGATCGTCCGCGGCAACACCCAGCGCGCCCTGGTCCGCATGCTCCGCGAGGCGGGCGCCGCCGAGGTCCACATCCGGATCTCCTCGCCGCCGGTCAAGTGGCCCTGCTTCTTCGGCATCGACTTCGCGACCCGCGCGGAGCTGATCGCCAACGGCATGTCCGTCGAGGAGATCGGCAAGTCGCTCGGCGCGGACTCGCTCTCGTACATCTCCCTGGAGGGCATGGTCGAGGCGACCACCATCGCCAAGCCGAACCTCTGCCGGGCCTGCTTCGACGGCGAGTACCCGATGGAGCTGCCCGACCCCGAGCTGCTCGGCAAGCAGCTCCTGGAGACGGAGCTGGCCGCCGGCCCCGCCGCCACCGCGGCCGCCGACGCCCTGCGCCGTCCGTGACACCCCGCTGCACACCCGCAGTACACGACACGAAAGTTCTTCAGCATGCCTGAGACCACTGGTGCCAGCTACGCCTCTGCGGGCGTCGACATCGAGGCGGGCGACCGCGCCGTCGAGCTGATGAAGGAGTGGGTGAAGAAGACGCAGCGCCCCGAGGTCCTCGGCGGCCTCGGCGGCTTCGCCGGCCTCTTCGACGCCTCCGCCCTCAAGCGCTACGAGCGTCCGCTGCTCGCCTCGGCCACCGACGGCGTCGGCACGAAGGTCGACATCGCCCGCCAGATGGGCGTGTACGACACCATCGGCCACGACCTGGTCGCCATGGTCATGGACGACATCGTCGTCTGCGGCGCCGAGCCGCTCTTCATGACCGACTACATCTGCGTGGGCAAGGTCCACCCGGAGCGGGTCGCCGCCATCGTCAAGGGCATCGCCGAGGGCTGCGTCCTGGCCGGCTGCGCCCTGGTCGGCGGCGAGACGGCGGAGCACCCGGGCCTGCTCGGCCCGGACGACTTCGACGTGGCCGGCGCCGGCACCGGCGTCGTCGAGCACGACCGCCTGCTGGGCGCCGATCGCATCCGTACGGGGGACGCGGTCATCGCCATGGCCTCCTCCGGGCTTCACTCCAACGGGTACTCGCTCGTCCGGCACGTGGTCTTCGACCGCGCCGGCATGAGCCTCGACCAGCGGGTCGACGAGCTGGGCCGGACGCTCGGCGAGGAGCTGCTGGAGCCCACCCGGATCTACTCGCTGGACTGCCTGGCGCTCACCCGGACCACCGAGGTGCACGCCTTCAGCCACATCACCGGCGGCGGCCTCGCGGCCAACCTCGCGCGGGTGATCCCGGACGGCCTGCACGCCACCGTGGACCGCTCCACCTGGACCCCGGGCGCGATCTTCGACCTCGTCGGCACCGCCGGCCGGGTGGAGCGCCTGGAGCTCGAGAAGACCCTCAACATGGGCGTCGGCATGATGGCCGTCGTCCCCGCCGAGTCGGTCGACGCCGCCCTCACCACGCTGGCCGACCGCGGGCTCGACGCCTGGGTGGCCGGCGAGATCACCGAGCGCGGCGACCGGACCTCCGGCGCCGAGCTGGTCGGCGACTACGCGAAGTAGGCGACAGCGGTACGTGAAGGGGCACCCCGCCGGGCGGGGTGCCCCTTCCTCGCGTGTCCGTCCGGGACCGGCGCGCGTCGCTGGGCAGCTCGCAGCGGCCCGGCGCGGCCCGTGGCGCGCCGGGAGAGGCGCCGGGCCGCGGAGACGCCGGGCAGCACGAAAACCCGGTCCGGACAGCCGGACCGGGTTTCGGTCTTCAGAAGGTCAAGCGCGACGGGACGAGTGCGGACCGGACTCGTCGTCCTCGTCCTCGTCGTCCGTGTTGTACAGATCCGCGTACTGCGCGTACGGGTCGTCTTCCTCGTCGTCGTCCTCGAACGGCTCGCCATTCGGCGGCTGGTTCGAAGTCGAAGCGCCCAGTTCATGGGCCAGACGCGCCAGGTCGGTCCCGCCGCTGCTGTACTTCAGCTGGCGGGCGACCTTGGTCTGCTTGGCCTTTGCCCGGCCGCGCCCCATGGCTCGACCCCCTCGGTGACGGGGCTCGCCGGCCCCAGAGTCTTGACACGCGTTCATGGTCCGAAACGGCCTCTCGACGGAGAGACCGGTCCGTAGGGCTTCAACGGTACCTGTTTCCTCGGGTCTACGGTACGCCGCGCGCATCACATACCCCGGTACAGAACCATCGAGGTGCCCTTTCCTCGCTGGTCAGTCGCGATTTTAACCTCTTCTGGGGGTCCGACCCGCCGATCGGCGTGAGCGAAGTCTCCCGGGCCGCGGGCCGGACCCCGTGGGCGTCAGGCCCCGGCGCGCCGCGCGTCGGCCATCCGCTGCTCGGCGATCCGGTCGGCGGCGGCGGCCGGCGGAATGCCGTCGGCCTTCGCACGTGCGAAGATCTCCAGGGTGGTGTCGAAGATCTTCGTGGCCTTCGCCTTGCAGCGGTCGAAGTCGAAGCCGTGGAGCTCGTCGGCGACCTGGATCACGCCACCGGCGTTCACCACGTAGTCCGGGGCGTAGAGGATGCCGCGGGCCTCCAGGTCCTTCTCGACGCCCGGGTGCGCGAGCTGGTTGTTCGCCGCGCCGCACACGACCTTCGCGGTGAGGAACGGGACCGTGGTGTCGTTCAGGGCGCCGCCGAGCGCGCAGGGGGCGTAGATGTCGAGGCCCTCGACGCGGATCAGCGCCTCGGTGTCGGCGACCACCTGGACCTGCGGGTGCTTGTCGGTGATCCGGCGCACCGACTCCTCGCGGACGTCGGTGATGACGACCTCGGCGCCGTCCTCCAGGAGGTGCTCGACGAGGTAGTGGCCGACCTTGCCGACGCCGGCGACGCCGACCTTCCGGCCGCGCAGCGTCGGGTCGCCCCACAGGTGCTGGGCGGAGGCGCGCATGCCCTGGAAGACGCCGAAGGCGGTGAGGACGGAGGAGTCGCCGGCGCCGCCGTTCTCCGGGGAGCGGCCGGTGGTCCACTTGTTCGTCCGGGCCACGACGTCCATGTCGGCGACGTAGGTGCCGACGTCGCAGGCGGTCACGTAGCGCCCGCCGAGGGAGGCGACGAAGCGGCCGTAGGCGAGCAGCAGCTCCTCGGTCTTGATCAGCTCGGGGTCACCGATGATCACGGCCTTGCCGCCGCCGTGGTCGAGCCCGGCCATGGCGTTCTTGTACGACATGCCGCGCGCCAGGTTGAGGGCGTCGGCGACGGCCTCGGTCTCGGTGGCGTACGGGTAGAAGCGGGTGCCGCCGAGGGCGGGGCCGAGGGCGGTGTTGTGCAGGGCGATGACGGCCTTGAGGCCGGTGGCGCGGTCCTGGCAGAGCACGACTTGCTCGTGGCCGCCCTGCTCCGAGTGGAACAGGGTGTGCAGGACGCCGTCAGTTGCGGTCACGGTGGTGACTCCCAAGGAAGAAGCGGCGGGGAGGTCCCCCCTGCGGGTGGGGGAGGACCCATTGCGCCATGAGATTAAGTCCTACCTGGGCGTAGGAAGGGCGGAGTGGGCCGGATCACCCCCTCGGGGAGTACCCGCGTGGAAGGATTCGCGGCATGTCGGTCGACTCCACGTTGCTCGTCCCGTACGCCTCTTATCTGCGGGTGTACGAGCCGCTGGCCGCGTTCCCCGAGCCGGAGCGGACCCACTGGTCGCGGTACGCCCGCCGGCCGGGCACCCCGGGTGCCCAGGACGAGCTGCGGCGCTCGCTGGCGGACCTGGTGCCGGTGCCGCCGGTCCCGGTGCCGGTGCACGAGAGCGGCGAGGCGTTCGTGGCGCACCTGGACGGGGTGGTGGTGGTCTGCCCGTGGCGGACCCGGCTGCGGAGCTGGCTGGCGCTGCGGGACCTGGTGGCGGAGAGCGGGCTGCCGGCGCCGGTGCTGGACGCGATGCTGCCGCCGGTGGTGCGGGCGCAGGTGGAGGCGGATCACGAGCGCTGGCTGGAGCGGAACCCGGACGCGCGGCCGTGGATCAGGACGGCGGTGTGGCAGGTGCCGCTGCGCTGGTTCGCGCTCTTCGGCGACGAGGAGCGGTCGTACGAGGCGGGGGACCGGGCGGCGGGGCGGGCGCCGGTGCTGCGCTACCGGACGACGATGGCGCAGGCGCGGCGGAGGCTCGCGCGGGCGCTGCGCGCGCTGCGGGACTCGGTGGACGAGGGGCCGCTGGCGCAGGGGCTGGTGGACGTGGGCCGGTGGCTGGAGGAGTTCCATCCGCGGGCGCTGGTGGAGCTGGACTACGGCGGTCTGGTGCACGCGGTGGCGGAGGAGCGGCTGGCGGCGGACCGGTCGGCGGCGGACGTGGCGGAGGGGCTGGCGGCGCTGCGGGCGGGGGACGACGTGGCGGCGGCGGAGGTGTACGCGCGGCTGGCGGAGCGCTGGCGGGCCGTCAGGGACCTGCGGCACGCGAATTGACATAGGCCGGGCATCTTCGTCAGGTGTGCATGGACAAGACATGTCCCGTGGGGGTAAATGATCTTCATGGTGGCTGGCCGGATCGATCTGGCCGGATCCGGCGGGACGTTGGTCCTGAACCGGGCCTTTGGCTCAAGCGTGACGGACAGCACTAAACGTACCCTTGCGTCGATCACCTACCCTCGTGCCAAAATAGGACAAGGAGTCCGGGGAGGGTTCCTTCCGCCCAAGTTCGGGCGGAAAGCTCAGCATTGCACTCTATGGGGGGTCTGAGGACTCCTGATCGCTCTGTGACTGATCGTCACAGTGGCGTGACTGTCCGTTATGGCATGGTCAGTCGACTTCCGCCGCTGATGAACACCTGCGAGGGCAATTCCATCGGTTTGGCCGACGCGGCTGGACGGATGGTGTAGTTGTAGTGCCGAGGACAAGCCGTTCGTCCTATAACCGACTCGACCCGCTTCTGCCATTTCGGGCAAGGCGGGTCAAGGTGCAGAATTTAGAGGAAAGAACCGAGAAGGTTCGGTTCTCCCGAGGAGGCCGCTCATGACCGCTCGCACCCCTGATGCCGAGCCGCTGCTGACCCCTGCCGAGGTCGCCACGATGTTCCGCGTGGACCCGAAGACGGTGACCCGCTGGGCCAAGGCCGGCAAGCTCACGTCCATCCGCACCCTGGGTGGGCACCGCCGGTACCGCGAGGCCGAGGTCCGCGCCCTGCTGGCGGGCATCCCGCAGCAGCGCAGCGAGGCCTGAGGCACCCGCGAGACGCGCAACACCCCGTAACACCGGGCCTGTCCGGGTCCCCCAACCCGGTCGCCCACCCCTCAGCTCTGCCGACGGACCTGCCCCAACAGGCCACCGTCACCGATCGCGCTGGACTCCGCCGGGTCCAGCGCGATCTTCTTTTTGGGCCCGCTCCCACACCTCGAACACGGGTGCAATTGCACGTATTAAATGGAGGTGTTGTAGGAGCGGCATAAACGAGGGGGTTGCGGAAGGGGTTTCCGTGACTCCCGTCACACCGTCAAAGCCTTGTCACCGACCAGCCTGCCACCCCCGGAGGCGGCACCCCAGTCGCCGATGGTCACCGGCAGGCGGGACTTTCGTCCCCCGTTCGAGTGGAGTCCACGCATCGGCCGGCGGCGGAAGAGCGTCCTGTGCGCACGACGAAGAAGGCCCGCATCGAGACGATGCGGGCCTTCTTCCAACGCGATCCTGACGGGACTTGAACCCGCGACCTCCACCTTGACAGGGTGGCGAGCTAACCAACTGCTCCACAGGACCCTCGCAACCGTTCGTGCGTGGCTGCGAGAAGAACTGTACAGCAGGTCAGCGGTCCGGTCGAACTCACACCCAGTCCGCTACCGCGCCGGTGCGGGCACGGCCGCGTCGATCGCCTTCACGATCCGCTTGTCCGACACCGGATGCGCGGTGCCCAGCGCGTGCGCGAAGTAGCTCACCCGCAGCTCCTCGATCATCCAGCGGATGTCCGTGACCTCGGCCGGCACCGGCCGCCCCTTCGGCAGCTGCTCCAGGAGCCACGCGTACTCGTCGAGCATCTCGTGGACCTTCTCCATCCGGGTGGTGTCCCGCTGGACCCCGGTCGGCATCTGCTGGAGCCGCCGGTCCACCGCCACCAGGTAGCGCATCAGGTCCGGCAGCCGCTTCAGGCCCGTACGGGTCACGAAACCGGCCGGCATGAGCCAGTCCAGCTGCTTCCGCACGTCCTGGAGGTTCGGCAGCAGCGCCGGGCTCGTGGTGGCCTTCAGCCGCCGCTCGCACGCCTGCCAGGCCGCCAGCACCTGCTGGACCTGGCCCACCGTGCGGACGGTCAGCTCCACCAGGTCGGCGCGGACCTTGTCGTACAGGGTCCGGAAGGACGCCTCGTCCCACACCGGGCCGCCGTGCTGCGCGATCAGCCGGTCGGCGGCGGCGGTGGCGCAGTCCTCGAAGAGGGCCTGCACCGAGCCGTGCGGGTTCGCCGACAGGGCCAGCTTCTGCTGGTTGGTCAGCCGGTCGGCCGCGAACTTCGCCGGGCTCACCGGGACGTTCAGCATGATCAGCCGGCGGGTGCCCCGCCACATCGCCCGCTCCTGCTCGGCCTCCGAGTCGAAGAGCCGGACCGCGACGGTGTCGCCCTCGTCGACCAGCGCCGGGTACGCCTTCACCGGCTGCCCGCCCCGCTTCGTCTCGAAGACCCGCACGAGGGTGCCGATCGTCCAGTCCTTCAGCCCCGAGCGCTCCAGGGAGGGACCGGAGCCGTCCGGGCCCGCCGTGGCCGCCTGGGCGGCCTTGGAGAGCGCCTGACGGGCCTTGGGGCGCAGCTTCAGCCGCAGCGCCTCCAGGTCCTTGTCCTCGGCGAGCTTCCGGCGCCGCTCGTCGACGATCCGGAAGGTGATCTTGAGGTGGTCGGGGAGCTTCCCCCAGTCGAAGTCCTCGGCCGTGAGCGGGACGCCGACCATCCGCTGGAGCTCGCGCGCCAGCGCCGTCGTCAGCGGCTCCTGGACGGGCACCACGGTGTCCAGGAAGCGTCCGGCGTAGTTCGGCGCCGGCACGTAGTGGCGGCGGATCGGCTTCGGCAGCGAGCGGATCAGCTCGGTGACGACCTCCTCGCGCAGGCCCGGGATCTGCCAGTCGAAGCCCTCGTCGGTGACCTGGTTCAGCACCTGGAGCGGGATGTGCACGGTGACGCCGTCGGCGTCCGCGCCCGGCTCGAACTGGTACGTCACGCGGAACTTGAGCGCGCCCTGCCGCCACGAGTCCGGGTAGTCGTCCTTGGTGACGGCCCCGGCCTTCTCGTTGATGAGCATCTCGCGCTCGAAGTCGAGGAACTCCGGCTCCTCGCGCCGCTTGTGCTTCCACCACGAGTCGAAGTGGGCGCCGGACACGACGTGTTCGGGGACCCGCTTGTCGTAGAAGTCGAAGAGCGTCTCGTCGTCGACGAGGATGTCCCGGCGCCGCGCCCGGTGCTCCAGCTCCTCGACCTCGGTGAGCAGCTTGCGGTTGTCGGCGAAGAACTTGTGGTGGGTGCGCCAGTCGCCCTCCACGAGCGCGTTGCGGATGAACAGCTCGCGGGAGACCTCGGGGTCGATCCGGCCGTAGTTCACCTTGCGGTCGGCGACGATCGGGACGCCGTACAGCGTCACCTTCTCGTACGCCATCACGGCCGCCTGGTCCTTCTCCCAGTGCGGCTCGCTGTACGTCTTCTTCACCAGGTGCTGGGCGAGCGGCTCGACCCACTCGGGCTCGATCCGCGCGTTCACCCGCGCCCACAGCCGGGAGGTCTCCACCAGCTCGGCGGACATCACCATCCGCGGCGGCTTCTTGAAGAGCGCGGAGCCGGGGAAGATCGCGAACTTGGCGTTCCGGGCGCCCAGGTACTCGTTCCGGGTGCCCTCACGCCGGCCGTCCTTCGCGTCCCGGTTCTCCTTGGACTCCTTCACGTCCTTGAGGCCGATGTGGCTGAGGAGGCCGGAGAGCAGGGACACATGGATCGACTGCTCCGGGGCGTCCTCCTCGTTGAGGTGGATCCCCATCTGCTTGGCGACCGTCCGCAGCTGGGAGTAGATGTCCTGCCACTCGCGGATGCGCAGGAAGTTCAGGTACTCCTGCTTGCACATGCGGCGGAAGGACGACGAGCCGCGCTCCTTCTGCTGCTCGCGGACGTACCGCCACAGGTTGAGGAGGGCGAGGAAGTCGCTGGTCTCGTCCTTGAAGCGGGCGTGCTGCTGGTCGGCCTGCGCCTGCTTGTCGGAGGGGCGCTCGCGCGGGTCCTGGATGGACAGGGCCGCCGCGATCACCATGACCTCGCGGACGCAGCCGTTCTTGTCGGCCTCCAGCACCATGCGGGCGAGCCGCGGGTCGACGGGGAGCTGGGAGAGCTTCCGGCCCTGCTCGGTGAGGCGCTTACGCGGGTCCTTCTGGGCGGGGTCGAGCGCGCCGAGCTCCTGGAGGAGCTGGACGCCGTCCCGGATGTTGCGGTGGTCCGGCGGGTCGATGAAGGGGAACTTCTCGATGTCGCCGAGGCCGGCCGCGGTCATCTGGAGGATGACGGAGGCCAGGTTCGTCCGCAGGATCTCCGCGTCGGTGAACTCGGGTCGGGTGAGGAAGTCGTCCTCGGAGTACAGGCGGATGCAGATGCCGTCCGAGGTACGGCCGCAGCGGCCCTTCCGCTGGTTGGCGCTGGCCTGCGAGATCGCCTCGATCGGGAGGCGCTGCACCTTGGTCCGGTGCGAGTAGCGCGAGATGCGGGCGGTGCCCGGGTCGATCACGTACTTGATGCCGGGAACGGTCAGCGAGGTCTCGGCGACGTTCGTCGCGAGGACGATCCGGCGGCCGGAGTGCGCCTGGAAGACCCGGTGCTGCTCGGCGTGCGAGAGCCGCGCGTACAGCGGCAGGATCTCCGTGTTGAAGAGCTTCTTCTTGGTGAGGGCGTCCGCGGTGTCGCGGATCTCCCGCTCGCCGGAGAGGAAGACCAGGATGTCGCCCGGCCCCTCCTTCTGGAGCTCGTCGACGGCGTCGCAGATGGCGGTGATCTGATCCCGGTCGGCGTCGTCGGAGTCCTCTTCGAGGAGCGGCCGGTAGCGGACCTCCACCGGATACGTGCGGCCGGAGACCTCCACGATCGGGGCGTCGCCGAAGTGGCGGGAGAAGCGCTCCGGGTCGATCGTCGCGGAGGTGATCACGACCTTGAGGTCGGGGCGCTTCGGCAGCAGCTGGGCCAGGTAGCCGAGCAGGAAGTCGATGTTGAGGGACCGCTCGTGGGCCTCGTCGATGATGATCGTGTCGTACGCGCGCAGCTCGCGGTCCGTCTGGATCTCGGCGAGCAGGATGCCGTCCGTCATCAGCTTCACGAAGGTCGCGTCGGGGTTCACCTGGTCGGTGAACCGGACCTTCCAGCCGACGGCCTCGCCCAGCGGGGTCTTCAGCTCCTCGGCCACGCGCTCGGCGACCGTGCGGGCGGCGATCCGGCGGGGCTGGGTGTGCCCGATCATGCCCCGGACGCCGCGGCCCAGCTCCAGGCAGATCTTCGGGATCTGCGTGGTCTTGCCGGAGCCGGTCTCACCGGCGACGATCACGACCTGGTGGTCGCGTATCGCCTCCAGGATCTCGTCCTTCTTCTGCGAGACCGGCAGCTGCTCGGGATAGGTGACGGCGGGCACGCGGGCGGCGCGCCGGTCGACGCGCTCCTTGGCCTTGGCCGCCTCTGCGGCGATCTCGTCCAGGACGGCGGCGCGGGCCTCGGGCTTGCGGATGCGGCGGGCGCCTTCGAGACGGCGGCCGAGCCGGTGGGAGTCCCGCAGCGAGACCTCGGCCAGGACGGACTGGAGGGCGGCGAAGGAAGTAGACATACGGAATCCAGGATCGCACCTGCGGCCGAGAAGCGGCGAACCGATTTACGAAGGGGCCCGCGCCCCGGTGCGTAGTATTCCGGGCATCTGGCCCGGACCGGAGAGGTTTCGCATGTTCCGCACCACCCCCGCGCCGGCGGCGTTCGCCGCGCTGCTGGGCCTGGTGCTCGGCCTGCTGCTGTGCGGGGCGTCCGCGTCCGGCGGCGGTACGGCTCACCCGGCGGTCCCCGACGCGGTCCCGGTGGCCGCGGGCGCCGCCGTACCGGGCTGCGGTCCGGGCTCTCCGGCCGACCCGGGCGACGAGGGCCCCGTCGTACCGCCGAGGGCGCAGGGCTTCGCCGAACTGCTGCCCGTCCTGGCCGCCGACCGGGCGGCGCCCGTGGTCCGGCAGCCGGCTCCGGCCGCCCCGCCGCCGGCGCCGGGCCGGGAGCCGCCCGCGCGCGTGCCGACCCCCGTGGAGCTGTCGGTCCTGAGGGTGTAGCCGGACGGCCGCGACCGCGTCCGTCCGTCCCTTCCTCTCTTCCCTCCAGGAGCGCTTCCGCATGTCCACGTCCCCGTCCAAGGCCAAGCCCGTCGCCGTCGTCGCCGGGGTGGCCACCGCCGCCGTGCTGCTCGGCGTCGTCTCGTACACCGCCACCAAGCCCTCGTCCCCCGGCGCCTCCGGCTCCTCGGCGGTCGCCGAGGTCTCCGCCGACCCGTCCGCCGGCGTCTACGACGGGCTGGCGGCGTACGCCCGCCGCGACCCCGCCGACAAGCTCGCCCTCGGCCGCGCCGACGCCCCCGTGGTCCTCGTCGAGTACGCCGACTTCCAGTGCGGCTACTGCGGCAAGTTCGCCCGCGACACCGAGCCCGCGCTGATCGAGAAGTACGTCGAGAAGGGCACCCTGCGCATCGAGTGGCGGAACTTCCCGATCTTCGGCGAGGAGTCGGAGGCCGTCGCCCGCGCCTCCTGGGCGGCCGGCCAGCAGGGCCGGTTCTGGCAGTTCCACAAGGCCGCCTACGCCGAGGACGCCAAGGAGAAGGGCTTCGGCAAGGAGCGGCTCGCCGCCCTCGCGCGGGAGGCCGGCGTGCCCGACGCGGCCCGGTTCGCGAAGGACAGCGAGAGCGCCGCGGCCCGCGAGGCCGTCCGGAAGGACCAGGAGGAGGGCTACCGGCTCGGCGCCACCTCCACCCCGTCCTTCCTGGTCAACGGGCGGCCGATCGCCGGCGCCCAGCCCCTGGAGACGTTCACGGAGGCCATCGAGGCGGCGGCGCAGGCCGCACCGGAGAAGTCCCCGGCGGAGAAGCCCTCCCCGGAGCAGCCCTCCCCGGAGGGGTCCGCGCCGGGGAAGGCCGGGCAGTGACCTCCGGGATCGGCTACTTCGCCGCGTTCCTCGGCGGGCTGCTCGCCCTCCTCAGCCCGTGCAGCGCCCTGCTGCTGCCCGCCTTCTTCGCGTACTCGATCGACACCCGCGCGAAGCTCGTCGCCCGGACCGGCATCCTCTACGCGGGCCTGGCGACCACCCTCGTGCCGCTGGGCGCGGCCGGATCCCTCGCCGGCCGGTTCTTCTACGGCCACCGGGACCTGCTGGTCACCGCCGGCGGCTGGCTGATCATCGGGCTCGGCGTCCTCCAGCTCCTCGGCCGGGGCTTCACCTCCCGCCGGATCGCCGAGGCGAGCGGCCGCATCCGGCCCACGTCGGCGCTCTCCGTCTACGCCCTCGGCCTGGTCTACGGCCTCGCCGGCTTCTGCGCGGGCCCGATCCTCGGCAGCGTCCTGACGGTGGCGGCGCTGAGCGGCAGCCCGGCGTACGGAGGGCTGCTGCTCGCCGCGTACGCGCTCGGGATGGCGGTCCCGCTGTTCGTGCTGGCGCTGCTCTGGGAGCGGTACGACCTGGGCCGGCGGCGCTGGCTGCGCGGGCGCCCGCTGCGGGTCGGCCGCTTCGAGGTCCACTCGACGTCGCTGGTCTCGGGCCTGTTCTTCGTCGTCCTCGGCACGCTGTTCCTCGTCTTCGACGGGACGACCGCCCTGCCGGGGCTGCTCTCCGTCGACGACTCCTTCGCGGTGGAGGAGCGGGTCGCCGCGCTGGGCCGCGCGGTGCCGGACTGGGCCCTGCTGGTCGCGGTGGTGGCGGTCGTGGCGGCGGCGCTCGCGCTGCGGGGCCGCCGGACGGGCCGGCGGCGCGAGGAGGTCTGAGCGGTACGGGGGAGGGGCGCGGGCCCTTCCCCCGTACGGGCGGTTGGTGCGGCGTACGACGAACGGACGGCCGGGGCGTCGCGTACGACGAACGGACGGCGGGTGTCGCGTACGACGAAGAAGGCCCCGTTCTCTCGAACGGGGCCTTCCTTCTGTGGCTGGGGCCGGGGTCGAACCGGCGACCTATCGCTTTTCAGGCGATCGCTCGTACCAACTGAGCTACCCAGCCACGAGGTCATCTCTGACCTCGGCGATCCTGACGGGACTTGAACCCGCGACCTCCACCTTGACAGGGTGGCGAGCTAACCAACTGCTCCACAGGACCTAGCGTGGTGTGTGCGGACACTAGTGTCGCACACGGTCATGCGTGCCCCCAACGGGATTCGAACCCGTGCTACCGCCTTGAAAGGGCGGCGTCCTGGGCCACTAGACGATGAGGGCTAGAGGCTCACCTGGGCGCTTTGCGGCGCCTCGGGGACGTGAGAAGCATATGGGATGCCGGGCGGTATCGCCAAAACGGTTTCCGCGGAGGGGACAATGGGCCCGTGCTGGAGATGACGCGCGAGGAGTTCGAGGAGCTTGTCGCCGAGGCCCTGGACCGGATCCCGCCGGAGCTGACGCGGCTGATGGACAACGTCGCGGTGTTCGTGGAGGACGAACCCTCTCCGGACGACCCCGAGCTGCTCGGGCTCTACGAGGGGACGCCGCTCACCGAACGTGGCGAGTGGTACGCGGGCGTGCTGCCCGACCGGATCACGATCTACCGGGGGCCGACGCTGCGGATGTGCGAGTCCCGCGAGGACGTGGTGGCCGAGACGGAGATCACCGTGGTCCACGAGATCGCCCACCATTTCGGGATCGACGACGAGCGGCTGCACGCGCTGGGCTACGGCTGATCCGTTCCTCCCGGTCCCGGTCCCGGTCCCGGTCCCGGTGCCGGCCGCGGTCGCGGGCCCGCCCGCTCCGGTGGCCGGATCCGGCGGGAGATCGCGGTCGAACAAGGGGCCGTCGCGCCGTGTCCCGTGGGGCGCCTGGGGAGTTGGGCAGGGGGACGCGTTCCTTCCCCCGCCTTCTGTGTCCTGGAGGTGCCTCCGTGCGCCATGTCCCCACCCGCGTTCGATGGGCCGCAGCCGCCCTCGCGGTCGCCGCGTGCGCCGGTCTGAGCGGCTGTATGAGTGTCAGCGACGACAGCGCGCGGCCGGCGCCCGGCGCGACCGGGGGGAAGCCGGGCGCGTCGGCCGAGCCGGAGGGCGGCCCCGGGGCCCCGGACGGCGGCGGGGACGCGTACGGCGGCGGGCAGGGCGACCGGCCCGGCGCGCCCGACGCGAAGGGCGGTGGCGGGAAGTCGCCGGTGCCGAGCGGTGCGCCCTCCGCCTCCGCCACGCCCAGCGCCGGTGCGAAGACCCCCGGTCCGGTCGCGCCCGGCGGGGTGGTGCCGCCCAGGACGCCCCACGAGGCCGGCGGCACGGCCGGCGGCGGCACCGGGGCGGGCGGTGCGGCCGGGAGCGCGGGCGGCGGCGGGGACGCGGGCGGGGCCGCCGGCGGGAGCGCGGGCGGTGGCGGCGGGGACGGCGGCACCGCGGGCGGGACCGGCGGGGAGGCCGGAGGCGCGCCGGGCGGCGGCGGGCACACGCCTACGCCGGAGCCGACCCCGGAGCCCACCCCGACGCCCGAGCCCACCCCGGAGCCGACGCCGGAGCCCACGCCCGAGCCGACCTCGAACCCGACCGACCCGCCGACCGAGGGACCCGTCACCCAGATGGGCGAGGTGCGGGCCGCCGGAACGCCGACCGAGCCGACGGCATCACCGCAGGTGAGCCCGGTGTGACGGGCGTCGGTTTGCCTTGAGCGGGGGGGAGTGCGTATGGTGGTAGATCGTTTGATCCCATTTGCCCGGCGCCACGACCGAAGAGCGCCGTGACTGGCGCGTACTCTCCCTTGCCGTGGCTGACCGCATAGAGGCGGTCTTGTGCGAAACACGGAGTTGACGGGCGCGTGCCGAGACTCCGGAAGGTTTCGCATTTCGCATGTCCATTTCTCATTCTGACCACGCCGTCATGCCCGAGAACGACGAGATCACCGAGATCGTCGAGCTGGCGGACGACGCAGAGATCACCGACGAGCTGACCGACGAGCTCACCGACGACCTCGACCTCACCGACGAGGCGGCCGACGCCGCCGACGAGGACGACCAGACCCCCGAGATCACCTTCGGCGACCTGGGCCTGCCCGAGGGCGTCGTCCGCAAGCTCGCGCAGAACGGTGTCACCACCCCCTTCCCGATCCAGGCCGCGACCATCCCGGACGCCCTGGCCGGCAAGGACATCCTGGGCCGCGGTCGCACCGGCTCCGGAAAGACCCTCTCCTTCGGCCTCCCGCTGCTCGCCACCCTGGCCGGCGGCGAGACCGAGAAGAAGAAGCCCCGCGGCGTCATCCTCACCCCGACCCGTGAGCTCGCGATGCAGGTCGCGGACGCCCTCCAGCCCTACGGCGACGTGCTCGGCCTCCGTATGAAGGTCGTCTGCGGCGGTACGTCGATGGGCAACCAGATCTACGCCCTGGAGCGCGGCGTCGACATCCTCGTCGCCACCCCGGGCCGCCTCCGCGACATCATCAACCGCGGCGCCTGCTCCCTGGAGCAGGTCCAGATCGCGGTCCTCGACGAGGCCGACCAGATGGCCGACCTGGGCTTCCTGCCCGAGGTCACCGAGCTCCTCGACCAGATCCCGACCGGCGGCCAGCGCCTCCTCTTCTCCGCCACGCTGGAGAACGAGATCGACAGCCTGGTCAAGCGCTACCTGGTGAACCCGGTCACCCACGAGGTCGACCCGTCCGCCGGCGCCGTCACCACCATGACCCACCACGTCCTCGTCGTGAAGCCGAAGGACAAGGCCCCGGTCACCGCCGCCATCGCCGCCCGCAAGGGCCGGACGATCATCTTCGTCCGCACCCAGCTCGGCGCCGACCGCGTCGCCGAGCAGCTGCGCGAGTCCGGCGTGAAGGCCGACGCGCTGCACGGCGGCATGACCCAGGGCGCCCGCACCCGCACGCTCGCCGACTTCAAGGACGGTTACGTCAACGTCCTCGTCGCCACCGACGTCGCCGCCCGCGGCATCCACGTCGACGGCATCGACCTGGTCCTCAACGTGGACCCGGCCGGCGACCACAAGGACTACCTGCACCGCTCGGGCCGCACCGCCCGCGCCGGCCGCTCCGGCGTCGTGGTCTCGCTGGCGCTGCCGCACCAGCGCCGCCAGATCTTCCGCCTCATGGAGGACGCGGGCGTCGACGCCTCGCGCCACATCGTCGGCGGCGCCGGCGCCTTCGACCCCGAGGTCGCCGAGATCACCGGCGCCCGGTCGCTGACCGAGGTCCAGGCCGACTCCGCCAACAACTCGGCCAAGCAGGCCGAGCGCGAGGTCGTCGACCTGACCCGCCAGCTGGAGCGCCTGCAGCGCCGCGCCGTCGAGCTCCGCGAGGAGGCCGACCGCCTCGTCGCCCAGGCCGCCCGCGAGCGCGGCGAGGACCCGGAGACCGCGGTCGCCGCCGTCGCCGAGGCCGCCGAGGCCGAGGTCGCCGCCGCCGCTGCCGAGGCCGAGCGCGCCGCCCGCGAGGAGCAGCGCCGCGAGGAGCGCCCGGCCCGTGACGAGCGCGGCAACTACGAGCGCCGTGACCGCGGTGGCGACCGTGGCGGCTTCCGCCGCGACCGCGACGACCGTCCGTCCGGTGGCTTCCGCCGGGACAACGACCGTCCGTCGTTCCGTGACCGCGACCGTGACGACCGGGGTGGCGACCGTGGCGGCTTCCGCCGTGACAACGACCGTCCGTCGGGTGGCTTCCGCCGCGACGACCGTCCGTCCGGTGGCTTCCGCCGCGACAACGACCGCCCGTCGTTCCGCGACCGCGACCGTGACGACCGCGGTGGCCGTTCGTTCGAGCGCCGTGACAACGACCGTCCGTCGTTCCGCGACCGCGACGACCGGGGTGGCCGTTCCTTCGAGCGCCGTGACAACGACCGCCCGTCGGGCGGCTTCCGCCGCGACGACCGTCCCTCCGGTGGCTTCCGCCGTGACAACGACCGTCCGTCGGGTGGCTTCCGCCGCGACGACCGTCCGTCCGGTGGCTTCCGCCGCGACAACGACCGCCCGTTCAACCGCGACCGCCGCGACGACCGCCCCTCGGGCGGCTTCCGCCGCGACGACCGCCCGTCCGGTGGCTTCCGCCGCGACGACCACCGCCCGTCCGGCTCCTCCTTCGGCGGCGGCCGCCGCGACGACAAGCCCCGCTGGAAGCGCAACGGCTGACCCGCAGGCCGCGTGACGTGACCTGACGCGCGTACGACGAACCCCCGTGACACCCGCTGTCACGGGGGTTCGTCGCGTCCGGCGTACAACCATCGCGTCCGGCGCACAACATCGCGTCCGCCGTACAACCATCGGGGCGGCGAACCCGTCTCGTACACGGGCACGGAAGACGCACGCGCGCGCGTGCGTCCGACCTGCCGACCGTCACCCGCGATGGATCACCCGACGCGTCACCCCCCGGGGAGGGGCCTTCTTGTCTCGTACCGCACCCGCGCGGCGGACCCGCACCCGCGCCGCCCTGCTCGCCGCCGTCCTGGCCGCCGCCACCGGCGCGGGCCTCGTGCCCAGCGCGGTCGCCGCGCCCGGGGCGCCCGTACCCGGCATCGACCAGCTCGACCTCGACCCCACCTGGCGCACCGCACCCCGCGCGGAGACGGTCGTCGCCGTCGGCGCGGGCGGGTACGCGCACCGGGGGGCGCGGAAGGTGGTGGAGTGGACGGATTTCGCTACCGGCACCAGCAGGTCCCTGGGATCCGGCCAGGGCAATGGCGCCTTCGGAGAGTTCGGGACCGGCGGCCGCTACCTCTGGGTGGACCAGGACTTCGGTAGCTCAGCCATCCTCGACCTGGAGACCGGCACGACGACGGACTTGTCCGTCCCCAAGGACACCTCGTATCGCGGGCTCGTGGGCGACCGGATGCTCTTCCAGCAGTACGAGCCCGGCACTTCGCTGGGTTCCACCGTCGGGTTCTTCATCCGGAGCGCGGCCTCGCCGAACGGCGCGTCCGTTCCTGTGACCGGCTGGCCGGCTGGGGCAGACCTCCACATGGCGCGACTGGTCGCAGGCACCCAGGGGCTGGCCGTCCTGAGGTTCGGCCTGAGAGAGACGGGCGTGGAGGGGGACCACCTCGGGCTCGTCGACCTGACGACCGGGCGGATGCAGGTGCTGAAGGAGCCCACCGCGGCGGACATCACGCTCGACGCGGGCGTGACCGTCACCACCGAGCGGATCGCGTGGGTGGATCCGGATCGGACCGTCCACATCCGGCACCGCGCCGACCTCACCGGGCCGGAGATCAGCTACCCGCTGCCGGCCGGGCTGAGTGCCGTCCGGATCGGTCTCGTCGGCGACTGGCTGCTGACCACGGCGGAGCCCAGCCCCACGGCCGAGGTCGTCACCACAAGCACGGATCTCACCCGGCGCCTGGTCGCCCTCAGCCCCACCGGCGAGCAGCAGACGCTGCTCGCGGGAGCCGAGGAGCGGATCACCCAGCTGGGTGACGGCTCCGGTACCGCAGCCGTCACCGGCGGCACGTCCGCCACCGACTGGGCCGTCCTCAAGGCCGTCCCCGGCAAGGGCGGCGGCGCCCCGGTCCTGGAAAAGCTGCGCACGGTCGCGCCCGTGCCGACCGAGGTGGTGGCTCTGGCGCTGGGCATGGGCCGGCTGACCACGCTGGAGCGGGACGGTTCGAAGTCGCCTGACTTCAAGACGCGCTCGCTGCCCGTCGGCCCGCTTCACACCGGCCAGAGCGCACCCGTGCAGTCAGGCTCGGAGGCCGGCGCGCAGTGGCTCGAAACGCCTGTCTTCGACAGTGGCGACGGCCGAACGGTCGCCGCCCCTCGGATCACGGACGCCACCCGCACAGTCGTCTCCCGCCGTACCACTGGGCAGACCACTCGGGTGCCGGTCGGCCAGCCGGGCGGGAGCCAGGACGGCGAGATCGCCGACACGTTCGGCCGGTGGGCGGTCTTCCAGACCGGCCTTCACGTGAACGGCGAACCTGTCAAGGTCGGCGAGACCCTCGTCCTGGACATGGACGGGCAGAAGATCGTTTCCCGTCAGAAGCAGGTCGCCGCCGCACTCTGGGGCGACACCCTCTACACCGGTACGGCCACCGCGGGCCAGATCGCCCGCAAGGACCTCGCCACCGGCAAGACCCTCGGCACGCTCACCACCGGCACCGCCTGCGCGCCGACCGAACTCCAGACGGCGGGCCGCTGGTTGTACTGGGCGTGCGCCGGCTACACCAAGCAGGGCGTCCTCGACCTGAAGAACCCGTCGGCGCCCGTCCACATCGCCCTGACGGGCTCCTTCCATGGCGGCCTGCTCGGTGACGGCTACTTCGTGGACCAGCACAACCCGCCGTACCTGCGGGTCACCCCCTTCCACACCGGGAAGGCCGGCACCCCGTACATCCTGACCCAGGCCGAGCCGGTCCACGGCCTGCGCCGCGTCGCCTGGACCGTCGACCGCTTCGGCGGCGCCGTCGCCTACCGCGGCGCCGACCAGCGCGTCCACGCGGTGTGGACCGACCTCCCCACCTCCGACCTGACGGCCGCCTCCGCCTCCGTCCCGGCGAGCCTGCGGATGCCGGGCACCTGGAAGGCGTCCTGGACGCTGTCCAAGCCGGCCGCGTCCTACGAGTTCACCGTCCGGGACGCGTACAGCTGGAAGGCCGTCCGCACCGTCCGCGCCGGCGAGACCCGCGGCCGGATCGACGTCACGTGGGACGGCCGGAACGCGGCGGGCCTGCCCGCGCCCAACGGGCCGTACGCCTGGGAGCTGCGCGCCACCACCGCCGACGGCAAGGGCCGCGACCTGGTCGCCTCCGGCCGGTTCCCGGTCACCGGCAGCAGGCCCGCGTACCGCGACCTCGCCGGGCACGACGCCCTCGGCGAACTGCTCGCCGTGGACGCGGCCGGCGCCGTCTCCCTCTACCGGGGCAACGGCTACGGCACGTTCGCCGCCCGCACCCCCGGCTCCGGCTCCGCCTTCCCGTCCGGCACCCTCCTCGTGCCCTTCGGCGACGTGAACGCCGACGGCTGCGCCGACGTCCTCGGCCGCGTCGGCGGCGACCTGCGCGCCTACCGGCCCGGCTGCGGCAAGGTCGTCACGGCCTCCTCGCCGTACACGACGATCGGCTCCGGCTGGAGCCAGTACGACGTGCTGACCTCGCCCGGCGACGTGAACGCCGACGGGTACGCCGACCTTATCGCCCGCCAGACCACCACCGGCGACATGTACTTCTACGCCGGCACCGCCGACCACCGCCTGAAGGCCCGCGTCCGCGTCGGCACCAACTGGAAGCTGTACAAGAAGATCACCGGAGCCGGCGACCTCGACGGCGACGGCCGCGGCGACCTCGTCGCCGTCGACGGCGCCGGCGCCCTCTGGGCGTACTACGGCACCTCGACCGGCGGCGTCACCGCGCGCGTCCGGATCGGCGGCGGCTGGCAGATCTACTCCGCCCTCCAGGGCACCGGCGACCTCGACGGCGACGGTGACGGCGACCTCGTCGCCCGCGACACGTCCGGCCGCCTCTACGCCTACTACAGCCACGGCCGAGGCCGCACCGGCGACCGCTACCTGCCCCGCGAACTCGTGGGTTCCGGCTGGAACACCTTCCGCACCCTCTTCTGACCCGCCCGCCGCGCCCCCACCCGGGGGCGCGGCACGGCGACCGACCGATACCCGATCGGTTCCGGGTGCCCGTCGGGCTATGCTGCTCGGAGTACTCGCACACGGGCCGTTAGCTCAATTGGCAGAGCAGTGGACTTTTAATCCATTGGTTGTGGGTTCGAGTCCCACACGGCCTACCGCATTCGAAGCGCCCCGCCCGGTCCCCACCCGGCGGGGCGCTTCGTCGTCCCAGGGTGCCGGTTCCGCGGGTGGGTTCCGTCGGACGGGTGCTTTTGGGGGGTGGGGTGGGGGAGGGTGGGGGAGGCTGGTTGGCGGAGGTGGGGTTGTGGACGGGGCCGTGCGGCGGTGGGACGAGGGTCAGACGGCGGGTGTCGCGCGGGATCTGGCGCGGTGGGCGCTGGGTTCGGCGGCGGGGGCGGTGTGCGTGCTGCTGCTCGCGGTGGGCAGCGGCGGGTTTCCGGTGCTGGTGAGCGGGCTGCTGGGGCTGGCGGCGGGGGCCGTCGGGCTGTGGTGGGTCGCGGCGCACCGGGGGGCGTTGCGGGTGGCCGGCGGGGTGCTGGCGATCGGCGCGCCGGTCGGTGTCCTCGTGCTGTACGTGGTGGGCGGGCTGTGGTTGTTCGCGCTGGCCGCGCTCGCGTTGTGGGCGGCGGCGCTGGGGTGTGCGCGGGAGGCGCTGCGGCGGCCGGGGGAGGCGGTGGACGCGCCGGCGCCGGCGGTTCCCGCCGTACGGCCCCGGCAGCCGGTGCTCATCATGAATCCGCGGTCCGGCGGCGGGAAGGTGGAGCGGTTCGGGCTGGTGGCGAAGGCGGAGCGGCTGGGGGCGCGGGTGCTGCTGCTCGACCCGGCGGCGCAGGCGGACGTGACGGCGCTCGCCCGGAAGGCGGTCGCGGACGGCGCGGACCTGCTCGGGGTGGCGGGCGGTGACGGCACGCAGGCGCTGGTCGCGGCGGTGGCCGCCGAGCACGACCTGCCGTTCCTGGTGGTGTCGGCCGGGACCCGGAACCACTTCGCGATGGACCTCGGTCTCGACCGCGACGACCCGGCGGCGGGTCTGGACGCGCTCACCGACGGCGAGGAGCTGCGCGTCGACCTCGGCACGGTCGCCGGGCGCCCGTTCGTCAACACGGTGTCGTTCGGGGTGTACGCGGACGTGGTGCAGCGGCCGGAGTACCGCGACGCCAAGGCGGAGACCGCGTTCGACGCCCTGCCCGACCTGCTGCGGGGCGGCCAGGGCGACCGGCTCGACGCGACCGCCGACACCACCCGGCTGACGGGCCGGCAGGCGATCCTGGTGAGCAACAACCCGTACGCGGCCCCGGATCTGTTCAGCGCGGCGAGCGGGCACCGCCCCCGGCTGGACGGCGGCCGGCTCGGGGTGATCGGCATCCAGGTGGACGGCCCGGCGCACGCCGCCGACCTGGTCGTCCGGGGCACCCAGTCGTCCGCGCTCGCGGTGCTGACCGCGCGGCGCGTCGTGGTCCACGGCACGGTCACCGCCGCCGGCGCGCCGAAGGCGGAGGGGACCGTCGCGGTGGCGGTGGACGGGGAGGCGCTGGTCCTGCCCACGCCGGTCGTCTGCGAACTCCGCCCGCGCGCCCTGCGGGTGCTGGTGCCGCGGGCCCGGCCGGGAGTGGTTCCGCCGCCCCCTCCGTTGGACTGGCGGCGGATCATCCGGCTCGCCTTTCCCGAGCAGTACGGCCCCGGTCCCGCGCACCGGCCGGAACCGTCCGAAGACCCCTACAGGAGCGGCGCATGAGTGACATGAGCGACGAGAGCAGCGGCGGCGGCACGGCCGGGCGGGTGCGGCTGAAGGACCGGCCGCGGGCCGCCGCCTGCGCGGCCCGGGCCGTCCTCCACGACCTGCGGGCGGTGGACGGCGCCCTGTACGCGGCGGTGGCCGCCACGCCGACGCCCGCCCTGGACGTGGGGCTGCGCCGGCTGTCGAAGGCCGCCGACCACTCGAAGATCTCGTTCGCGGTGGCCGCCGGGCTCGCCCTGCTGCCGGGCCGGCCGCGGCGCGCGGCGGCGGTCGGCGTCGGCGCGATCGCGCTCGCCTCGGCCACCGCCAACCTGCTCGGCAAGCGGCTGGTCCGCCGGCCGCGCCCCGACCGGGAGGCGGCCCGGGTGGTGGTCGGGCGGCATGTCGCGATGCCGGAGTCGGCATCGTTCCCGTCCGGGCACACCGCCTCGGCGGTGGCCTTCGCCACCGCCGCCGGCGTCGTCCTGCCGCCGGCGGCCGTGCCGCTGGGCCTGCTGGCGTCGGCGGTCGGCTACTCCCGCGTCCACACCGGGGTCCACTACCCCGGCGACGTCGCCGCCGGCGCCGTCCTGGGCCTGGCCAGCGGCGCCGCGTCGCTGGCGATCGGAGCCTCCCTCACCCGGGCGCTCCGGCAGCCGGCCAACCCGGCCGCCGGGGCCTGACGCTACGTCACGGGCGCGCGTACGCCGGTCAGTCCCCGTCCGGGTACACGGCGCGGGCCAGGGCCTCCTCCGGGATGTCCAGGGCGGCGATGCGCTCCGGGTCGGCGAGGACGTGCAGCTCGACGATGCGGTCGCCGACGACGGTGAAGGCCATGAGCGCGGACGGCTTGCCGTCGACGACCGACAGCACGGCCGGCTGCCCGTTGACGACGAGCGGCAGCGACGCCTTGCGGAAGGTCGCGTACATGAGGGCCTGCCGGGTGATCGCCTCGGCGCCGCGGACCAGCTTGGACGCGCCGGCGAGGAGCTTGCCGCCGTCGGCGCGCAGCACCGCGTCCGGGTCGAGGACGGCGAGCAGCCCCTCGAAGTCGCCGCCCTGCGAGGCGGCGAGGAAGGCGTCGGCGATCTCGCGCTGGCGGCGCGCGTCCGGGCCGGGGCCGGGGGCGGCGTCCTGGACGCGGCGGCGGGCCCGGCTGGCGAGCTGCCGGGTGGCGGCCGGCGTGCGGTCCACGATCGGCGCGATCTCGTCGAAGGCGACGGCGAACATGTCGTGGAGCACGAACGCGAGCCGTTCGGCCGGGGCGAGGGTCTCCAGGACGACGAGCAGCGCGAGGCCGACGGACTCGGTCAGCTCGGCGGCGTGCTCCGGGTCGCCGGCGCCGGGCACGTGCACGATCGGGTCGGGGACGAAGTGGTCGAGCGGGTCCTCGCGGCGGGAGCCGCGCGAGCGCAGCATGTCCAGGCAGACCCGGCCGATGACGGTGGTGAGCCAGCCGGTGAGGTTGGCGACGCCGCTGACGTCGGTGCGGCTGAGCTTGAACCAGGTCTCCTGCACCGCGTCCTCGGCCTCGCTGAGCGAGCCGAGCATGCGGTAGGCGACGGCCCGCAGGTGCCCGCGGTCGGCGTCGAAGCGGCGCGCCAGCGCGTCCGCGTCCGAGTCCCCGCCGCCGGCACCGCCGCCCGTACCGTCCCCGCCGCCCGTACCGGCGCCGCTGCCTCTGGTGCCTTCCGCCGTGCTCGCGTCCATCCGTCGATCTCCCCCTTCGCGTCCCGTCATGCCTCCATGACGGATCAGAACCCGTGGATGTGACAGCGGAACGGCACCCGTACGCGCGCGTGCCCGCGTCCGTACGCGTCCCTGCCCGGCCCCGGCGGCGCGCCGCCGGTCTCACCCCGTGAGATCCACGCCGTACCGCGGACACCACCCGGGTTTCCCCGGCCAGAGCCGTTGTCCGCCGTGGATCGCCCCTTCAGTGCGATGATCATCATCCGTAGATTTCTCACCATGACGACGACAGCCACCCCGGTCAACCCCGTCCTCCGCACCCCGCCGGCCTCGCCCGCCGCCGCGGCCGCCTACTTCTCCGCCAGCCTCGCCTTCCACGCGGACGTCTCCGACGTGGCCTCCGTGCTGGCCACCGCCGCGGCCGACGGCACCGACCCCGGTTTCGTGGTGATCGACTCCCGCTCGACCGCCTCCTGGGACCAGGGGCACGTCCCCGGCGCCGTCCATCTCCCCACCGCCCTCATCCCCGAGCAGGCGGAGCAGCTGCTCGACAAGGCCGTCCCGGTCGTCACGTACTGCTGGGGCCCCGGCTGCAACGGCGCCACCCGTGCGGCGCTCGCCCTCGCCGAGCTGGGCTTCCAGGTGAAGGAGATGCTCGGCGGCTTCGAGTACTGGGTGCGGGAGGGCTTCCCGTACGAGACCTGGGAGGGCCCGGCGCAGCGCGTGGCCGACCCGCTGACCGCGCCCGTCGACGCCGAGGACTGCGGCTGCTGAGGAAACGGATTTCGGTTTTCGCCGCCCATGCCGTAAGGTCATATTCACCGACGCGGGGTGGAGCAGCTCGGTAGCTCGCTGGGCTCATAACCCAGAGGTCGCAGGTTCAAATCCTGTCCCCGCTACTCAGTAGCCTGAAGGCCCGGATCGTCTCCCGACGATCCGGGCCTTCGGCGTTCCCGACCACCGACAATCGGATGCCGGGCTTGACCTTTACGTAACGTCAAGTTCTACCGTTCCGGACATGGAGTGGTCGATCCAGGAGATCGCCAGGAAGGCCGGCACCACCAGCCGTACGCTCCGCCACTACGGCGAGCTGGGGCTGCTGGAGCCGAGCCGGGTCGGCGCGAACGGTTACCGGTACTACGACCAGGCGGCGCTCGTGCGGCTGCAGCGGATTCTGCTGCTGCGCGAGCTCGGGCTCTCGCTGCCCGCGATCGCCGAGGTCCTCGAAGGCCAGCGGGACACCTCGGCGGCCCTGCGCACGCATCTGGCCCTCCTCCAGCAGGAGCGCGAGCGCATCGGGCGGCAGATCGAGGCCGTGCGGACCACTCTCCACAAGACCGAGAGAGGAGAACAGCTCATGGCCGAGGAAGTCTTCGACGGCTTCGACCACACGGTGTACGAGGCCGAGGTCACCGAACGGTGGGGCCGCGACGCGTACGAGCGCGGCGACCGCTGGTGGCGTTCGCTGAGCGAGGCCGAGAAGAAGGAGTTCATGGAGACGCAGGCCGGCATCGCCCGCGACTTCGGCGCGGCGGCCGCGGCCGGCCTCGCGCCGGACAGCGACGAGGTGCAGGCCCTGGCCCGAAGGCAGTACGACTGGCTCTCCGGCACCACCAGCCCGACGAAGGAGTACCTGATCGGGCTCGGCCAGATGTACGTGGACGACCCCCGGTTCACCAAGAACTACGACCAGCACGGCGAGGGCACCGCGATCCTGGTGCGCGACGCGCTGACCGTGTGGGCCGAGCGGAACCTGTGAGCCGGCGGGCGCGGACGCGCCCGAAGTAAACGCTGGCCGAAACCGTGCCGCCGTCCGCCCGTCCCTTTGCCCATGGGTGAACGCGGAACGTAACGTCATGAACGCCATGCATGAGAATCGGTCGGCGATCGGGCGAGGAGCAGCAGGAGGACGGGCGCCCGTCCTCCTGCTGCTCCTCGCGCTCGTCGCGCTCTTCGCGGGGCTCTGCCACGGCGTCCCCGCCCACGCGGAGTCCGCCGCGGCCGGGCACCCGGCCGGCGGCGCTGCCGTCGCCGTGGCCGGGCCCGTGCACGGGCCGCTCCCCCACGGCTGCGGGCAGGGCGGCGAGGGGCACGCGGCCGAACTGCCGCTCACCGCGCAGACCGCCACGGCGCCGCAGCTCGACCCGCCGACGCCCGGCGCGGCCGTCACGGCCGACGCCGCCACCCCGCTGCCGGCGGCGGCGGAGCCGCGGCACGCGCGCACCCGCGCGGGGCCCCACCCCGCGCCCGGGCAGCTGCTCATCGCCCTCGGAGTGGACCGGAACTGAACGCGCCTGACCCGCCCCGCCCGTCAGGCGCCTCTCCGGCGCGCGCACCACCCACTCCGAGGACGGACATCCCGCCATGCACGCTGCCGCACCCCAGCACACACCGCTGCACGCACCCCAGCCCACACCCCTGTACGCGCTCCCGCCCGCTCCCGCACCGGCCCCCGCCCCCGTGTACGCCCCCGCCCGCCCCCATCCCACCGTCGGCAACACCCCCGTGCTGTGGACCGACGACGGGTACTGGGCCAAGCTCGAAGGCTTCAACGCCGGCGGGATCAAGGACCGGCCGGCGCTCCACATGGTCGAGGAGGCCCGCCGCCGCGGCGACCTGCGGCCCGGCGCGCCGATCGTCGAGTCGACCTCCGGCACCCTCGGCCTCGGGCTCGCCCTCGCCGGGGTGCTCCACGGGCATCCGGTGCACGTCGTCACCGACCCCGGCCTGGAGCCGATCGTCGAGCGGATGCTGACCGCCCACGGCGCCACCGTGCACGTCGTCACCGAGCCGCACCCGGCCGGCGGCTGGCAGCAGGCCCGCATGGACCGGGTCGCCGAGCTGCTGGCCCGGCTCGACGGCGCCTGGTGGCCCGACCAGTACGGGAACCCCGACAACCCCGCCGCCTACGCCGGGCTCGCCGCCGAGCTGTCCGCGCAGCTCGACCGGATCGACGTCCTCGTCTGCGCGGTCGGCACCGGCGGCCACTCGGCCGGCATCGCCCGCGCGCTGCGCGCCACCAGCAGCCCGGCCCTGGAGCTCGTCGGCGTCGACTCGATCCGCTCCACCGTCTTCGGGCTGCCCGCCGGCGAGCGCCTGATGCGCGGCCTGGGCTCGTCCATCCACCCGGCCAACGTCGACCACGCGGCCTTCGACGAGGTCCACTGGGTGGCCCCGGCGGAGGCGGTCCGCTCCGCCCGCCGGCTCGCCGCCCGCCAGTACGCGACCGGCGGCTGGAGCGTCGGCGCGGTCGCCCTGGTGGCCGGGTGGCTGGCCCGCACGCGCCCGCGCGGCACCCGGATCGCGGCCGTTTTCCCCGACGGCCCCCAGCGCTACTTCGACACCGTCTTCAACGACGCGTACTGCGCCGCCCACGGGCTCCTCGACGGACCCGTACGGGACGAACCGGCGCCGTACGAGGGGCCGGACGGGATCGAGGCGTGGACCCGGCGGGTCCTGGACCGGCGGGCGGGGGCGGCGCGTTGAGCACCACGAGCGACCCCGGCACCGCCGTCGCCGCGCCCCGCGGCGGCCTCTGGAAGCGGAGCCGCACCTTCGACCCGACCGTCCGGCTCCTCTTCCTCAACCAGCTCACCATCAACCTCGGCTTCTACATGCTGATGCCCTATCTGGCCGCCCACCTGGCCGACGGGCTCGGTATGGCGGCCTGGACCGTCGGGCTCGTCCTCGGCGTCCGGAACCTCTCCCAGCAGGGCATGTTCCTGGTCGGCGGGGCGCTCGCCGACCGGTTCGGCTTCAAGCCGCTCATCGTGGCCGGGTGCGCGCTGCGGACCGCCGGCTTCGGCGCGCTCGCCTTCGCGCAGTCGCTGCCCGTCCTCGTCGCCGCCTCGCTCGCCACCGGCCTCGCGGGCGCGCTGTTCAACCCGGCGGTGCGGGCGTGCCTGGCGGCGGAGGCGGGGGAGGAGCGCAGGGTGGAGGCGTTCGCCCTGTTCAACGCCTACTACCAGGCGGGCATCCTGCTCGGCCCGCTGGTCGGGGTGGCGCTCACCGGGGTCTCGTTCCGGCTGACGTGCGTGGTCGCGGCCGTGCTCTTCCTGGGGCTGACGCTGGTGCAGCTGCGGCACCTGCCGGTGGCGGCGGGCGGCGGCCGGCCGGAGCGGAAGGACGGCGAGGCGGCCGGGGCGGCCGGGGTCCGGGGGCAGTTCCGCACGGTCCTCGGCAACCGGGTGTTCTGGCTTTTCTCGCTCGCCATGACCGGTTCGTACGTGCTGTCCTTCCAGGTCTACCTGGCGCTGCCGCTCGCGGCGGGCGGCACGGGCGTGACGACCGCGCTGTTCGTCGTCTCCGCGCTCGTCGCGCTCGCCGGACAGCTGCGGATCACCGCCTGGTGCGCGGCCCGGCTCGGCCGCGAGCGGAGCCTCGTCGCCGGGCTGGCCCTGATGGGCGGCGCGTTCCTGCTGCCCGCCACGCTCGGGCGGGGCGCGGCGGCGCTGCTGCTGTGCGCGGCGGTCCTCGCGGTGGCGAACGCGGTGCTCTACCCGTACGAGATGGACACCGTCGTCGCGCTCTCCCGGGGCCGCTGGGTGGCCACCCACTACGGGCTCTACAACACGGTCTGCGGGATCGGGATCACGCTCGGGAACCTCGGTACGGGTGTGCTCCTCGACGTCACGGGCTGGACGGCCGCGCCGTGGCTGGCGCTCTGCGGCGTCGGCCTGGGCTGTGCGGCGGCGGTCGCGGTCCTGGGGCGGGGCGGACGGCTGCGGGTGGACGGCTCGACGTCGTAGCGGACGGCCGGGCTTCCGCCCGTACGCGGTTCCCACGCGCGCGCGTGGGCGGGACGCGGCATGCACGCGCGCGTGGGTGGGACCCGGTCTCCACGCGCGCGTGGAGCGGGCCGCGTACGCCGGTCGGACGCCTGCCGGTCGCCGGGCGGGCGCGGCGCGGGGACCCTGGGAGGGTGCGCGGCGGCGGGCCGGCGACCGGTCAGGAGTACTCAAGGTGACGCACCCTCGGGGAGCGGCGGGCGGCGGGCGGCGGGGCGATCCGCCCGGCCGCGGTCCCGTCCGGTCCGGCGCGACCCGGGGACCGTACGGGAGCGAGGTGCGGCAGTCCGCGCCGTTCGGCGCGACCCGGCGGGTCCTGCGGGCGCTGCCGCCGCTGATCATCGCGGGCGGGGTGGTGTTCGACCTGGCGACGCCGCCCGCGTACACGGCGGCGCCGATGTTCTCCGCCGCGCCGCTGATCGCCGCCCCGTTCTTCTCCCGGCTCACCACGCTGCTGACCGGGCTGGCGGCGATCCTGGCGTCGGTCGGGCTGCACGCGTACAACGACACGCTCACCGACGTGCCCTCGCTGACGGAGACGCTGACCGTGGTGACGGTGTCCGCGCTGGCGCTGGTGATCAACCTGGTGGTGCGGCGCAGCGGCGAGCGGCTGGCGTCGGCGCGGGTCATCGCGGAGGCCGCGCAGCGGGCGGTGCTGCCGATGCCGGCGGAGCGGATCGGCGGGCTGCAGTGCGCGGCGCGGTACGAGGCGGCGCAGGCGGACGCGTTCATCGGCGGCGACCTGTTCGCGGTGCAGGACACGCCGCACGGGGTGCGGCTGGTGGTCGGGGACGTGCGGGGCAAGGGGATGGACGCGGTGGAGGCGGTCGCCGTGGTGATCGGCGCGTTCCGGGAGGCGGCGGAGCAGGAGGCGACGCTGGAGGGGGTGGCGCGGCGGCTCGACCGGGCCCTCGACCGGGAGGGGACGCGGCGCGAGGGGCTCGACGCCTTCGAGGGGTTCACGACGGCGGTGCTGGCGGAGGTCCCGCGCGCGGGCGGGCGGGTCCGGCTGGTGAACCGGGGGCACCCGCCGCCGCTGCTGCTGTACGGGGACGGGCGCCTGGAGACGGTCGCGCCGGCCGAGGCGGCGCTGCCGCTCGGGATGGGCGAGCTGTCGGTGTGGCCGGACCGGGCCGACGAGCGGGCGTACCCGGCGGGCGCGACGCTGCTCTTCTACACCGACGGCCTCTCGGAGGCGCGGGACGCGGGCGGCGTCTTCTACGATCCGGCGGCCCGGCTGGCGGGCGCGGTTTTCCCGGGGCCGGAGGAGCTGCTCGACGCGCTCGTGGACGACGTGCGGCGGCACACCGGCGGGGGGACGACCGACGACATGGCGCTGCTGGCGGTGAGCCGGCCGGCGGCCGGGGCGCCGGAGCGGCGGCGGACCATGCCGGTGGTGCCGCCCGGGCCGGGAGGTTGACGCGATCCGGCCGGGCGTTCACCGTGCGTGGTCAGGAGGTGCCTCAGCGATAACAATTGACACACCGTCAGATTTCAGAGGTTTGACGGACCGGCACTGAAGCGGGGTCAACTCGGGCGAATCCCTGCCATTTCCGTGAATGATCAAGGGGAACGGCTTGGAATCGGACCGTCGTGTCTATTAACGTTCGATAACGCAGCGCGGTCGTCCCAGCCGTCGCAAGAGGCGGCTCCGTGCGCACGTGCCGAATCCCGAAAGGGAACCGGGGAACCATCCCTTGGGGTGAATCGGGCCCCTCGCACCCCCCGTGCGAACACGCCCGTAGGAGACCTTCCTGCTCCGAACCCGTCAGCTAACCCGGTAGGCGAGAAGGAAGGAAAGGAGCGCGCCTCCGTGGCGTCCAACACCCCCGTACCCGGTGCCCCCTTCGAGCCCTTCGGCGGCCCGGGTGCCGTCGGAGCGGACGACCCGGCCGGCGCCGCGCCGGGCGCGTACGACACCGCCTCCTTCACCCCCTCCCCCGGGGAGTGGAACCCGACCGAGGGCTCCCTGCGCGCCGAGAGCCGCGCCGGCGGCCGGCACCGGGTCGTGAAGCAGCGCTCCAACTTCGCCCGCTCCTCCACCGTCCTCGGCGTCGGCGTCATCGCCGCCGTCGGCGCGGGCGGCCTCGCCACCGCGCAGGAGAAGCCGCCGGTCGCGATCTCCCTCCCGGACCTTCCCGACCTGGGCCTCCCGGACGCCCACGACCTGCCCGGCGTCGGCGCCCTGCTGCCCGGCGGCGACGAGGAGACCGCCGACGCGCAGGGCTCCGCGCCCGTCGCGGCGGGCGCCGCCGCGGCGAAGCCGCTCACCTCCGTCACGTACACCGCCCCGGCCGGCACCGCCGCCGCCGGCACCGCCACGGCCGCCCCCGCCGAGCGCACCGCCTCCGCCGCCGACGCCGGCGAGGCCCTGCGCGCCCGCATCCTCCAGCAGGCCGAACAGCAGCAGCAGGCCGCGGTCGACGCCGAGAAGCTGGCCGCCGAGAAGGCCGCCGCCGAGAAGGCCGCCGCGGACGCCAAGGTCCAGGCGGAAGCCGCCGCCAAGGCCGAGGCCGAGCGGATCGCCGCGGAGAAGGCCGCCGAGGAGAAGCGCCTCGCCGAGGAGAAGGCCGAGGCGGAGCGGATCGCCGCCGAGAAGGCGGAGGCCGAGCGCCTCGCCCAGCTGGCCGCCAGCTACGCGATGCCGCTCTCCTCGTACACCCTCACCTCCACCTACATGCAGTCCGGCTCGATGTGGTCCTCCGGCTACCACACCGGCCTCGACTTCGCGGCCCCCACCGGCACCCCGCTCAAGGCCGTGCACGGCGGCACCATCACGTCCGCGGGCTGGTCCGGTTCGTACGGCTACCGGATCGTCCTGCAGCTGGAGGACGGCACCGAGGTCTGGTACTGCCACCTCTCCTCCATGACCGTCGCCGCCGGCCAGACCGTCACCACGGGCGAGACCATCGGCCGCGTCGGCGCCACCGGCAACGTCACCGGACCCCACCTCCACATGGAGGTCCACACCCCGGACGGCGCGGGCATCGACCCGGCCGAGTGGCTGCGCTCCAAGGGCCTGACGGTCTGACCCCACGGTCCGACGCGACGGTCCGGCCGCCGGTCCGTCCGTACGAGCCTTCCGGCCGGGGTTCAGGCTCCCCGACCGGAATACGCCCGGCGGCGCACGGAGTTGATCTCCCCATGGACTCGACTCTGCGCCCGCTGGGCACCTCCGGCCTGCACGTCTTCCCGCTCGCCCTCGGCGGCAACGTCTTCGGCTGGAGCGCCGACGAGAAGACGTCGTTCGCCGTCCTCGACGCCTACGCCGCCGCCGGCGGCAACTTCGTCGACACCGCCGACGTCTACTCCGCGTGGGTCGACGGCAACGAGGGCGGCGAGTCCGAGACCGTCATCGGCCGCTGGCTGGCCGCCCGGGGCAACCGCTCCGACGTCGTCGTCGCCACCAAGGTCGGCGCCCTCGCCCCGCTCAACGGCCTCTCCGCCCCCACCGTCAAGGCCGCCGCGGAAGCCTCCCTGCGCCGCCTCGGCACCGACTACATCGACCTGTACTACACGCACTTCGACGACGAGACGGTCCCCGTCGAGGAGATCGTCACCGCCCTCGACCAGCTCGTGAAGGAGGGCAAGGTGCGGGCCGTCGCCGCCTCCAACATCTCGCCCGAGCGGCTGCGGGCCTCCCTCGACTTCGCCGAGGCCGAAGGGCTCACCCGGTACGTGGCGCTGCAGCCCGAGTACAACCTCGTGGCGCGCGAGAAGTACGAGGGCCCGCTCCTCGACACCGCCGCCGAAGCGGGCCTCGCCGCCGTCCCGTACTACGGCCTCGCCTCCGGCTTCCTCACCGGCAAGTACCGGCCCGGCCGGTCCGTCGACAGCGTCCGCGCCCCGCGGGCCGGCGCGTTCGCCGAGACCGCGCGCGGACAGGCCGTGCTCGCCGCGCTCGACGAGGTCGCCGAGGCCCACGGCGCCGAGCCCGCCACCGTCGCCCTCGCCTGGCTCGCCTCCCGCCCCACCGTCACCGCGCCGATCGCCTCGGCCCGTACGGTCGAGCAGGTGCCGGCGCTCGTCGCCGCCGCCGGCCTGACGCTGACCGACGCCGAACTGGCCCGGCTCACGACCGCCTCCGAGACGCCGGTGGACTAGCCCTTGTACGGGTTGTAGCCGCCGTAGTCGAGGTACTGCGGCGGCACCCACACCCGTCCGGTGGCCCGGGCCGCGTACGACAGCGCCGGGGACGCCGTCGCCCGGCGCTCCCACAGGTGGTGCAGCAGCTCCTGCTCGCGGGCGGCGAAGTCCGGCACCGGGACCGTGCCCCGGCGGGCCCGCTCGCGCAGGAACGCCAGCGTGGTCGCGAACGACTCGTACTCGCCGACCGTCCGCGCCCCCGCCTTCCCGTACGTACGGGACGCCACCTCGCGCGCCGTGCGGCGGGCCCGCATCGAGGAGAGCGCCAGCGGCTCCTCCGGCGACAGCCAGCCGGCCGCCGCGTACGCCGGCAGCACCGCCGCGATGGTCCGCAGCTCCTTCTGCCGGCTCCACACCGCCAGCCAGGTCAGCAGCCCGAAGGCCGGGACCATGAACATCGCGTACACGGCGTAGAAGGCGAGCGGGCCGCCGAAGGTCGCCGAACCGTTCCACAGCGCGTGGACGCCCATCGCCAGCAGCAGCCCCGCGAGCGGCAGCAGCACCCGGCGCAGCCGCTTCCCGCGCGGCGCGAGCGCGGCAAGACCGAAGCCGATGCCGGTCAGCACCGTGAAGAGCGGGTGCGCGAACGGCGACATCACGACCCGGACGAAGAAGGTGCCGGCGGTGACGGCGCCGATCCCGCCGTCCCCGAGGTCCTGGTCCTCGCCGAAGGCGTTGCCGAGGTAGAGGATGTTCTCGGTGAACGCGAAGCCGGTCGCCGTGAAACCGGCGATCACCACCCCGTCCACCAGACTCCGGAAGTCCCGCCGCCGGAACAGGAACAGCAGCAGGACCGCGGCGGCCTTCGCGGACTCCTCCACCACCGGCGCGATCACCGTCGCGCCCAGGTCGTCCGCCGAGCGCGGGTCGGCGGTCGCGGTGGCGATCCAGCGGACCGCGAACGAGTTCGCGAGGATCGCGACCAGGGCGGCGGCGAACGCGCCCCACGCGAACGCGAACAGCAGGTTCTTCCACGGAGCCGGCTCGACCCGGTCGAGCCAGCGGAACGCCGCCATCAGCAGTGGTACGGGCAGCACCGCGAGGCCCAGCCCGACGAGGAACCCCTCCGTGCCGGTCTGCTCCCGCACCAGCGCCAGGATCACCAGCGCGCACAGCGCGAGCAGCGTGATGACGGCGACGGCCCGCACGATCCGGCTCCGCCAGAACGCGCGCCGGGGCCGGTACCGCCACTGCCGCCGGTCGGCGGCCACGGCGAACGACGGCTCGTCCCCGTCACGGACGGGGACGTGGCTCTCGACCGCGGGAGCCCCGGCCTGCGCGGGCAGGAAGGCGGGCGCCGGCGGCGAGGAGGGCTCGGGCGGCGAGGAGGGCTCGGGCGGCGGGGACGGCGGCAGGGGTCGGGACACGCCTCGACCCTAGCGACCGCCACCGACAGGAGCGACGGGCTTCCCGGCCGGGCCGTTGCTCGCCGGGCCGCTGCTTGCCGGGTCGTGACTCGCCGGGCCGTTACGTGCCGACGTGCCGTGACGTGCCGTGACGTGCCGCCGGGCCGTTACTTCCGGCGGAAGAGCAGGTCGTGCACGACGTGCCCCTTGTCCAGGCCCTGGCCCTCGAAGCGGGTCAGCGGCCGGAAGTCGGGGCGGGGCGCGTAGCCGCCGGCGGGCACGGTGTTCTCGAAGTCGGGGTGCGCGGTCAGCACCTCCAGCATCTGCTCCGCGTACGGCTCCCAGTCCGTGGCGCAGTGCAGCACCCCGCCCGGCTTCAGCCGCGTCGCGAGCAGCGTCAGGAACTCGGGCTGGATCAGGCGCCGCTTGTGGTGCCGCTTCTTCGGCCATGGGTCCGGGAAGTAGACGCGGCAGCCGTCCAGGGCGGCCGGGTCGAGCATCTCGCGCAGCAGGATGATCGCGTCGCCGTTGGCGACGCGGATGTTCGTCAGGCCGTTGCGGTCGGCGAGGCCGAGGAGGTTGCCCTGGCCGGGGGTGTGCACGTCGACGGCGAGGATGCCGGTGCCGGGGTCGGCGGCGGCCATCTGCGCGGTCGCCTCGCCCATCCCGAAGCCGATCTCCAGGACGACCGGCAGCCCGCCGAACAGCTCCCGCAGGTCCAGGACCCGCTTGCCGTCGATGTCCAGGCCCCAGTCCGGCCACCGCTTCAGCATCGCCTCGGCCTGCCCGGCCGTCACCCGGCTCCGCCGCGGCTGGAAACTCCGGATCCGCCGCTCGAAGTGCGCGCCGGCGGGGTCGGGCGAAGGCCCTTCCCCGGGCGCGAACATCCGGCTGCCGCGCCGAACGCCGCCGTCACTACGCTTCTCATGCTGCTCAGACACAATGCGCCCATGGTACGGGCCCGCGCGTTCCGTCGCGGGCCGCGCCGGGCGGGGCCGGGGGGCCGGTCAGAGGTGGGCCAGGGCGCGCCCGGCGATGTGGCGGCCGATGGGGAGGGACGCGGTCGCCGCGGGGGACGGCGCGTTGAGGACGTGGACCGTCCGCGCGCCCTCCCGGATGAGGAAGTCGTCCACCAGCGTCCCGTCCCGCAGCACCGCCTGTGCCCGCACCCCCGCCGCCGCCGGCCGCAGGTCGGACTCGTCGACGCCGGGCAGCAGCCGCCGCACCGCCTCGGTGAAGGCCCGCTTCGACAGGGAGCGGCGCAGCTCGCCCGCGCCGTACTTCCAGTGGCGGCGGGCGATGGCCCAGGAGCCGGGCCAGGCGAGGGTGCCGCCGAGCTCGCCGGGGCGGACGACGCCCCAGTCGTAGCCCTCGCGCGCCAGCGCCGGCACCGCGTTCGGCCCGATGTGGACGCCGCCGTCGATGCCGCGCGTGAGGTGGACGCCGAGGAACGGGAACGCGGGGTCGGGCACGGGGTAGACGAGGCCGCGGACGAGGGAGGGGTCGGCCAGCTCGTAGTACTCGCCGCGGAAGGGCACGATCCGCATGCCGGGGTCGTCGCCGGCGAGCCGTGCGATCCGGTCGCAGTGCAGCCCCGCGCAGTTGACGAGGACCTTGCCGCGCAGGATCCGCTGGTCGGCGGTGCGGACGGCGACGCCCCACGGGCGCCGGTCGATCGCGGTGACCTCGGCGCCGTACAGGATCTCCGCGCCGGAGGACTCGGCGAGCCGCCGGGCGACCGCCGGGTAGTCGACGATGCCGGTGGTGCCGACGTGGATCGCGGCGAGGCCCCGCACCCGGGGCTCGTACTCCGTGATCTGCGACGGGCCGAGCTCGCGCACCGGAATGCCGTTCTCCCGGCCGCGCTGGACCAGGGCGTGCAGCCGCGGCAGCTCCTCGCGCTCGGTGGCGACGACGAGCTTGCCGGTCACCTCGTGCGGAATGTCCCACTCCGCGCAGAACTTGACCATTTCGGCGGCGCCCTCGACGGCGAACCGCGCCTTGAGGGAGCCGGGCCGGTAGTACAGGCCGCTGTGGATGACGCCGCTGTTGCGCCCGGTCTGGTGGCGCGCGGGCCCGTCCTCCTTCTCCAGGACGGCGACGCGGGTGCCGGGCGCGGCGCGCTGGAGGGCGTACGCCGTCGACAGACCGACGATCCCGCCGCCGATCACCAGCACGTCACAGTCAAACACCAGCGCCACCTCCCACCCCTGATAGTGCACTGGCCCACTGACATTCCCGCTAAACGCCCACGTCGTGGGACGCGCGTCACGCCGGTGCCACGAGCAGGGGCCGGGCCCGCTCGCGCAGTTCCCTGACCCGCGGCTCGTGCCCGTACGGCTCCAGGCGGTGCAGCAGGTCCCGTACGTACTCGGTGGTCCGCGCCGAGGAGATCCGGCCGGCCACCTCCACCGCGCGCGTGCCGGCCGCGCAGGCCGCGTCGAGGTTGCCGGACTCCAGCTCGGCGACGGCCGAGACGACGAGCCGCAGCCCGTGCGAGCGGACGAACTCCTCCGTCGGCCGGGACAGCGCCTGCTCGGTGAAGCGCCGCACCTCGCGCGGCATCCGCAGGTCCCGGTAGCACTCGGCGGCGTCCGCGCAGAAGCGGTCGTACGAGTAGAAGCCGAGCCACGTCGGGTCGGCGTCGCCCTCCCGGGACCGCTCCAGCCACCCCTCGGCGGACTTCAGGGCCGCCGCCGCGGCGGGCCCGTCGCCGGCCTTGGCGTGCGCGCGGGCCTCGACGAGCCGGAAGAACGACATGGTGCGGGCGGTGGCGAGCCCCCGGTTCCGTTCCAGCGCCGCCTGCGCCAGGTCGACGCCCTCGTCGGCGAAGCCCCGGTAGATGGCCTGGAGGGACATCGACGCGAGGACGTACCCGCCGAGCGGCACGTCGGCGGCGGCCCGGGCGAGCCGCAGCGCCTGGATGTAGTACCGCTGGGCGGCCTCCTGCTGCCCGGTGTCGAAGGCCATCCAGCCGGCGAGCCGGGTCAGCTCGGCGGTCGCCCCGAAGAGCGCCCGGCCGACCTCGTCGGAGTACGAGCCGAGCAGCAGCGGCGCCGCGTCCACCCGCAGGCACTCCGGCACCATCGACGAGCGCCAGTCCCCGCCGCCGTACTTGGAGTCCCACTTGCGCGCGTCCTCGGCGGCCTCGCGCAGCTTGGCGACGTCACTGTGCCCCACGCGCGCGTGCTCCGCGGCCCCGGCCGGCCCGGCGCCGCCCGGCCGCCCCGCCTCCCGCTCCACCGACGGGTCGGCGGGGGTGATCAGCCACCGGGACGTGGGGGTCGCGTAGGCGCTGACGGAGAACGAGCCGGCCAGCGACTGCCAGATCCCGCCGCCGGCCCGCCGCCCGGCGAGGTCCAGCCGGTAGAGGTCGGTGGCGGCGCGGACCGCCTCGCCGACGTCCCGGGGGAAGGCGAGGCCCACCTCCGGCGCCGGGTCGGCGTCCGCGAGCCCGATCTCGTGCAGCGGCACGGGCCGGCCCAGCTTCTGGCCGATCGCGGCGGCGATCAGGTGCGGCGCGGCGCCCTGCGGCACCATCCCCTTGGAGACCCAGCGGGCCACCGAGGTCTTGTCGTAACGCAGCGTCAGACCGCGCTGCGCGCCGAGGTCGTTGACGCGCCGGGCGAGGCCGGCGTTGCTGATTCCCGCGAGGGCGAGAACGGCGCCGAGCTTCTCGTTCGGCCCGCGTTGCTCCCTGGACATGACGCCACCCCTCGACATCCAGACGGCCGCCGCGACGCCGGGCATAGGCGGGCGGCATTCGTAAACACAGCGTAGTTCGCCGCATCCCCACCGTTAAGGGGCGGAGTTCCGTATGGCGAGATTGTTGTGTGACCAGCCGACCGGAAGGCCCCTCCGGCCGGTCCGTGCTCCGGCCGTGTGGCCGTGCGCCCGGCCGTGCGCTCTCGCCGCTCCGGGCCGCGACGGCTTCCATGAGTGCTGCGTGGGTCGGCCCGTCCGGCCGGGAGCGGCGCCCTGCCGGGTGCCTGGTCCCGCGCCGATGGGCCGGGGGACACCGCCGCTCCATTCCCCGCGGGCGGCGGACGGCGCCGGGGGGCGGGTCGCCTCCCGGACTGCCGCCCGACCGGACCCGGACGGCTGCCGGCGATCTCCGGCCGGTGCCCGTCTCCGTGATCCTTTCGGCGCCCGCCGCGCGGTCAAACCTCCGCACAGGGGCCAGAATCGGCCTCTTTCCGCGGACTCCCCGCCGCGGCGCCGCACACCGGGCCCTCACCCCGTGCTCACCCCACCGGCACTCTGCCCGTCACCTCCGCGCCACCGCGCGCCCCCCGGCCGGCCAACCCGCCCATGCCAGGGGCGCATTCGCCTTTCGCGCGCGTGCACCCGGACCCCGCCCCGTGCGCCGTTGTCATGGCAGCATGGCCCCCACCGAAACGGACGTGGAGGCGCCGATGCGATGGCTGGTGGGCTGGAGCAGTGTCGCCGCGGGATACGCCACGACCGCCGGCGCACGCCCCGGAGCGGCGCACGGCGCGCACGCGTACAGCTCCGAAGTCCCGCACCAGGCAACGCCGTTCGCCGAGCGCGGCGGGCACGTCGGGGGGCGCACGGTGCAGCCGGTGGGCGCACAGCTCCTGTGGGGCGACCCCGACCCGCTCTGGGCGGTCGGCGACTGGCGCCCCGACGAGGTGCGGGTGGTCTCCCTCGACGACGGCACCCGGCTCGCCGTCCTCGGCTGCTGCGCCGCGAGCGACGACGAACTCCGCCGCGGCCTCGTCACCGCGCGCGGCGGCGCCCTCCGCCACCTCACCGCCTGGCCCGGCAGCTACACCGCCGTCGTCAAGGCCGGCCGCCGCGTCACCGTCACCGGCGACCTGGCCGGCGCCCGCCCGGTCTTCCACACCCCCTGGGAGGGCGGCACCGCCTACGCCACCGCCGCCCTCCCGCTCGCCGACCTCATCGAGGCCCAGCTCGACATCGGCCACCTCGCCGCGCTGCTCGCCTGCCCCGAGTCCCCGGAGGCCCTGCGCGACTCCACCCCGTACGAGGGCGTCCGCCGCGTCCCGCCCGGCCACGCGCTGATCCTGCGCGAGGGCTCCCGGGAGATCGCCGGGTACGAGACGGTGGCCTCGCTCGCCGTCGCCGCCCCGCAGGCCGATCCCCGGCAGGCCGTCGAGGCGGTCCGGGACGCCCTCGTGGAGTCCGTACGCGCCCGGCTCACCGCCCCCCGGCACGCGCCCGAGGCCCCGCCGCCGGACCCCGGGCCGGTCCCCGGCATGGGGCCCGCCGACCGGCGGGCGGCCCGTGGCGCCGGGCCCGCGCCCGGCATCGGCGCCGACCTGTCCGGCGGCAGCGCCTCCGCCACCCTCGCCCTGCTCGCCGCCGGACTGCCCGGCGTGCCCGGCACCCTGCACGGGCACGCGGGCGCGGGGGAGCGGCTGCTCGCCGTCACCTTCAACGACCTGGCGACCCGCCCGGGCCCCGGCCGGACCGCCGAACTGGAGCGCGCCCGGGAGCTGGCCGCCGACCCCCGGCTGCGGCACGTGGTCGTCACGGCGGGCGAGGACGCCCTCCCGTACGCCGCCCTGGACGGGCCGCTCACCGACGAGCCCGGGCCCGCGCTGGTCACCGCCGAACGGCACCGCAGGCGCCTCGCCGGAGGCAGCGCCGACCACTTCACCGGGCTCGGCGCCCGGCAGGTCCTGGACGCCCACCCGGCCCGCCTCGCCGACCTCCTGATGGACCGCAGGCGCCGCTCCCTGGTGCGCCCGGTGACCGCCCTCGCCAAGGCCACCGGCCCGTCCGCCGGCTCCTTCCTGGTGCCGGTCACCGTCTACCGCGCGGCTCGCAGGCTCGCCCGTACGCCCTACCGGACCGGCCTGGAGACCGCCGCCCGGCACGTCCTCGACGCCAACCGGCAGCCCGCCGACGGGCACGGCCCGCTCGCGGCCTCGCTGTCCGCCCTCGCCTGGTCCCGGCCCGGCCCGGCGGCCCGCTGGCTCACGGGCGAGGCGCTGGCCGAGGTGTCCGTACGCCTCAACCGGGCGGCCACCCTGCCGCCGGCCGTCCAGCGCCCCGGCGAGGCACGCGCGCGTGCGGCGCTCGCCCGGGCCGCGGCCGACCACCGGGTCCTCGAACAGGCCGCCGAGATCCGGGGCCAGCGGCTGCACGCCCCCTTCCTCGACAACCAGGTCGTCCGCGCCTGCCGGGAGCTCCCCGAGGCGCTGCGGGTCCAGCCCGACGCGCGGGCCGGCGTCCTGCGCACGGTCCTCGCCGACACCGGCATCCGCGACCTGCCGGCCGGCTGGGGCGCGCCCTACCCGGCGGTCCCGGCCGGCACCGCCCGCGCGGGCCTGCGCGCCGCGCTCCCGCAGCTGCTCGCCCTGTTCGAGGCGCCGCTCCTCGCCGACGCGGGCCTCGTGGAGGCGGGCACGGTCCGCGAGGCGCTGCGGGCGGCGGCGGACGGCGCCCGGATCCCCCTGGACGGCCTCGCCGACCTCGTCTCCACCGAGCTCTGGCTCCGCCGCCTCCTCGCCCGCCGGGGCTCCTGCTGGACCGACACGGCGACCCCGCGCGCGCCCCGCGCGGTGCAGGGCCCGCTGATCCCGGCGTCCCGGTCGCTGCCGGCGCGGTGACGGCGGCGCTGGGGCGAAACGTCACAGCACACTCGTTCGAGTGAAGGGTGCCCGGCCCGGCTCCGGCGACCGTCCTAAGCTGAGAACGTCGCACCGAGCGAAGGAGGTCCAGCATGGCCATGCCGCTGCCGGTTCCAGCTCCGGAAGACAGCGTGACCGAGGAACACGACGACCGCGAAGCCGCGACCGCCGAGGAGACCTTCGAGCTGTTCAGTGCCGTGGCCCCCAAGGGCTGGCGCGTGGAGCTGATCGAAGGGGAGATTTACGTGGTACCTCCGGCTAAGGGCAAGCACGAGAAGATCGTGACCGAGCTGGTCGAGCAGGTCGTCGCCCGTCGGACGGACAAGGATCTGCGTAACTCCACGGGCATCGGTCTTTATCTCCCCGGGGCCAACGGCATCGTCCGCGTCATTCCGGACCTGGTGATCGCCCCTCGCGACTCCTTCGACAACGAACAGGAGTGGCACGCGCCCGATGCCGTGCTTCTGGTCGCCGAGGTCGCCTCTCCGTCCACCGCGAGCCGCGACCGCGTCCTGAAGATCCGCGCCTACGCCCGTGCCGGAATCCCCCTCTACCTGATGATCGACCGCGAGGCCGGCGAGGCCGTCGTCTGCTCCGAGCCCGTCGGCGACGACTACGCCCACACGTCCGTCCACAAGCTGGGGGCCGAGGTCCCGCTCCCCGCCCCCCTCGGCTTCACCCTGGACACCGCCGCGTTCTGACCCCCGGCGCCGCTGTCCACAGGCCGGGGAAACCCCGAGGCGCCCTTGGCCCCCGGCGGCCAGAATGGGCCGGTGCGGTATCTCCTCCTCGGCACCACCGAGGCCCTCGGCCCCGACGGCACCCCCCTGCCCCTCGGCGGCGCCCGGCTGCGCGCCCTGCTCGCCGCGCTCGCGCTCCGCGGCGGACGGGCCGTCCCGGTCGGAGAGCTGGTGGACGACGTGTACGGGGACGAACCGCCGCTCGACGCGCCCGCCGCCCTCCAGGCCCTCGTCGGACGCCTCCGCCGCGTCCTCGGCCGCGCGGCCGTCGAGGCGACGCCCGGCCCCGGGTACCGGCTGGCCGTCGCACCCGACGACATCGACCTGTACGTCTTCGAGCGCCGCGCCGCCGAAGCCGCCGCCCTCCTCGACGCCGGCGACCCCGAGACGGCCGCCGCCCTCCTCCGGGACGCCCTGGGGCTCTTCCGCGGCCCCGCCCTCGCCGACCTGCCCGGACCGGCCGGCGTCCGCCCCGAGGCCCAGCGCCTCGCCGCCCTGCGCCGCCGCGTCGAGGCCGACCTGCGGCGCGGCGCCGTCGACGGCCTCGTCCCCGAACTCACCGAGCTGACCGCCGCGCACCCGTACGACGAGGGCTTCCGCGCCCAGCTCATCCGGGCCCTGCGCGCCGAGGGTCGGCACGCCGACGCGCTCGCCGCGTACGAGACGGCCCGCCGCGACCTCGCGGACGCCCTCGGCACCGACCCGGGCCCCGAACTGACGTCCCTGCACCGCGAACTCCTCACCCCGCCCGCGTACCCCCACCACACCCCGAGCCCGACCCCGACCCCGGCCCCGGCCCCAGCCCCGAGTCCGACCCCGCACCCCACCTCCACGCCCACCCCCACGCAGGCCCCCGCCCCCGACGAAGCCGGCAACATCCGCCCCCGCCTCACCTCCTTCGTCGGCCGCGAGCCCGAGCTCGCCGCGCTCCGGAGCGACCTCGCGCGGGCCCGGCTCGTCACGCTGACCGGGCCCGGCGGGTCCGGGAAGACGCGGCTCGCGGAGGAGGCCGCCCGGCAGGTCGCCGGGCCGCGCGCGTGGATCGCGGAGCTCGCCCCGCTCGACGACCCGGGCGCGGTCCCCGGCGCCGTCCTCTCCGCGCTCCGCCTCCGCGAGATCAACCTGATCAGCCGCGACGGCACCGCCCTCCAGGACGACCCCACCGCCCACCTGGTGGAGCACCTGGCCGGCCGCCCCGGCCTCCTCCTCGTCCTCGACAACTGCGAGCACGTCATCGGCGCCGCCGCGGCCCTCGCCGAGACGCTCCTCGCGCACTGCCCCGGCCTGCGGATCCTCGCCACCAGCCGCGAACCCCTCGGCGTCCCCGGCGAGACCGTCCGCCCGGTCGAGCCGCTGCCGCCCGGCCCCGCGCACCGCCTCTTCACCGAGCGCGCCCGCGCCGTCCGCCCCGCCTTCGACGAGGACCACGCGCGGGACACCGCCGACGCCGTCGCGGAGATCTGCCGCCGCCTCGACGGCCTGCCGCTCGCCATCGAACTGGCCGCCGCCCGGCTCCGGCTGCTCACCCCGCGCCAGATCGCGGACCGGCTCGACGACCGCTTCCGGCTCCTCAGCTCCGGCGCCCGCACCCTGCTGCCCCGCCAGCAGACCCTCCGCGCGGTCGTCGACTGGTCCTGGGACCTCCTCGACCCGGCCGAGCGGACCCTGCTCCGCCGGGTCTCCGTCTTCGCCGGCGGCTGGGACCTCGCGGCGGCGGAGGCCGTCGATGCGCCCGCGCGGGAGGCCGGCGGCGACACGCTCACCACCCTCGGGGCGCTCGTCGACAAGTCGCTCGTCGTCGCCGCCCCCACCGACGACGGCGCGATGCGCTACCGCCTCCTGGAGACCATCCACGAGTACGCCGCCGAACGCGCCGCCGAGACCCCCGGCCTGCTCGCCGCCGCCGGCGCCGCCCACACCGCGCACTTCACGGCCCTGGCCGAGGACGCCGAACCCCGGCTCCGGTCCGGCGAGCAGCTGCCCTGGATCGACCGTCTCGAACGGGACCTCGACAACATCCGGGCCGCCCTGCACCGCACGCTCACGGCGGCCGACGAGGCCGGGGCGATCCGGCTGGTCCGCGCCATGGGCTGGTTCTGGTGGCTGCGCAACTACCGCCCGGAGGGCCTGGGCTGGACCCGGCGCGCCCTCGCCCTCGGGGAGGACCCGGACGACCGCGCCGACCCCCGGTACTGGCCCCGCATGCGGCTGCGGCTGCTGTCGCTCTTCCTCGCGATGGAGGACGAGCACATGTACACCGGCGACCTCCGGGAGAACCCGGCGACGCTCGCGCTGATCCACCGCGTCCGGGACGCCTTCGGCACCGACCCCGGCCCCGAGTCCGCCCGCTTCCCCGGCCTGCTGTGGCCGTTCAGCGCGTATCTCACCGAGGAACCGGCGACGATCCGCGCGCTGCTCGACGTCGGCGTCGAGACCTGCCGCCGGTACGGCGGCGACTGGGAGCTCGGCGTCAGCCTGATGTTCCGCACCCACATGATCGTGGACATGCCCGGCGGCATGGAGGGCGTCGACGAGGACCTGGCCGAACTCCGCGTCCTCACCCGCCGGGTCGGCGACCGCTGGATGGCCGCCCAGGTCGCCTCGGCCGCCGCCGAGGCCCACATGATGCGGGGCCGCCGGGCCGAGGCCAGGGAGGCGTACGAGGAAGCCCTCCGGCTCGCCCGCGAGGTCGGTGCGCACGCCGAGGCCCCGTTCCTCATCGCCCGGCTCGCCGAACTGTCCTACCGGGACGGCGACATGGAGGCCGCCGAGCGGGGGCTCGACGAGGCCGCGCGGGAGTCCGACCGGCTGCGCCTGCGGGACGCCCTCGCGTTCGTCGACGTCATGCGGGCCGTCCTCGCCCTCGACCGGAACGACCCCGCACGCGCGCGTGCCTGGATCGGCTCGGCCGGCGCCCACATCCGGGCCGGTTCCCCGCCGCCGCACTTCGTCCTCGCCATCGAGGGGTTCGTGGCCCGGATCGAGGCACAGGAGGGCGCGGGACCGGCGGCCGTCGCGTCCGCCGCCGCCGCGCTGCGGGCCGCGCTCGACGGCCGCTGCGCGGACGTCATCGTGATCGGCCTCGCCGAAGGGCTCGCCTTCGCGCTGGACCGGGCCGGCGACGCGGACCGCTGCGCGCGCGTGGCGGCGGCCGTCGGCGGCTGGCGGAGGGACATCCCGCGCTCGGTGCCGGAGCGCCGCGAAGCCGAGGCGCTGGCCGCGGCCTGCGCGGAAGCGCTCGGCGACGACGCCCTGGCCGCCGCCCGCGCCGCCGGCGCCGGCCTCGGTCCGGCGGACGTCCTCGCGCTGGTGGAGCCGTACACCGGGGCCGCGGCGCCGGTCAGGAGCAGCTGATCCGGGACTCCGCCCAGTCGGCGACGGCGGCCCGCCCGAACGGCGTGTGCTCCTCCACCACCAGCCGGAGCGTGGAGCGGCCCGCGAGGTCCAGGTGCACGGGGATCGCCGGGTCGCCGGGCCGGACCACGGGCGAGCGCCACAGCCGCTCGTCGTCGCCGTACACGGAGAAGCGGACCCCGCCGGGCCCGAGCGGCGCGCTCAGGTCGTCGACGCCGACGAGCGCGTCGTACGCGGTGCACTGCCGGTTCAGCCGGATCAGCAGCGAGGACGGGGCGTGCACGCTGACGCCGTACGCGTACGTGGAGTCGCTGATGGTCATGGACTGGCGCGACCACATCCAGGACCCGTCCTCCAGGACGACCTCGGGCTTCGTGCCGTCGCCGAAGGCCGCGTACTCCAGCCGGTCGACCGGGTAGACGGTCGGCGCGGGCGGCGGCGGGGGCGGTGTCGTCGGCGGCGGGGTGGTGGGGGTGGCCTTCGGGCTCGGCGTGGGGCTCGGAGTCGTCGGCGCGGGGGTCGGCGTCGGCGTGGGCGTCGGCTTCGGGGACGGCTTGACCGTCGGCGGAGGCGTCGGCTTCGGGGTGGGCTTCGGCGTGGGCGTGGGCTTCGGCGGCGGCGGGGTGGTGGGCTCCGGCGCGGGCGCCGGGGGCGGCGGCGGCTTCGGCGTGGGCGACGGCTTCGCCGGCGGCGCGGGCTCGGGCACCACGGGGGTGGCCGCCGGCGGCGTCGGCTGCGGCGCGGCGACCGGTTGCGGATCGCCGGCCATCGCCCAGACGAGCCCGGCCGCGGCGGCCACGGCCACCGCGGCGGCGATGCCGGCCTTCGCGGGCGCGCCGAGCCCTTCGGCGGCGGCCCCGCCGGAGGCGGCGCCGGACGTGCTCCCGCCGGTGGCGGCGGCAGCGGCGCCCGCGCCGGCCGCACCCGCGGCGCCGCCGGCGACGATCCCGGCGGCCTTGAGGGAGTAGCCGGCGGCGAACCAGCCGATGACGGCGACCGGGAGCAGCGCCGGGATCCCGGCGTTGACGTGGGCGAGTTCGCCGGCGGCGACCCGGCACTTGGCGCACTCGTCGAGGTGCTTGCGCAAGCCGCGCTCGGCCCGCATCCGCAGCCCGCCGCGCGCGTAGGCGCCGAGCCGGTCGGCGTACCGGGCGCAGTCGCCGCCCGCGGTGAGCGCCTGGCTGACGTGGGCCTGGAGGTACGCCTGCTTGAGGCCCTCGCGGGCGCGGCTGGCGAGGACGGCGGTGGCGTTGGCGGTCAGGCCGAAGAGGGGCGCGACCTCGCTGGGCGACTCCTCCTCGACGGTGGTGTGCCACAGCACGGCCTGCCAGCGCTCGGGCAGCGACCGGAACGCCTGCATGGCCAGCGACTGCTCGGCCTCCTGCATGGCGCGGACCTCGGCGCCGAGGTCCAGGGTGTCCTGGTCGGAGACCTCGGAGGAGCGGGCGGCGTCGGCGGCGAAGACGGCGAAGTCCTCGACGAGGTGCTCGCGCCGCTGCGTCTTGGCCCAGCTCGCGCCGACCCGCCGGACGGTGGTCATCAGATAGGCGCGGACGGCCTGTTCGGGCCCGGCGCCGCCGCGGACCGCCTGCAGGGTGCGGGCGAACACCTCGGCGGTGAGGTCGTCGGCGGTGTGCGCGTCCCGGCAGCAGGTGCGGGCGTAGCGGCGGACGGCGTCGGAGTGGCGGCGGAACAGCTCCTCGTACGCGGAGTCGTCGCCGTCCCGCATGCGGGCGATCAGGTCGGCGTCCGACGCCGGCAGCTCCCGGGGCGGCGGCAGCAGCCCCTCGTCGTCGGCGTCGTCCCCGTCGTCCGTGTCCTCCGCGGCCTCCGGTACGGGGGCGGGGGCGGCGCCCGCCGAGGGCGCCTCGCGCTGCTGCGGCACGCTCGCCCCGGCCGCCGGGTCGTGCGGTGCGGCGGGGGCGCCGCCGGGGCCGCCCTGGCTCGGCACCTGCCGGGCGGGCAGGCCCTCGGCCTCCGTGGCGCCGCCGGCGCCCAGCGGATCGTCCCGACCGTCACCGCTCATCGCGGAAGCCCCCGTACGCGTGCGCAGACCCGAAATATTGGCCAAGCCTGCCACACGACGCGGGCACGCCGAAGCGTCGCGCCCGTATACCACTCGTCCGGGGCGACTTCCCGCACCCCGGCGTCACCGCTCACACGTGCGTGTCATGCTCCTTGGCCCGCCCGGCCCCGAGACCCGGCGGACCGTCGGGAGTCCGATCCGCTACCGCGAGCGCAGGCCCTCCAGGAGGATGTCCAGCAGCCGGGCCGAGGCCGCCGCCTGCTGGGCCGCGTCCGGCAGCGCCGGCGCCGCCGTCGCGATGACCAGCAGCACGTCCGCCACGGTCACGTCCGCCCGCAGCTGACCCGCCTCCCGGGCCCGGTCGACCAGCCGGCCGACGACCTCCAGGAGCTCAGAAGCCCCCGCGTCGTCCCGCTCGTCCGCCGGCACCGCCCGGGGCGCCACCACGCGTACGTCGGCCTGCTCGCCGAGACCCCGCTGGCTCGGGACCCGGGCCTCGCCGTCCCCGTCCGCCGCCGTCTCGTCCACACCGACCCGCAGCACCTGCGGCGGCAGCAGCCGCCCGGCACCCGACGCGACCGAGGTCCGCAGGAACCGGGAGAGCGCCGACCACGGCTCCTCCTCCTGCCCCAGCGCGGCCCGCGCCTGCTCGGTCAGCCGCGCGGTCTCCTCCTCGGCTATCCGCCGCACCAGCACGTCCTTGCTGGGGAAACGCCGGTACACGGTGCCCACCCCGACGCGCGCCCGCCGGGCCACGTCCTCCATCGGCGCCCCGTAACCGAGCTCGCCGAACACCTCGCGCGCGGCCCGCAGCACGTGCTCCAGATTGCGCTGCGCGTCCACCCGCAGCGGCGCCGCGCGCCCGCCCGGCACCGGACCGGTCACCACGGTGCCGGTCCCCGCGACGGTGCCCGCGGCGGGACCGGAACCGGCCGGCGGCACGGCTGCCGCGCCCCGGTCGTCCCGCTCCGCGCCGACCACGGACTGCCACCGAGAATCCTGAATCTGCATAAGCGTTCCCCCGCTCATGATGTCTCCCCCCGGAGACTCCCCGCCCTGATACGGGGCTCCCGGCCGGTGTGCGCGATCGGTCCGCGCGCACGCCGGAACCGACACCCCGACGAACTACGAACATAGTTGAGTCCGGGTCAATTCAGAAGGGGGAGTTCCGTACGGTGCGCCCCCCGATCGGAGCAAGCGGCGGAAGACGCCCGTTTCCCGCCCCGCCACGCACCCCCCGCGTCCGCCGTGACCTGCGCCGTTGCGCCCGGGCGCGCCGTGCGCGCCACCCCGCGCCTCCGTACCCCTCCGGTCACACAATTCGCCGGGCCTGTGGACAAACCCCGGACGGCGATGCCTCATGGGACGGTGACCGAACCTGCGCGCATTCTCGTGGTCGGCGGTGGCTACGTCGGCATGTACACCGCGCTGCGCCTCCAGCGGCAGCTCAGGACGGAGCTCGGACGCGGCGCCGCCGAGATCACGGTGGTCACGCCCGACCCGTACATGACGTACCAGCCGTTCCTGCCCGAGGCCGCCGCCGGCTCGCTGTCCCCGCGGCACGTCGTCGTCCCGCTCCGCCGCGTCCTGGACCGCTGCCGCCTCCTCATCGGCGAGGTCGCCTCCCTCGACCACGCCGAGCGCACCGCGATCGTCACCACCCTCGCCACCGACGAGGAGGGCGCCGGCCCGGTCGCCCTCACCTACGACGAACTCGTCCTCGCCCCCGGCTCGGTCTCCCGCACCCTCCCCGTCCCCGGCCTCGCCGAGCACGGCATCGGCTTCAAGACCGTCGAGGAGGCCATCGGACTGCGCAACCACGTCCTGGAGCAGCTCGACATCGCCTCCTCCACCCGCGACCCGGCGCTCCGCGACGCCGCCCTCAGCTTCGTGTTCGTCGGCGGCGGGTACGCGGGCGTGGAGGCGCTCGCCGAACTGGAGGACATGGCCCGGTACGCCACCCGCTACTACCACAACGTCAAGCCGGAGGACCTGAGATGGGTCCTCGTCGAGGCCGCCGGACGGATCCTCCCGGAGGTCGGCGACGAGATGGGCCGGTACGCGATCCGCGAGCTCCGCGGCCGGAACGTCGACGTGCGCCTGGAGACCCGGCTCGACAGCTGCGAGGACCGGGTCGCCGTCCTCAGCGACGGCACCCGGCTGCCCACCCGCACCGTCGTGTGGACCGCCGGCGTCAGACCCGCCCCCGTCCTCGCCGCCACCGACCTCCCCCGCGACGAACGCGGCCGGATCCGCTGCACCGCCCACCTCGCCGTCGACGGCGCCCCCCACGCGTGGGCCGCCGGAGACGCCGCCGCCGTCCCCGACGTCACCGCGCCGGAACCCGGCACCCTCTGCGCCCCCAACGCCCAGCACGCCGTCCGCCAGGCCAAGGTCCTCGCCGAGAACCTCGCCGCCTCCCTCCACGGCCGCCCGCTCAAGGAGTACGCGCACGCGTACGCCGGCTCCGTCGCCTCGCTCGGCCTCCACAAGGGCGTCGCGCACGTGTACGGACGCAAGCTCAAGGGCTACCCGGCCTGGCTGATGCACCGCGCCTACCACCTCAGCCGGATGCCCACCGCCAACCGCAAGGCCCGGGTCCTCGCCGAATGGACCCTCTCCGGGCTCTTCAAACGCGAGATCGTCTCCCTCGGCTCCCTCGAACACCCCCGGGCCGAATTCGAACTCGCCGCGGCACCACCCCCGCCCCCGCCCGCCGACCCCGGCCCCACGGGAACCGGCGGGACGTCCTCCTGACATCACTGTCAGTGCACTCGTCCACACTGGACGTGTGACCATAGGTGGGCTCACACCTGCACAGCGTGACTCCGCACGGCACCGACACCACGAGGCATACAGATCCGTGAACTTCACCCGTTGGAGCGCCCGGCTCCCCGGCACGCAGCGCCGCGCGGCGCGGGGGACCGAAGGCTCCGTGCCCGCCGCCCGCGGTGAGTACGGACCGCGGCAGGAGCACCCCACCGCGGACGCACCGGACGCCGAGGACGCCGGGACCGCCCCGGACGCCGTCGACACCGACGTCCCCGCCCTGGAGGACTTCTCCGTACGGGACCTCCTCGGCCGCCTCCCCGGCCTCGTCGCCCTCGTGTACGGCCCCGAGCACCGCATCGCGTACGTCAACGACGCGTACGCCGCCGCCTTCGGCCCCCGCACCCCCGGCGCCACCGTCGCCGCCACCTGCCCCGAGGCCGAGGAACTCGGCCTGCTGCCGCTCCTCGACCAGGTCCGCCGCAGCGGCAAGCCCCGCACCGTGAAGTCCCGCCGCACCGAGAGCGGCGGCTCGTACACCGTCACCTGCCTGCCCGTCGACAGCCCGCGCCCCGACGGCGCCGGCGTCCTCGTGCACGCCGCCGACGTCACCGACCACGCCGACGCCGCCGAACGGCTCCGCGCCAGCGAGCGCCGCCACCGCGAGACCGCCGTCACCCTCCAGCGCTCCCTCCTCCCGCAGGAGCTGGAGCAGCCCGACGACCTCCGGATCGCCGCCACCTACCAGCCCGGCGTCGCCGACGCCGCCGTCGGCGGCGACTGGTACGACGTCATCACCCTCGGCGCCGGCCGCACCGCCCTCGTCATCGGCGACGTCATGGGCCGCGGCGTCCGCGCCGCCGCCGTCATGGGCCAGCTCCGCACCGCCGTCCGCGCCTACGCCCGCCTGGACCTGCCGCCGCACGAGGTCCTCCAGCTCCTCGACGGCCTCGCCGCCGAGATCGACGCCAGCCAGATCGCCACCTGCGTCTACGCCGTCCACGACCCCAACGAGGGCCGCCTCGTCTACGCCTCCGCCGGCCACCTCCCGATCCTCGTCCGCGACGAGGACGGCACCGTCCGCCACGCGGACGGCGCCACCGGACCCCCGCTCGGCACCGGCGGCTGGCTGCACTCCTCCGGCTCCATCGCCCTGCCCCCCGGCTCCACTGCCGTCCTCTACACCGACGGACTCGTCGAGCGCCGCCGCGAGGACATCGACGAGGGCGTCGAAGCCCTCGCCCGCGCCCTCGCCGGCGCCAGCGGCACCCCCCAGGTGGTCTGCGACCGGCTGCTCCGCGCCCTCGGCGTCACCGCCGAACACGACGACGACGTCGCCGTCCTCGTCGTCCAGCACCCGGCCCGCGAGGGCGCCGACGCCGAGCTGTTCCACAACGCCGCCCTCGAACTCCTCGGCGGCGTCGAGGCGGCCCCCCGCGCGCGTGCCTTCGCCTCCGGAGTCCTCTCCTCGTGGCGCTTCCCCGTCGAACTCCGCGACCTCGGCGTCCTCGCCACCAGCGAACTCGTCGCCAACAGCCTCCAGCACGGCACCCCGCCCATGCGGCTGCGGCTGCGCCGCACCGACCGCCGCCTGATCATCGAGGTCACCGACGGCGACGACCACCTGCCGCGCCGCCGCAGGGCGGAAACAGAGGACGAGGCGGGTCGCGGGATCTCCATCATCGCGACGATCGCCTCGTCCTGGGGAAGCCGCCGCACTCCCGGCGGCGGCAAAGCGGTCTGGTGCGAGTTCGCGCTGCCCGACTAGGCAGCGGCGGCGGTCTCCTTCTCCGGCTGGTGCCGCACCACGATGCGGGACGGCTTCGCCGCCAGCGACGGCTGGTTCTGCACCGGCGTGAGCTGCTTGCCCAGCCGCACCGCCAGCACCGTGACCAGCAGCGAGAACAGCACGAAGGTCACGATGTACGGCCCGTGCAGCGACGCGCCCATCGGCCCGCCCACCGCCGGACCGACCGCCAGCGCCAGCTGCTTCACCAGCGCGAAGGCCGAGTTGTACGAACCCACCCTCGACTCCGGCGCCAGATCGGCCACCAGCGGCGCCACCGTCGGCGACAGCATCGCCTCGCCGAGACCGAACAGCGCGTACGTGGAGACGAACGCGGCCGTCGCCATCGCCTGGCTGCCGTGGCCCAGCCCCGCGTACCCGGCGATCAGCCAGGCCACCGCCCAGATCAGACCCACGGCCGCGATCACCCGGGTCCGCTTGCGGCGCTCCACGAACTTGAGCACCAGGAACTGCGCCGCCACGATCACCGCCGTGTTCGCGGCCAGCGCCAGACCCAGCGTCGACGGCGCGATACCGGCGGCCTCCGTGCCGTACGCCGCCAGACCCGACTCGAACTGTCCGTAGCAGGCGAAGAAGAGGACGAAGCCGAGGACGCACAGCTGCACCATCGCCTTGTGGCCCAGGAGCGCCCGCACCCCGCCCTTGCCGCCCTCGGCCGGCCGGGCGCCCTGGAGCGCCGGCGAACCGGCCGTCCGCACGGTGCCGACCACCGCGGCCAGCACCAGGAACATCACGGCCTCGATGGAGAACAGCAGCAGGAAGCTGCCGGGCCGGCTCACGTCGACCAGCTGGCCGCCGATAAGACCGCCGACACCCAGGCCCAGGTTCTGCAGGAAGAACTGGAGGGCGAAGGCGCGCGTCCGCGCGGCCGGCTCGGAGCACCACACGATCATCGTCGCGAGCGCCGGCTGGAGCACCGCCGTCCCTGCGCCCAGCAGCGCGGCGGCGCCCACCGCCGCCGGCACACTCGACGCGAGCCCCATCCCCACGGCGCCGACCGCGGCCAGACCCGAGGCGACGAGCAGCACCGGCACCGGGCCGCGCCGGTCGATCGCCCGCCCGCTGAACGGCAGCACCACGAGCGCGGCCATGGCGAAGACGGCCAGCACCACACCCGCGGTCGTCGCGCCCAGATCCCGCACCTGCGCCACGTACACATAGAGGTACGGCACGGTGAAGCCGAGTCCGAACGCGCTCAGCGCGCTGCCTGCCTGAATCCGGCGCATCGCCGCGCCCCTCGCCTTGGTCACACTCACCCACTTCGGTCGTGGGTTCAGAGCTGTACGCCTGAACCCTCAAGACTTCAACACTAAAGTTCGATGGTTAACAGTACACATGGAAGGACTTCAACGCCAACGACGGGCGTGGAATACTCGCCCTCATGTCCGACACCCCCGAGCGCCCCGCCTCTCCGGAGCCGCAGGAGCCGACGCTCGACGAGCAGATCGCCGCCTACCAGCGCGAGTACCGCGACCTGGACCCCCAGGTGGAGAAGGTGGTCTCCGCCCTCGGCCGGCTGAACCGCCGGATGAACGTGGCGTACGGCCGCCAGCTCGCCGACCTCGGCATCAGCAACGCCGAGTGGGAGGTGCTCAAGACCCTGGTCCTCTCCGGCGCCCCGTACCGCCTGGGCCCGGGGGAGCTGGCCAAGCGCCTCGGCCTCACCCCGGCCGCGATGACCCACCGCATCGACCGCATGGCCGGCGAGGGCCTGGTGACCCGCGACCGCGACGAGACCAACCGCGTCCGCGTGATCGTGGAGCTCACGGACGAGGGCCGGACGAAGTGGCTGGAGGCGATGCGCATGGCCACGGACTTCGAGGAGAAGCTCCTCCAGGACCTCGGCAGCGAGGAGCGGGGCGCCCTCGGCGACGCCCTGATCCGCCTCCTGCGCCGGGTGGAGCTGACCCAGCCGGACGCCGGCGGCAGGCTCACCGACCTCGACTGAACAGACGCGCGAGACCTCCCGGGTGGCGGTTGACACCCCCCTGCGGGACGCGTAGTGTTCTCCGAGTTGTCACGGAGCCGGAACGGTTCTGCGACAACCATCCCGCCGCGAGAGCGGCACCTCTCTCCAGCACGGTCTCCCTCACGGGATAAATTTCGGCATGCCGAAATTCAATTCGAACGGCTCGATTATGAGCCGCCCGGAAGATCCGCTAAGGTTTGAGACGTCGGAACGGCCCAACAGCCCGGAAGACAAACCCCGCTGACTGGGAATCAGACGCCGAAAGGATCTGATAGAGTCGGAAACGCCGGAAGGGCCCGGAGCGAAAGCGAAAGGGACCGGAAAGCACCGAGGAAATAGGGTCGGAAAGATCTGATAGAGTCGGAAACGAAGGAAGCGCCCGGAGGGCCTGGAAACAGGAACGAAGGAAGCGTCCGCACCTTGAGAACTCAACAGC